>NZ_VLKF01000001.1:601576-902364 GCF_007994135.1 Modestobacter roseus
AACATCACCGACGAGGCGCTGACCGCTTTCACCGCTGCCTACCCGGGCGAATCGATCAGCAAGGACGACGTCTTCGACTACGTCTATGGCCTACTGCACTCGCCGGAGTACCGGGAGACGTACGCGGCGGACCTGAAGAAGATGCTGCCGCGTATCCCGTTCGCCAAGGATTTTCGCGCCTTCGCCGACGCAGGTAAGCAGCTGGCCGAGCTGCACCTGGGCTACGAGACCGTCGAGCCGTACCCGCTGGACGGGCTCGATGCCGCCGGCCCGGGTGGCGATGCGGACTACCCCTTCTACGCCGTCCGGAACAAGAAGATGGCCTTCGGCAAGCCGACCGCGGAGCAGAAGGCCGCTGGTCTGCGGGCTGACCGGTCGGTGATCCAGTACAACGACCGGATCACCCTGCGCGGCGTCCCAGAGGAGGCGTACCGGTACACGTTGGGAAGCCGGTCGGCCATCGAGTGGATCATCGATCGCTACTGGGTGAAGACCGACAAGGCGTCGGGCATCGTCAACGACCCCAATGACTGGTCCCGCGAAATCGGCGATCCGCGCTACATCGTCGACCTGCTGGCACGCATCGTCACGGTCTCCGTTGAGACGGTCAGGTTGGTGGACTCGCTGCCCCCGCTTGATGTCCGCCACGATGCGTGAACGACAGGGGACGGTCAGGCCGCGATCACGGTGCGCCGGCCGCTCCTGATGCGGCACAGGCCAGCCACGAGACGACGCTTGGCGGTCCATGCACAGCGTCGCTCGTCGGCTGGCTGCCCCGTGCCCCTGCAGCTGCGGAGCTGCACGACGTCAAGGTCATTCACGGCCGGGCGCGTGCCTTATCCGTGCCTTAAGCACCGGCCAAAGCCGGTGGTCAGCGGTCAGCAGGGGTCAGCACCGTTAAGGCACGGGAGCGGCGCAAAGTCCGCGCTGAGCTGCGCAGACGGGCATACGCGCTGGTCAGGAGATGGAGCGGGTGACCGGGATCGAACCGGCATGGCCAGCTTGGAAGGCTGGGGCTCTACCATTGAGCTACACCCGCATGCGTACCGCCGCAGCCTATCCCGTGCCCGCGCGGCGCCGTCCGCAGGCCGTCGGCCTAGACTCGCCGGTGGCCACGGGGTGTAGCGCAGCTTGGTAGCGCACCTGCTTTGGGAGCAGGGGGCCGCAGGTTCAAATCCTGTCACCCCGACACCGCCGCGAGGTCTGGAAGACTCGCGGGCACGATCGGCCGCCGTCCCCACGGCGGTCGCGCCCATCGCCGTCGTACCCGAGGAGCACGCCGCTGTGAAGAGCACCATCGAGAACCTGGGCCCGACCCGGGTCCGGCTCGCGATCGAGGTGCCGTGGAGCGACCTGGACCACGCCTTCGGCGAGGTCTACAAGGAGCTGCGCAACCAGGTCCGCATCCCGGGCTTCCGTCCCGGCAAGGTGCCCAACCGCGTGATCGACCAGCGGGTCGGCCGCCCGGTCGTGCTGGAGCAGGTCGTCCAGCACGCCGTCCCGGAGGTCTACTCCGAGGCGGTCCGGGAGAACCAGGTGCGCGTGATCGCCCAGCCCGAGGTCGAGGTCACCCGCCTGGAGGACGGCGAGCTGCTGGCCTTCACCGCGGAGGTCGACGTCGCCCCCACCCTCGAGCTGCCCGCCCTGGACTCCCTCGCGGTCACCGTCGACGACGTCGAGGTCACCGACGAGGAGATCGAGCAGCAGATCTCCGTCATGCGCGAGCGGTTCGCCACCCTCACCGGTGTCGAGCGGGCCGCCGAGGACGGCGACTACGTCTCCATCGACCTGGAGGCGACGCTCGACGGCGAGGTGCTCGAGGACGGCAGCACCACCGGCATGTCCTACGAGGTCGGCTCCGGCAACCTGATGAACGGCCTGGACGAGGCCGTCCGCGGGCTGTCCACCGACGAGAGCGCCACCTTCACCACCCCGCTGCTCAACGGCCCGGACGCCGGCAAGGAGGCCGAGGTCACCGTCACGGTGCGCTCGGTCAAGGCCAAGGAGCTGCCGGAGCTGGACGACGAGTTCGCCTCGATCGCCAGCGAGTTCGACACCCTGGCCGAGCTGCAGGACGACGTCCGCACCCGGCTGTCGCGCACCAAGGTGCTGCAGCAGGGCGCCCAGGCCCGCGACAAGCTGGTCGAGCACCTGATCGAGTCGACCGAGGTCCCGGTGCCGGAGAAGCTGGTCGAGCAGGAGCTGACCTTCCGTGCCCAGTCGATGGAGCGCGAGCTGCTCCAGGCGGGCATGGACTGGGACGCCTACTTCTCCGCCGCCGGCATCGAGGGCGGCCGCGAGGCCTACGACGCCGAGATGCGCGAGAACGTGGAGAAGGCGGTCAAGACCCAGTTCCTGCTGGACTCGATCGCCGACTCCCGTGAGGTCACCGTCGACAACGAGGACCTGTCGGCGCAGATCATGGCCCAGGCCCAGCGCAACCGGGTGAGCCCGGAGCAGTACGCCCAGCAGCTGCAGCAGGGCAACAACATCGCCGAGTTCGTCGCCGACGTCCGCCGCACCAAGGCGCTTGCCCAGCTGCTCGAGCAGACGACGATCACCGACGCGTCGGGCAACACGGTCGACCTCGAGGCGCTGCGCCCGAAGACGGTTTCCGCTGACGAGGCCGGCGCCGAGGCGGCCGACGAGGCTGCCGACACCGCCGACGGTTCCGTGACCCCGGCCGAGGCCGGCGTCGACGACGCCGAGGGCAGCACCGCCAAGGCCTGACCGCCACCGTTCCGACAGCGCCGCCCGCACCCCGCTCCGGGATGCGGGCGGCGCTGTCGTTCCCGGGCGGTCGTCCCGGGCCGTCCCCGGACCGCGCTGCGCCCACGGCGAACACCGGCCCGCGCCGGGAGGAACGCGTCGGGGGTGCGCGTTAGGGTCGACGTGACACCGAGGCGGTCATCGCGGGACCACCGGCCGACACCCGTCGGCGGGGGCCGCGACCGCACCGAGACCACCGACCCACCCGTTCCACGAGACCGACTGCACCGCAGTCCTACGGAGGTCACCGCACCCGTGAGCACCACTGACCCGAACCTGGCGAGCATGCCGCTGCTGCGTGCGGCCGCCGGGGGGATGAACCTCAACGACTCGGTCTACGAGCGCCTGCTGCGCGAGCGGATCATCTTCCTGGGCAGCCAGGTGGACGACGTGATCGCCAACCAGCTCGCCGCGCAGATGCTGCTGCTGTCCGCCGAGGACCCCACCCGCGACATCCACCTGTACATCAACTCGCCCGGTGGCTCGGTGACCGCCGGCATGGCGATCTTCGACACCATGCAGTTCATCGACTGCGACGTCGCCACCTACGCCATGGGCCTGGCCGCCTCGATGGGCCAGTTCCTGCTCACCGCCGGCACCAAGGGCAAGCGTTACTCGCTGCCGCACACCCGGATCCTGATGCACCAGCCCTCGGCCGGCGTCGGCGGCACCGCCTCCGACATCGCCATCCAGGCCGAGCTGTTCCGCAACACCAAGCAGCAGCTCAACGAGCTGCAGGCGCAGTTCACCGGGCAGACGGTGGAGCAGATCGAGAAGGACTCCGACCGCGACCGCTGGTTCACCGCGCAGGAGGCCCTCGAGTACGGCTTCGTCGACCACGTGGTGACCCGGGCCTCCAGCACGACGCAGACCGACAACCCGGTCACCGAGAACTGAACGGTCGGAGGACTGACATGAGCGACTTCCAGATGCCTTCGAGCCGGTACATCCTGCCCTCCTTCGTGGAGCGCACGAGTTACGGCATGAAGGAGAGCAACCCGTACAACAAGCTCTTCGAGGAGCGCATCATCTTCCTCGGGGTGCAGGTCGACGACGCGTCCGCGAACGACGTCATGGCCCAGCTGATCACGCTGGAGTCCAACGACCCCGACCGCGACATCACCATGTACATCAACTCGCCCGGTGGCTCGTTCACCGCGCTGACGGCGATCTACGACACGATGATGTTCGTCCGGCCCGACATCCAGACCGTCTGCATGGGCCAGGCCGCGTCCGCGGCCGCCGTCCTGCTGGCGGCCGGGACGCCGGGCAAGCGCCTGGCGCTGCCCTACTCCCGCGTGCTGATCCACCAGCCCTCCGGCGAGGCCGGCGGTCAGGTCACCGACCTGGAGATTCACGCCGCCGAGATCGAGCGCGTGCGCACCCAGATGGAGCAGATCCTGGCGCGGCACACCGGGCAGACCCAGGAGCAGGTCCGCAAGGACATCGACCGGGACAAGATCCTGACGGCCGAGCAGGCCAAGGACTACGGGATCGTGGACCAGGTCATCGCCAGCCGGAAGCTCAACGCACTGCCCCCGATCCCGGCCTGATCGGCGCGGGCCGGGGACGCGCGTGTCGCGTCCCCGGCCCGTACCGTTCACCCCACCGCGAGGCCATCGGCCCGTCGCCGGCGGCGTCGCGGGGGAGCCGGGGCGGGTGTGACGTACCGGACGACCCGGGGGCGTTCCTACCCCGGAACGTCACACCGGCCGGGTAGGTTCAGCGAACGCCCGATCCCCGGTTCGCACCGTTCGGTCAGCACCGCAGGGACATCCGCAGACGCCCACAGATGGGGCGTCGACAGGGCACGACAACGCGTATCCGGGGCAGCCGCAGTGCCGTCCCACTCGAGGTGGAGGTCAGCCAGGTGGCACGTATCGGTGAGAGTGGCGACCTGCTGAAGTGCTCGTTCTGCGGGAAGAGTCAGAAGCAGGTCAAGAAGCTCATCGCTGGCCCCGGGGTCTACATCTGCGACGAGTGCATCGACCTCTGCAACGAGATCATCGAGGAGGAGCTCTCGGAGTCGTCGGACCTCAAGTTCGACGAGCTGCCGAAGCCCAAGGAGATCCACGACTTCCTCGAGCAGTACGTCATCGGCCAGGACAAGGCCAAGCGCACGCTGGCCGTGGCGGTCTACAACCACTACAAGCGGGTGCAGGCCGGCGGTGGCGCGGGCAGCCGTGACGACTCCGTCGAGCTGGCCAAGTCCAACATCCTGCTGATGGGCCCCACCGGGTGCGGCAAGACCCACCTGGCGCAGACCCTGGCCCGGATGCTGAACGTGCCGTTCGCGATCGCCGACGCCACCGCGCTGACCGAGGCCGGTTACGTCGGCGAGGACGTCGAGAACATCCTGCTCAAGCTGATCCAGGCCGCCGACTACGACGTCAAGCGCGCCGAGACCGGCATCATCTACATCGACGAGGTCGACAAGATCGCCCGCAAGAGCGAGAACCCGTCGATCACCCGCGACGTCTCCGGCGAGGGCGTGCAGCAGGCGCTGCTGAAGATCCTCGAGGGGACGACGGCGTCGGTGCCGCCGCAGGGTGGGCGCAAGCACCCGCACCAGGAGTTCATCCAGATCGACACCACCAACGTGCTGTTCATCGTGGGTGGCGCGTTCGCCGGGCTGGACCAGGTCATCGAGGCCCGCACCGGCAAGCAGGGGATCGGCTTCGGCGCCGAGGTCCGCGGTAAGGCCGAGATCGAGGAGGCCAACGCCTTCGCGCAGGTCATGCCGGAGGACCTCATGAAGTTCGGGATGATCCCCGAGTTCATCGGCCGTCTCCCGGTGATCACCAGCGTGCAGAAGCTCGACCGCGAGGCGCTGATCAACATCCTCACCGAGCCGAAGAACGCGCTGGTGCGCCAGTACCGGCGGCTGTTCGAGCTCGACGGCGTGGAGCTGGAGTTCACCGACGACGCCCTCGAGGCGATCGCCGACCAGGCGATCCTGCGGGGAACCGGTGCCCGTGGGCTGCGGGCGATCATGGAGGAGGTCCTCCAGTCGGTCATGTACGACATCCCCAGCCGGGAGGACGTCGCCACCGTCGTCATCACCAAGGACGTCGTGCTGGAGCACGTCAACCCGACGATCGTGCCGCGCAAGCCCAGCCGGGCTCCCCGCGAGAAGAGCGCCTGACCCCAGTCGACGCCGACGGCCCGTTCCCCAGCAGGGGAGCGGGCCGTTGCCGTCTCCGGGGTCGCGCTCCTCATCCGGCCATCAGGAGGCCGCGAGTGGCCGGTCACCGAGCGAGGATCAGCCGCTGCTGGTACACCGCTGCAATCTCGGCCTGGCACTCAGCGGGCTCCCTGGTGAGCCGGGCGTGGCTGAAACGCAGGACGAGCCAGCCGCGTGCGGCGAGTGCGGCGTCCCGCGTGAGGTCGCGCTCCCGCTGCTCCCGGCCGCCATGGAAGGCTGCGCCGTCCAGCTCGATGGCCAGCTTGACGCCCGGCCAGGCAGCATCCAGGTACACCCGCCGCCCGTCGGGCAGTCGCACCCGATACTGCTGGACGCATCCGGGCAGCCCTGGCACCGAGAGCACGTGCAGCACGCCGAAGACCTCCAGCTCGCTCTGGCAGCCGCGCTCGAGCAGCGCGATCAGCTGCACCAGACCGGACCGGCCGGGCAGCTCCGGTCGCCGGTCCAGTTCCAGTCCCAGCGCGGCGGTGCTGATCGCTCGCTCACGCGCCGACCGGAGCAGCGCTGCGCGCGCCTCCGCGATGAGGGCAGGCCCAGCGGACCGGCGGTGTGCGCCCGCCCAGCTGTCCACCAGAGCCCGCGCCAATGTCGTCGCCGGGAGCCCCGAGACGATCAACGAGCGGGGGAGGGCGCCGCGGTGGACGGCCAGCCCCGCGGTGGAGCGGAGGCGACGGTCCGTGCCGACCGTGACGTCCAGTCGCCGCGGCCGATGATCCAGCGCTCCGTGGACGGCGAGGGCGCTGCGGTGGCTCAGCACTCCGCCGGTGTAGCCGACGGCGGCGTGCGCGCGCACCGTCCAGTCATCGGCCCATCCGGGGGCGGTGACCCAGCCGGGGTGCAGGCGCACGAGCCGACCGCCGGCAAGCCACCGGCCCACGCTGCGCGAACTGGCGCGCTCGGTGAGGTCGGCGATGGACGACGTCCGTGTGGGGCCGAGCAGCTCGGGGAGGGCATGCATCAGGACACGATGCGTCTTCGGGGGATCGGCCTCGCCCTTTCGACCCGTACCTGTGGACAGCGCCCAGAGCGTTGCTCCCCACCCGGCCAGGATGGTGCTCGACGTGGCCGGATGGGGAGCGAAGACGCTCCCCGGCTGGGTCAGGCGTCGGGTGACTCGGCGAGGACGACGTCGACCCGCAGGGGGCCCTCACCGGCGACGATCGACAGCTCCGCGATCCGCCCGGCGTCCACCAGGTCGGCCCGGCCGGCCTCGATCGCGGACACCCGGGCTTCCGGCGCGGTCACCGTGGTCGTCGCGACGTCGGCGCGCATGGACGCCTTCGCGTCGGACTTGGCCTTGCGGACCGCCGACAGCACCTCCGCTGCCGCGGTCACCACCGCCGGGTCGCCCTCGGTGGGCAGCTCGGTCGCGGCCGGCCACAGTGCGCGGTGCACCGAGCCGGTCTGCCACCAGGACCAGACCTCCTCGGTGACGAACGGCACCACCGGCGCGAACAGCCGCAGCTGCACCGACAGCGCCACGGCCAGCGTCGCCTGGGCGGAGGTGGCGGCGTCGCCGGTGCCGTAGGCGCGGGACTTCACCAGCTCCACGTAGTCGTCGCAGAAGGACCAGAAGAACGCCTCGGTGACCTCCAGCGCCCGGCTGTAGTTGTAGGCCTCCATCGCCGCGGTGGCCTCGTCGACCACCGACGCCAGCGAGGCGAGCAGCCCCCGGTCGATCGGCTCGGTCACCTGGTCGGCGGTCAGCGCCGTCGAGGCGCCCAGGCCCAGGACGAACTTGCCGACGTTGAGGATCTTCATGGCCAGCCGGCGGCCGACCTTCATCTGCGCCTCGTCGAAGGGCGAGTCCGCGCCTGGCCGCGCCCCGGCCGCGCGCCAGCGGACGGCGTCGGTGCCGTAGCGCTCCAGCACGTCGATCGGGGTGGTGGCGTTGCCCTTGGACTTCGACATCTTCTTGCGGTCGGGGTCGACCACGAAGCCGGAGATCGTCGCGTGCGTGAACGGCACCGTGCCGTGCTCGAAGTGCGCCCGCACGACCGTGGAGAACAGCCAGGTGCGGATGATGTCGTGCGCCTGCGGCCGCTGGTCCATCGGGAAGACGTGCGCGAACAGCTCCGGGTCGGTCTCCCACCCCGACGCCACCTGCGGCGACAGCGACGAGGTGGCCCAGGTGTCCATCACGTCGGGGTCGGCCAGGAAGCCGCCCGGCTTCCCGCGCTGGTCCTCGGTGAAGCCCTCGGGGACGTCGGAGGACGGGTCGACCGGCAGCGCCGACTCCGGCGCCAGGATCGGCGCCGAGTAGTCCGGCTCGCCCTCGGCGTCCAACCGGTACCAGACGGGGAACGGCACGCCGAAGAACCGTTGCCGGCTGATCAGCCAGTCGCCGTTGAGCCCCTCGACCCAGTTCTCGTAGCGGTGCCGCATGTGCTCGGGCACCCACTGGATCTCGCGGCCGCGGGCGAGCAGCGCCTCGCGCAGGTCGGCGTCCCGGCCACCGTTGCGGATGTACCACTGCCGGGTGGTGACGATCTCGAGCGGGCGCTCGCCCTTCTCGAAGAACTTCACCGGGTGGGTGATCGGCTTGGGGTCACCGACCAGGTCGCCGGATTCGCGGAGCAGCTCGACGATCCGCTGCTGCGCGCTGAAGGAGGTCTTGCCGGCCAGCTCGGCGTAGACGTCGGCGGGCACGTCGGCCGGCGGCTCGGCGACGAAGCGGCCGTCCCAGCCGATGACGGCGCGGGTGGGCAGCTGCAGCTCCCGCCACCAGGTGACGTCGTTGAGGTCACCGAAGGTGCAGATCATCGCGATGCCCGAGCCCTTGTCCGGCTCGGCCAGCCGGTGCGCGACCACCGGGACCTCCACACCGAACAGGGGAGTGGTGACGGTCTTCCCGAACAGCGGCTGGTACCGCGCGTCGTCGGGGTGGGCGACCAGGGCGACGCAGGCCGGCAGCAGCTCCGGCCGCGTGGTCTCGATGAACACCGGGCCCTCGGGGCCCGCGAAACCCACGCGGTGGTAGGCGCCGGGGCGCTCCCGGTCCTCCAGCTCCGCCTGTGCGACCGCGGTGCGGAAGGTGACGTCCCAGAGGGTCGGCGCCTCCTGGGCGTAGGCCTCACCGCGGGCCAGGTTGTGCAGGAACATCTTCTGCGCGGTGGCCCGGGAGGACTCCGAGATCGTCCGGTAGACGTTCGACCAGTCGACCGACAGGCCCACGCGCCGCCACAGCTCCTCGAACGCGGCCTCGTCGACGGCGGTCAGCCGCTCGCACAGCTCGACGAAGTTGCGCCGGGAGATCGGCTGCTGGTCCTTGCCCGGCTTCTCCGGCGGCTGGAAGCCGTCGTCGTAGGGGAGCGAGGGGTCGCAGCGCACGCCGTAGTAGTTCTGCACCCGGCGCTCGGTGGGCAGGCCGTTGTCGTCCCAGCCCATCGGGTAGAAGACGTGCTTGCCGCGCATCCGGTGGTACCGCGCGACGATGTCGGTGTGGGTGTAGCTGAACACGTGGCCCACGTGCAGCGACCCGCTCGCGGTGGGCGGCGGGGTGTCGATCGCGTAGGTCTGCGCGCGCGGGGCGGACAGCGCCGCGCTCCGGTCGAAGCCGTAGGTGTCCTGCTCGGCCCAGCGGGCGACCCACGTGGACTCCAGCCCGTCGAGCGTGGGCTTGTCGGGTACACCGACGGACGCTCCCGGAGCCGTGCTGTCCAGGGGGGAGGTGTCGGCTGCCATGACTGGCATCCTAAGAGCGATGAGCACCTCTCTTTCCCCAGGGCAGGACGCCGGTGGCCGTGAGCTGGCCCGGGTCGAGCAGGCGCTCCTGGCGCGGTGGCCGGAGAACCGGCTCGAGCCGTCGCTGGCCCGCATCTCCGCGCTGGTCGACCTGCTGGGCGCGCCGCACCGCGCGTTCCCCGTCGTCCAGGTCACCGGCACCAACGGCAAGACGACGACGGCGCGCATGATCGACGAGCTGCTGCGCGGCTTCGGCCTGCGCGTGGGCCGGTTCACCAGCCCGCACCTGGAGACCGTGCGCGAGCGGATCGTCATCGACGGCGAGCCGATCAGCGCCGAGCGCTTCGTCGAGGTCCACGACGACATCGCGCCCTACGTGCAGATGGTCGACGCCGGCAGTGACGTGCCGATGAGCTTCTTCGAGGTGACGGTCGCGCTGGCCTACGCCGCGTTCGCCGAGACCCCGGTCGACGTCGCCGTCGTCGAGGTGGGCATGGGCGGCACCTGGGACGCGACGAACGTCGTCGACGCGCGGGTCGCCGTCGTCACGCCGGTCTCCCTCGACCACGCCGAGTACCTGGGCCCCGACGTCGCGACGATCGCGACGGAGAAGTCCGGGATCATCAAGCCCGAGTCGGTCGCGGTGCTGGCCCACCAGCCGGCCGGTGCCCTGGAGGCGCTGGTCCGCCGCGCGATCGAGGTCGACGCCACCGTGGCCCGCGAGGGGACCGAGTTCGGCGTGCTGGAGCGGCGGGTGGCCGTCGGCGGCCAGCAGGTGCGCCTGCAGGGCCTCGGTGGCGAGTACGACGAGGTCTTCCTCCCGCTGTTCGGCGCGCACCAGGCGCAGAACGCCGCCGTGGCGCTGGCCGCGGTGGAGGCCTTCCTGGGCGCCGGTGCGGCCAGCGGGCCCGTCGCTCAGGACGTCGTCCGGGAGGCGTTCGCCGGCGTCCGCTCACCGGGCCGGCTGGAGCGGGTGCGCACCTCGCCGACCGTGCTCATCGACGCCGCCCACAACCCGGCCGGCATGGCTGCGACCGTCGAGGCGGTCCGCGAGTCCTTCGACTTCACCCGGCTGGTCGGCGTGGTCGGCTGCGTGGTCGGCAAGGACGTCAGCGGGATCCTGGCGGCCCTCGAGCCGCTGTGCGCGGAGCTGGTCGTCACCCAGAACAGCTCGGCGCGGGCGATGCCCGCCGACGAGCTGGGGGCGCTGGCGGTCGACGTCTTCGGCGCCGACCGGGTCAGCGTGCACCCGCGGCTGACCGAGGCCCTGGAGTCGGCGATCGAGCTGGCCGAGGCCGGGCCGGACGACGCGCTGGGCGGCTCCGGCGTGCTGGTCACCGGCAGCGTGATCACCGCCGGTGAGGCTCGCACGCTGCTCGCCGGCCGGCGGTCGTGACCGCACCCGACCCGGTCCGGGCCGGGAAGGCGCTGGGCGGCGCGGCCGCGGCGATCCTGTTCCTGGAGGGGATCGCCGTGCTGTTCGTGCCCCGGGCCTTCGCCCCCACCGACGACGGGCTCTCCGGGCTGGGCCTGTGGTCGGTGCTGGTGCTCGCGGTCGTCCTGGTGCTGGCCAGCGGGCTGCAGCGCCGACCGCAGGGGCTGCTGATCGGCAGCGCGCTGCAGGTGCCCCTGGTGCTGACCGGCCTGCTCGGCGCGGCCATGTGGTTCGTCGGCGGGGTCTTCCTGCTCATCTGGCTCTACCTGCTGCAGATCCGCAAGGAGCTGCTGGGCACCGCGCTCGGCCCGCCGCCCGCCGCGCCGCCGGCCGGCTGACGGTTCTTCACCCGTTCGGGCCACCCTCCCCGCGCCGGGACTCTCGTCGTGAGCCACAGTGGTCGTGACAAAGGGTGCACGGGTGATCATGCAGGAGTGATCGCCGGTGAGGACGGGGGAGACCATGGCGAACCATCGGAGTTGCTGCGGGGGCAGCCACGACGTGCCCAGCCGCAAGGCCAGGCGGAGCACCACCGAGGAGCCGGTCATCGGCCCGGCCGGGCCGATCAGCACGACGATCGTCGACTACGCGGCCCGCGTCCGCTTCCGGCTGCCCGAGGACGCCGTCGAGCGCCGGGCGCAGCAGCTGCACGCCCGCAACAGCTACGACTGCTGGAACGGGCTCAGCGACAAGGACCAGGAGCTGTGGCGGCACATGGCCCGGGTGGACCTGGCCGGCTGACCACCGCGGCCCTCACGCCGCCTCGGTCGCGTCGACCCGGTCCTGCACCGCAGCGGCCGTGGTGCCCAGCTGCCGCAGCACGGCGGTGACCACCGGGTCGCCGACGTCGAGCACGCCGAACAGGACGTCGGCGCTGTCGATGCCCCGGCCGCGGCGACGGCGTCGGCGGCCGACCGCGTGCCGCAGCGCCTGCTCGAGGGCCCTCTTGCTGCCCCCGGCGAAGGGCAGGTGGGCTCCGCTCTCCGACCGGCTGAGCTCCAGCGCACCGGGGCCGAACGTCGCCTCCACGGTGGCCCGCACCCGGTCCAGGTCGACGCCGAGCGCGGCCAGTGCGGCCGGGTCGAGCGGGTCGCCGGCGGCACTGATCGCGGCGTGCAGGCCGGTGGGTTCGATCCCCGCGGCAGCGAGTGCGTCGGCGCCCCGGCCTGCGCGGGTGCCGATCGCGAGCAGCAGGTGCACCGGCTCGATCCGGTCGGCCCGGAGTCCGCGGGCCTGGGCCTGGGCGTCGACCACGACCTGCCGGGCGTCGTCGGTGAATCGTTCGAACACCTCAGTCGTCCTTCCTGCTGCGGGCGTGCTTCTTGTGCACCGCCTGGCGGCTGACGCCGAGCGCATCGGCGATCTGCTGCCAGGACCACCCGCGATCACGGGCGCTGGAGACCTGGAGGACCTCCAGCCGGTCGGCCAGCTCGCGCAGCGCCCGGATGGCGCGCAGCCCGGTGGCCGGGTCGTCGGCCGCGGCGGCGGTGACGTCGGTGGTGGACATGCCCGTCAACGTAGGTTGACGGAGTAGGACTGTCAACCTGAGTTGACGGACGTCGTCCCGTACGCTGCCGCGCGTGTCTGCACCCACCGCTGAGCGCACCCTCGTCCTGGTCAAGCCCGACGGCGTGGCCCGCGGCCTGGTCGGCCAGGTGATCGCCCGGCTCGAGGCCAAGGGCCTGCGCCTGGTCGCCGCCGAGCTGCGCACGCTGACCGCCGAGGTCGCCGAGACCCACTACGCCGAGCACCGCGAGCGCCCGTTCTTCGGCTCGCTCGTGGAGTTCATCACCAGCGCGCCGCTGATGGCGCTGGTCGTCGAGGGCCCGCGGGCCATCGAGGCGTTCCGCGCGCTGGCCGGCGCGACCGACCCGGTCAAGGCCGGCCCGGGCACCATCCGCGGCGACTTCGCCCTGGAGGTGCAGGCCAACATCGTGCACGGCTCGGACTCGCCCGAGTCCGCCGCCCGCGAGATCGCGCTGTTCTTCCCCCAGCTGGGCTGACCCGTGCCCTCGGGGGCGGAAACGGCCGTTTCTGCCCTCGAGGGACCGGGCTGTCGCCACCGGCGGCTACCCTGGACGGGTCATGACTGGTGAGTCCCTGTACCCCCGCCTCGAGCCCCTGCTCGCCCAGGTCCAGAAGCCCATCCAGTACGTCGGCGGTGAGCTCAACGCCCAGGTGAAGCCCTGGGACGACGTCGCCGTCCACTGGGCGCTGATGTACCCCGACGCCTACGAGGTGGGGCTGCCCAACCAGGGCCTCATGATCCTCTACGAGGTGCTCAACGAGCGCCCCGACGCCCTGGCCGAGCGCACCTATGCGGTCTGGCCCGATCTGGCCGGGCTGATGCGCGAGCACGGCGTCGGCCAGTTCACCGTCGACAGCCACCGCGCGTTGCGCGACTTCGACCTGCTGGGCGTCAGCTTCGCCACCGAGCTGGGCTACACCAACCTGCTCGAGGCCCTCGACCTCGCCGGCGTTCCGCTGCACGCCGTCGACCGCGACGAGACCCACCCGGTCGTCGTCGCCGGCGGGCACGCCGCCTTCAACCCCGAGCCGGTCAGCGACTTCGTCGACTGCGCCGTCCTCGGTGACGGCGAGCAGGTCGTCGGCGACATCACCGACGTCGTGGCCGCCTGGAAGGCCCAGGGCCGGCCCGGCGGGCGCGTGGAGCTGCTCGCCCGGCTCGCCCGGGTCGACGGCGTGTACGTGCCCCGCTTCTACGCCGTCACCTACGGCGCCGACGGCACGATCGCCGAGGTGCTGCGCACCCGCGACGACGTCCCGGCCCGGGTCGGCAAGCGCACCGTCATGGACCTCGACGAGTGGCCCTACCCCAAGCAGCCGCTGGTCCCGCTGGCCGAGAGCGTGCACGAGCGGATGAGCGTGGAGATCTTCCGCGGTTGCACCCGGGGCTGCCGGTTCTGCCAGGCCGGCATGATCACCCGCCCGGTGCGCGAGCGCACGATCACCGGCATCGGCTCGATGGTCGACGCCGGCCTCAAGGCCACCGGCTACGAGGAGGTGGGCCTGCTCTCGCTGAGCAGCGCCGACCACTCCGAGATCGGGCAGCTGGCCACCGAGCTCGCCGACCGCTACGAGGGCACCAACACCGGCCTCTCGCTGCCCAGCACCCGGGTCGACGCGTTCAACGTGACGCTGGCCAACGAGCTGTCTCGCAACGGCCGCCGGTCGGGCCTGACCTTCGCGCCCGAGGGCGGCAGCGAGCGCATCCGGCGGGTGATCAACAAGACCGTGTCCAAGGAGGACCTGGTCCGCACGGTCACCACGGCGTACGCGAACGGCTGGCGCCAGGTGAAGCTCTACTTCATGTGCGGGCTGCCCACCGAGACCGACGAGGACGTGCTGGAGATCGCCGAGCTGGCGGTCGAGGTGATCCGCGCCGGTCGCGAGGCCAGCGGCTCCAAGGACATCCGCTGCACGGTCTCCATCGGTGGCTTCGTGCCCAAGCCGCACACCCCGTTCCAGTGGGCCGGGCAGGCCAGCGCCGAGACCATCGACCACCGGCTGCGCATCCTGCGCGAGGCGATCAACGCCGACCGCCGCATCGGCCGCTCCATCGGCCTGCGCTACCACGACGGCAAGCCCGGGGTGATCGAGGGTCTGCTCTCCCGCGGCGACCGTCGCGTCGGCCGGGTCATCGAGCGGGTGTGGCGCGACGGCGGGCACTTCGACGGCTGGAGCGAGCACTTCTCCTACCAGCGCTGGACGACGGCCGCGGCCGAGGAGCTCGCCGCCTTCGGCGTCGACCTGGACTGGTACACGACCCGGGAGCGCACCGAGCACGAGGTGCTGCCCTGGGACCACCTGGACTCCGGGCTGGACAAGGAGTGGCTCTGGGAGGACTGGCAGGAGGCGATCTCCGAGGAGGAGGTCGGCGACTGCCGGTGGACCGGCTGCTACGACTGTGGCGTCTGCCCGACGATGGGCACCGAGATCCAGATCGGCCCCACCGGCCGGAGCCTCATCCCGCTGACCGTGGTGCGCTGAGTGGCCCGCCAGCCCGACGGGCCACCGCCGCCGCCGACCGTGCAGAAGCTGCGGCTGCGCTACACCAAGCGCGGGCCGCTGCGGTTCGCCTCGCACCGCGACCTCGCGCGTGCGCTGGAGCGCGCCCTGCGCCGGGCGGGCGTGCCGATGGCGTTCTCGGCGGGCTTCAGCCCCCACCCGAAGATCTCCTACATGGGCGCTGCACCCACGGGCGCCGCGTCGGAGGCCGAGTACGTCGAGATCGGCCTCTCCCAGCGGCGCGACCCCGAGCAGGTCCGCGCCGCCCTGGACGCGTCGCTGCCCCCGGGCATCGACGTGCTGGAGTGCGTGGAGGCGGGGGAGGGGACGGGCTCGCTCGCCGACCGGCTGGACGCGACCCGGTGGCGGGTCGACCTGGCCGGCGTCACCCCGGAGCAGTTGTCCGCGGCGGTCGCCGAACTGCTCGCCCGGGACACCCTGATGGTCGCCAAGCGGACCAAGAACGGCACCAAGGACGTCGACGTCCGGCCCGCGATCGTCCGCGCGTCGGTGGCCGGGGACACAGGTTGTGCCATACTGCAGGTGGTCGTACGGCAGCTCACGCCGACCGTGCGACCGGACGACGTGATGGCTGCCCTGGCTGTCGTCGCCGACCTGCACCCGCCGTCGCCCCCACGGGCCGTGCGTGAGGCGCAGGGCCGGCTCGACGAGAGTGGTGACGTCACCGACCCGCTCGATCCAGATCGTGCGATCCGCTCCTGCTGCCAGGAGGAGCGAGCGCCGGTCTGACCGGCGGGGCCAGGTGCCGGACGCCGTCTGCGACACGTCTGCCAGCCGTGGCGCGACCCTAGAGCTCTGCACCACCGCACCACCCGCGATCTGCTGCACCACCGGGCCCCAGCCGCACCGGCCGGGGCACGAAACAGACTTCGCGGGCCGGCCGACCCCGCCGCACCTCGGTGTGGCCGCCCGACCCGCCCAACCCGCGTTCCTGCGCGGCCGCCAGTCGGAGACGATCGGCGCCCGGGAGCGCACCAGGAGGCGAGCCCTTCGTGGCCGACCGCATCGACGAGAACGACAGCACCACCGAGGCGAACGAGGCCCAGCCGCCCGTCGCCCCGGACTCCACGGGGACCGGCTCGGTACACGAGCCGGACACCCTGACCGAGGGCTCGGCCGAGGAGCCCGAGGAGGAGACCCCGGCCGAGGACGAGACCGTCCAGGACGCGGTCGCCGAGACCACCGGCGCCGTCCCGGCGGAGCCCCGGTCGGTCGACGAGCCCGAGCCCGAGGCCCCGCGCTTCGGTGCCCAGTTCAGCTCCCCGGAGCCGACCGCCGTCACCGCGCGTCCCCGCCGGCGGGCCACCCGTCCGGCGCTGGCCGCCGACCCCGACTCGGTGGCCCCGGCGCCGTCGGCCCCGCCCGTGGCGCCGGCCTTCGTCAGCTTCATGGCCCCGCCGGAGCCGGAGGCCGTGTCCCCGCGCCGGCGCAGCCGCCGCACCGAGGCCGAGTCCCCGGCCGATCCGGAGGCCGCGTCCCCGGCCGACCGCGACGAGCAGCCGGCCGCACCGGCCCGCCGGTCCCGTCGGCGCCGTCCCGCGGACGCCGAGGACGCTCCGGCCGAGGACGTCACCGCCCCCGCCGTCGCCGAGCCTCGGGCCGACCGCTCCGACGACGACCAGGACACCGACGACCAGGACACCGACGAGCAGGACACCGACGAGCGCGACAGCGATGACCGCGACGGCGACGACGGCGGCTCGGCCAGCAGCCGGCGCCGCCGCCGAGGCCGTCGTGGTCGTGGCCGTGGCCGGTCCGGTGACGACGCGGCCGACACCGACGACGACGCCTCCGAGCAGTCCACCGGCGAGCCCCGCCGGGACGCTGCTCAGGACGGCGAGGGCGCCGAGGAGTCCGGCAGCGCCGACGACTCCGACGACAACGACGACGCCGAGGGTGGCAGCGGGTCCAGCACCCGGCGCCGGCGGCGGCGTCGTCGCCGGGGGAGCAGCGGCGAGGGCGCTGACGACACCGCCGAGGACGCCGACGACCGCCCCGAGCGGGCCGGCCGCAACGGCCGGGTCAGCAGCGAGGACGACGTCAAGGGCGTGGCCGGCTCGACCCGGCTGGAGGCCAAGCGCCAGCGCCGCCGGGAGGGTCGCGACGGTGGTCGCCGCCGTGCGCCGATCCTCACCGAGTCCGAGTTCCTCGCCCGCCGCGAGGCCGTCGACCGGGCCATGGTCATCCGCCAGCAGGGCGAGCGCACCCAGATCGCCGTCCTCGAGGACGACGTCCTGGTCGAGCACTACGTCACCCAGGCGCAGGCGACCTCGTTCGCCGGCAACGTCTACCTCGGCCGCGTGCAGAACGTGCTGCCCAGCATGGAGGCGGCCTTCGTCGACATCGGCAAGGGGCGCAACGCCGTCCTGTACGCCGGTGAGGTCAACTGGGACGCCGCCGGCCTGACCGGCAAGTCGCGGTCGATCGAGACCGCGCTGAAGTCCGGCGACAAGGTCCTGGTGCAGGTCACCAAGGACCCGATCGGCCACAAGGGCGCCCGGCTCACCCAGCAGGTCAACCTGCCCGGCCGGTTCCTGGTCTACGTGCCCGGCGGCTCGATGACCGGCATCAGCCGGAAGCTGCCGGACAAGGAGCGCACCCGGCTCAAGGACATCCTCAAGAAGATCGTCCCCGAGGACGCCGGTGTGATCATCCGGACCGCGGCGGAGGGCGCCTCGGAGGAGGAGCTCACCCGCGACGTGGCCCGGCTGCAGGCGCAGTGGGAGGTCATCCAGACCAAGGCGGCCTCCACCAGCAGCGCCCCGACGCTGCTCTACGGCGAGCCGGACCTGGCGATCCGGGTGATCCGAGACGTCTTCAACGAGGACTTCAAGCGGCTGGTCGTGCAGGGCGACGACGCGTGGGACACCGTCGAGGCCTACGTCGCGCACGTCTCCCCGGAGCTCTCCGAGCGGCTGCAGCGCTACACCGGTACCGGTGACGTCTTCCGCGACCTGCGGATCGACGAGCAGCTGGCCAAGGCGCTGGACCGCAAGGTCTGGCTGCCCTCCGGTGGCTCGCTGGTCATCGACCGCACCGAGGCGATGACCGTGGTCGACGTCAACACCGGGAAGTTCACCGGCTCCGGGGGCAACCTGGAGCAGACGGTCACCCGGAACAACATCGAGGCCGCCGAGGAGATCGTCCGCCAGCTGCGGCTGCGCGACATCGGCGGGATCATCGTCATCGACTTCATCGACATGGTCCTGGAGAGCAACCGCGACCTGGTCCTGCGGCGGCTGACCGAGTGCCTGGGGCGCGACCGCACCAAGCACCAGGTCGCCGAGGTCACCTCGCTGGGCCTGGTGCAGATGACCCGCAAGCGGGTCGGCCAGGGCCTGCTGGAGGTCTTCTCCGAGCCGTGCGAGCACTGCCGTGGCCGGGGTGTGCTGGTGCACACCGACCCGGTCGACGACAAGAAGCGCTCGGGCGGGAACGGCGGCGGCAACGGGAACGGCGGCGGGAACGGGAACGGCAACGGCGGCGGGAGCGGCGGCGGCCGCAACCGCGACCAGCAGCGCGCCGACAACGCCGGCAGGAGCTCGGGCAAGGACCAGTCCAAGGACCAGTCCAAGGACCAGGGCGGGGACCAGGGCAGGGACCAGGGCAGGGAGTCGGGCCGGGAGTCGCGGCCGGACCCCTCCGCCGCGGAGGCCGGTGTCGCCGCCGAGGCCACGCCGTCGGACGAGACGTCCGGCGCGGTGGCCGGCGCTGCGGCCGCCGGCGAGGAGCTGGGCGGCGAGTCCGGCTCCGAGGGACGCAGCAGCCGGCGCAGCCGAGGACGACGTGGGCGCGGGCAGTCCGGTGAGGCCCGGGCGGCCGAGGACGCGGCGGTGCTCGCCGCCGCCGGCGAGTCCGGTGCCGCGGCGACGCCGGAGCCGGCCGAGTCGGGCAGCGACGCGCAGCCCGAGGCGGCCACCCCCGACACGCTGCTGGCCGGTCGCATCGCCGACACCCCGCTGGCCCCCGCGGTCGGGCGGGACGAGGTGGCCACGGGCCTGCAGGAGGCTTCGCAGGACGCCTCCCAGCCCGTCCGGGGGTCCCAGCCGATGGCGGCGCCGGACGCACCGGTCCCGCCGGTCGTCGTGGCGCCGCTGCCGGTGGCCGAGCCGGCGCAGTCGGCTCCTGAGGCCACGGCTCCTGAGACCACGGCTCCTGAGACCACGGCTCCTGAGACCACGGCTCCTGAGACCACGGCTCCTGAGACCACGGCTCCTGAGACCACGGCTCCCGAGGCCGTGGCTCCCGAGGCCGTGGCTCCCGAGGCCGTGGCTCCCGAGGCCGCAGCTCCCGAGGTCGTGGCGCCCGAGGCTGCCGCGCCCGCACGGCCGCGTCGTCGCCGGGCGGCGTCCCGCCCGGCGGGGCCGCCGGCCTCGTAGCCGGGCCGGCCCACAGGCCACGTTCGACCCGGACGGCCGGGCTCGGGTACGCTGGCCGGGTTGCCGCTGCGCGGAGGCACGTCGAGTGCCCGGCGCTTCACCTCAGCAGAGGTCGGCGGCCCGTCCAGCACCTGGCCACCGTGCCGGAGTGCGTGCAGGACACAGTGCTGGATACGTAGGAACCGATCGAGGAGTCAGTGGTGTACGCAGTCGTCAAGGCCGGTGGAGCGCAGCACAAGGTGGGTGTCGGTGACACGTTCACCATCAACCGCCTCGCCGGGGAGGCCGGTGACACGATCACCCTTCCGGCCCTGCTGCTGGTCGACGGCGACACCGTCACCACCGACGCGCAGGCGCTGGCCGGCGTGACCGTGACCGGCGAGATCGTCGAGCACGGCAAGGGCCCGAAGATCAAGATCCACAAGTTCAAGAACAAGACCGGGTACCACAAGCGGCAGGGGCACCGTCAGCCCCTGACCAGCGTCGTGGTCCGCGACATCACGAAGGGCTGACGACGACATGGCACACAAGAAGGGCGCCTCGTCCTCACGCAACGGCCGCGACTCGAACGCCCAGCGCCTGGGCGTGAAGCGGTTCGGCGGTCAGGTCGTCAAGGCCGGCGAGATCATCGTCCGCCAGCGCGGCACCCACTTCCACCCGGGTCTCGGCGTCGGCCGGGGCAAGGACGACACGCTGTTCGCGCTCGTCCCCGGCTCGGTGACCTTCGGGTTCCGCCGTGGTCGTCGCGAGGTCGCGATCTCGGCCGTCCCGGCCCGCGAGACCGTCTCGGCCTGAGCACCACCCAGTTCCACCAGCTCTGAGGGGTGGCGGCGCCGGACTCCGGCGCCGCCACCCGTTTCCCTTTCCGGACAGTTCGGCCGTAACGCAGAGAGGCGGCGATCATGGCCGCTTTCGTCGACCGCGTGACGGTCCACGTGGCCGCGGGCAAGGGTGCCAACGGGGTCAGCTCCGTGCACCGCGAGAAGTTCAAGCCCCTCGGTGGGCCCGACGGCGGGAACGGCGGCGACGGCGGCGACGTCGTCGTCCAGGTCGACCCGAGCGTGCACACCCTGCTGGACTTCCACCACCACCCGCACCAGAAGGCCGGCAACGGCAAGCAGGCCGCCGGCAACTACCGCAACGGTGGCCGCGGTGAGGACCTGGTGCTCGGTGTGCCCTCCGGCACCGTGGTGAGCATCGGTGGCCAGCCCGTGGTCGACCTGGTCGGCGCCGGGGCCCGCTTCGTGCTCGCCCGCGGTGGCAAGGGCGGGCTGGGCAACGCCGCGCTGGCCAACGCGCGCCGCAAGGCCCCCGGCTTCGCCCTGCTCGGCGAGCCCGGCGAGGCCGTGGACGCCGTCCTGGAGCTCAAGAGCATCGCCGACGTCGGGCTGGTCGGGTACCCCTCGGCGGGCAAGTCCTCGCTGGTGGCCGCGATGTCCGCGGCCCGGCCGAAGATCGCCGACTACCCGTTCACCACGCTCGTGCCGCAGCTGGGCGTCATCCGCTCCGGCGACACCACGTACACGATGGCTGACGTGCCCGGCCTCATCCCCGGCGCCTCGGTGGGCAAGGGCCTCGGCCTGGAGTTCCTCCGGCACGTCGAGCGCTGCGCGGTGCTGGTGCACGTCGTCGACATGGCCACGATGGAGCCCGGGCGTGACCCGGAGACCGACATCGAGGCGCTCGAGCACGAGCTGCGCGAGTACGGCGGTGAGGAGCTGGACCTGGTGGGCCGGTTGCGGATCGCCGTGCTCAACAAGATCGACGTCCCGGACGGCCGGGAACTCGTCGACCTGGTCCGCGCCTCGCTCGAGGAGCGTGGCCTGACGGTCTTCCCGATCAGCGCGGCCACCGGTGAGGGCCTGGCCGAGCTGGGCTTCGCCCTCGCGGCCGCCGTCGAGGAGCACCGCGCCGCGCTGCCCGAGCTCCCGGCGGCCCCGGTCACCCTGACCCCGCGCGCGGTCGACGACGGCGGGTTCACCGTCGAGCCCGACCCGCGCACCGACGGCTGGCTGGTGCGCGGTGTCCGCCCCGAGCGCTGGGTCCGGCAGACCGACTTCAGCAACGACGAGGCCGTGGGCTACCTCGCCGACCGGCTCAACCGGCTGGGCGTGGAGGAGGAGCTGGCCAAGGTCGGCGCCGTCCCCGGCGACGCCGTCACCGTCGGCGACGTCACCTTCGACTGGGAGCCGACGCTGCCCGCCGGCACGCTCAGCATCGAGGAGACCGCGGGTCTCGGCGGCCGGGGCACCGACACGCGGCTGGAGACGAACACCCGGCTCTCCGCCGACGAGCGACTGGCGGCGAAGAAGGCCCGGCGGCTGCCCTACGAGCTGGCCGACGCCGACGGCTCGTTCGACCAGGACCTCCTCGAGGGCGACCGCGACCGGTGAGCGTGCGGGCGGAGATCGCCGGCGCGCAGCGGGTGGTCGTGAAGGTGGGGTCCTCGTCGCTGACCACGCTGCCCGGCGGGCTGGACGAGGACCGGCTGCGCGCGCTGGTCGACGTCCTGGGCGCGCTGCGCACGGCCGGCCGGGAGGTCGTGCTCGTCTCCTCCGGAGCGATCGCCGCCGGCCTGGCGCCGCTGGGGCTGGACAGCCGCCCCCGTGACCTGGCCACCGCCCAGGCGGCGGCCAGCGTCGGGCAGCTGCGCCTGGTGCAGACCTACGCCGACGCCTTCGCCGGGCACGGGGTGACCGTCGGGCAGGTGCTGCTCACCGCCGACGACCTCACCCGGCGCAGCCACTACCGGAACGCCCGGCAGACCGTCGAGCGGCTGCTCGCGCTCGGCGTGCTGCCGGTCGTCAACGAGAACGACACGGTCGCCACCGAGGAGATCCGGTTCGGCGACAACGACCGGCTCGCCGCGCTGGTGGCGCACCTCGCGGTCGCCGACGCGCTCGTGCTCCTCTCCGACGTCGACGGCGTCTACGACGGCGACCCGCGCACCGGCCCCGCCCAGCTGGTCGACACCGTGCGCAGCCGCGAGGACCTCGCCGCGGTGGCCCTCGGCTCGGCCAGCCGCAACGGCGTCGGCACCGGCGGCATGGCCACCAAGGTGGAGGCGGCCTTCATCGCCTCCGCGGCCGGGGTGCCCGTCGTGGTCACCTCGACGCCGCAGGCGGCCGCCGCGCTGGCGGGGGAGCGGGTGGGCACCCTGTTCGCGCCCAGCGGCCGGCGTCCCTCCGCCCGGCAGTTCTGGCTGCGCTACGCCAGCCGCCCCCGCGGGCGGCTGCTGCTCGACGACGGTGCCGTGCGCGCCGTCCGTGAGCGGCACGCCTCGTTGCTGGCGGCCGGCATCACCGGGGTGGCCGGGGAGTTCCTGGCCGACGACCCGGTCGAGCTGGTGGGCCCCGACGGCGTCGTCGTCGCCCGGGGGCTGGTGGCCTACGACGCCCGCGAGCTGCCCGCCCTGCTCGGCCGCAAGACCGGCGACCTCGACCCGGAGCACCGCCGCGAAGTCGTGCACCGCGACGAGATGGTCCTCGTCGGTCGGCGGGCACCGGCCTGAGAGACTGCCCGGCGTGAGCGTGCGACCCATCCGCGAGATCGGTGACCCGGTGCTGCGCACCCCGGCCGACCCGATCCGCGTCTTCGACAAGGACCTGGCCGCGCTCGTCCGCGACCTGGAGGAGACCGTCGACCACCCCGGCCGGGCCGGGGTGGCGGCCACCCAGATCGGGGTGGGGCTCCGGGTGTTCTCCTACAACGTCGACGGCGTGATCGGGCACCTGGTGAACCCGGTGATCACCGAGCGGTCCGAGGAGACCCAGGACGACGACGAGGGCTGCCTGTCCATCCCCGGGCTGTACGCGCCCACCGTGCGGGCGATGCACTGCGTCGCCGAGGGCTTCGACGTGCACGGGGAGCCGCTGCGGCTGGAGGGCAGCGGGCTGATGGCGCGCTGCCTGCAGCACGAGGTCGACCACCTGGACGGGAAGCTGTTCGTCGACCGACTGACCGGGGACGCCCGCAAGCAGGCCATGCGGGCCCTGCGTGCCTGAGACGTGCACCTGATGGCCGCGTGGCAGCCGGTCACCCTGACCGGCCGGCTGGTGACCCTTTCACCGCTGTCCCTCGCCGACGCCCCCGACCTGGCGGTCGCCGCGGCCGACGGACGGCTGTGGGAGCTCTGGTACACCTCGGTGCCCACGCCCGAGGCCATGGCCGACGACGTGGCGGCCAAGCTCGCCGCGCAGGAGGCGGGCACGATGCTGCCCTTCGTCGTCCGCCGCCGCGGCACCGGTGACGCGCTCGGGGTGACGACGTACTGCAGCGTCGACCGGGAGACGCCGCGGCTGGAGATCGGCTACACCTGGACCCGGGCCTCGGCCCAGCGCACCGGGGTGAACACCGAGAGCAAGCTGCTGCTGCTGGCGCACGCCTTCGAGGTGCTCAGCTGCGTCGCCGTGGAGTTCCGCACGCACTGGCACAACCGGCAGTCCCGGACGGCGATCGCCGCGCTCGGCGCCCGGCAGGACGGCGTGCTGCGTGCCCACCGCCGGCAGCCCGACGGGTCGCTGCGGGACACCGTGGTCTTCTCCATCACCTCGACCGAGTGGCCGGCGGTGCGCAGCGACCTCCGCTCCCGCCTGGCCCGGCACTCCGCACCCCCGTCTCCCCAGGCATAGGAGGCTCTGCACCCGGTTCCGGGGCCGGAATCGGGTGCAGAGCCCCCTGTGCCTCGCCGGGCGCCGCGTAACCTCGGCGCGTGTCCGACGCCGACTTCCCGCTGATCGGCGCCGCCGCGGCGCGTGCCCGCGAGGCCGCCCGCGTGCTGCGCACCCTTCCCACCGAGACCAAGGACGCCGCGCTGGCCGCGATGGCCGAGGCGCTGGTCGAACGGGCCGACGAGGTGCTGGCCGCCAACGCCGCCGACGTCGAGGCCGCGGCGGCCGACGGCACCCCCGACTCCGTGCTCGACCGGCTCCGGCTGGACCGGCCGCGGGTGGCGGGGGTGGCCGACGCGCTGCGTCAGCTGATCGCGCTGCCCGACCCGGTGGGCGACGTCGTCCGTGGGTCGACGCTGGCCAACGGGCTCCAGCTGCGCCAGGTCCGGGTGCCGCTCGGTGTGGTGGGCATCGTCTACGAAGCCCGCCCCAACGTGACCGTCGACGCCGCGGGGCTGTGCCTGAAGAGCGGCAACGCGGCGCTGCTGCGCGGGTCGGCGTCGGCGCACCGCACCAACACCGCGCTGGTGGCCGTGCTCACCGAGGCCGCGGAGAAGGCCGGTCTGCCGGCCGGGTCGATCGCCCTGCTGCCCGCCGAGCGGGCGTCGGTGGGCGAGCTGCTGGCCGCCCGCGGGCTGGTCGACGTGGTCATCCCGCGCGGTGGGGCGTCGCTGATCCAGCGGGTCGTCCGCGAGGCCGTCGTGCCGGTGATCGAGACCGGGGTCGGCAACTGCCACGTCTACGTCGACGCCTCGGCCGATCCGGCGATGGCCGAGGCGATCGTGTTGAACGCCAAGACGTCCCGGGTCAGCGTGTGCAACTCCGCGGAGACGCTGCTGGTGCACCGCGACGTCCCCTTCCTGCCGCGGCTGCTCACGGCCCTGGCCGAGGCGGGCGTGACGCTGCACGGCGACGACGCGGCCCGGGAGGCGCACGTCGGCGTCCTGCCGGCCACCGACGAGGACTGGGCGACCGAGTACTTGTCGCTGGACATGGCGGTGCGGGTGGTCGACGACCTCACCGGCGCGCTGGACCACATCAGCCGGTGGGGGAGCGGGCACTCCGAGGCGATCGTCGCCGACTCCGCCGCGGCGATCGCCGCCTTCACCGCGGGGGTGGACGCCGCCGCGGTGCTGGTCAACGCCTCGACCCGGTTCACCGACGGGGGCGAGTTCGGCTTCGGTGCCGAGATCGGCATCTCGACCCAGAAGCTGCACGCGCGTGGACCGCTGGGCCTGCCGGAGCTGACCTCGACCACCTACGTGGTGACCGGCAGCGGCCACGTCCGCTGACGGCGTCGCCGACGCCCGGGGGCATGCCAAGCGAGACAACACCGTCCACATGTGTCAGGGTGTGCGGCGGCGGGCGGCTGCCCGCGGGCGCCCGGGATCTCCCACGGGGGGACCGGCGGCACGGGGGCGCCGGTCTCCGGGCCGCGCGACGGCGGCCGTCCGCCCCGCCCTCGTCCGCCCCGCCTTCGTCCGCCCGGTCCGATCACGGCCGCCCGAGCCGGGATCCGGTGGTCGGCCGACCGGATCCCGCGGCGCCGGGCTAGGCTCGGTCGGTGGCAGCGCGTCGACTCGGGGTGATGGGTGGCACGTTCGACCCCATCCACCACGGTCACCTGGTGGCCGCCAGCGAGGTGGCCGAGCTGTTCGGACTGGACGAGGTCGTCTTCGTCCCGACCGGCCAGCCCTGGCAGAAGTCCGAGCGCGGGGTCAGCCCCGCCGAGGACCGCTACCTCATGACGGTGATCGCCACCGCGTCCAACCCCCGTTTCTCGGTCAGCCGCGTCGACGTCGACCGCGGCGGGCCCACCTACACCATCGACACCCTGCAGGACCTGCACCGCGAGCACCCGGACAGCGAGCTGTTCTTCATCACCGGTGCCGACGCCCTCGCCCAGATCGTCGGCTGGCGGGACACCGACAAGCTCTTCGACCTGGCGCACTTCGTCGGGGTGACCCGGCCGGGCTACCAGCTCGGGGACGCCGATCTCCCGCCGGGCGCGGTGAGCCTCGTCGAGGTGCCGGCGCTGGCGATCAGCTCCACCGACTGCCGCGACCGCGTGCAGCGGGGCCGGCCGGTCTGGTACCTGGTCCCCGACGGCGTGGTGCAGTACATCGAGAAGCGCGGTCTCTACCGCGCCGAGCGGGCCGGACGCCCCGCGGTCGGCCGCCCGGCCACGGGCCGGCGTGCACCCGAGCCGACACTGCCCGACGACCCAGCCCCCGGGGACACCCCGTCCCCCGACCTGCAGGAGATCCCCCGATGACCGCCTCGGCCGAGGCCACAGAGACCGCGCTGATCGCCGCGCAGGCCGCCGCGGACAAGCTCGCCACCGACGTCTCCATCGTCGACGTCAGCGACCGGCTCGCCATCACCGACGCCTTCGTCCTGGCGTCGGCGCCCAACGAGCGCCAGGTGCAGTCCATCGTCGACGCGGTCGAGGAGAAGCTGCGCGACCACGGGGTCAAGCCCGTGCGACGTGAGGGCGTGGCCGAGTCCCGCTGGGTGCTGCTCGACTTCGTCGACGTCGTCGTGCACGTCCAGCACGCAGAGGAGCGCGCCTACTACGCCCTCGAACGGCTCTGGAAGGACTGCCCGGTCATCCCCTTCGTCGACCGGGCCGCGCCGCCCGCCGCCCCGGCGGCCGGCGCCGAGGCGGCCGGGGACGGTGCCCCGGGCGGGTCGCCGGAGGACACCGGGTCGGACGCGACCGACCGGTGAGCGGGGCCGCGCCCAGCACCCCGCCGGTCCGCCGGCTGCTGGTCTGGCGCCACGGCCGCACCGAGTGGAACGCCAGCGGGCGCTTCCAGGGCCAGCTCGACCCGCCGCTGGACGCCGAGGGCCGGGCGCAGGCTGCCCGCACCGCACCGGTGCTGGCGGCCGCGCTCGACCCGGCCAGCACCGTGCTGGTCTCCAGCGACCTGCAGCGCGCCCGGGACACCGCCGGAGCCCTGGCGCCGCTGCTCGGACTGCCCGTGCAGGTGGATGCCCGGCTCCGCGAGCACGGTCTGGGCAGCTGGGAGGGGCTGACCCGCGCGGAGGTCGCCGACCAGCTGCCCGATCAGTACGCGGAGTGGGTCGCCGGGCGTCCGGTGCCCGGCCGCGGCGGGGAGCTGCAGGCCGACGTCGCCGCCCGCGCGCTGGCGGCGGTGGCCGAGCTGCCACCGGCCGAGACGGCCGTGCTGGTGACCCACGGGGGCACGGCCGGCCGGCTGCTGGAGGCGCTGCTGGACCTCGGTCCCGAGCACCGGCGGGTCTTCGGCCCGCTGGGCAACTGCCACTGGAGCGAGCTGTCCTTCCAGGCGTCCGGCTGGCGGTTGATGCGGCACAACACCGCGGTGCCCACCCCGGGACCCGTCGAGGGTGGCGCAACCGCCCACCGGGACCGCGGACGGTCCGGTTCGGACGTGCCCGACGCGCCGGTGCCGGCCGCCGGCGCCAGCCCCGAGGAGGCCGCGCCGACGCAGGACGCCGACGCCTGAGCTCGTGGCGCCCGCGTGACCCGTGGGTGGCGACGCCCGGTGCGGCGCCGGTTAGCCTCCGCCCATGTCCGTCGCCGTGGTCACCGACTCCACGGCCTACCTGCCGGCCGAGGTCGTCGCCGAGCTGGGCATCGAGGTCGTGCCGCTGTACGTGGTGCTCGCCGGCCGGTCCGGCCGGGAGGGCAGCGACGTCACCTCGGCCGAGGTGGCCCGCGCGCTCTCCGTCCGCGGCGGGCACGTCACCACCTCCCGGCCGACGCCCGGTGACTTCGTCACCACCTACCGCCGGCTGCTGACCGGCGGAGCCGACCGGGTCGTCTCGGTGCACCTCTCCGGTGAGCTCTCCGGGACCTGGGACGCCGCCCGGGTCGCCGCCGGGCAGGTGGGGGAGCACCTGGTCACCGTGCTGGACTCCCGGTCCGCGGCCATGGGCAACGGGTTCGCGGTGCTGGCCGCCGCGCGCGCGGCGGCGGCCGGTGGCAGCGCCGAGCAGGTCGCGCAGGCGGCCCGGGAGACCGCCGCAGCGAGCCGCACGTTCTTCGTCGTCGACACCCTCGAGCACCTGCGCCGCGGCGGCCGGATCGGCTCGGCGGCCGCGTGGCTGGGCACGGCGCTGGCGGTGAAGCCGGTGCTGCACGTGACCGACGGGCGGGTCGTGCCGCTGGAGAAGGTGCGCACCTCTGCCCGCGCGATCAGCCGCCTGGTGCAGCGCGCCGTCGAGGTGGCCGGCGACCGGCCGGTGGCTGCCGCCGTGCACCACCTCGCCGCCCCCGAGCGGGCAGAACGCCTCGCCGAGCAGCTGCGGGACCGGCTGCCGCAGCTGCGTGAGCTGCACGTCAGCGAGCTCGGCGCTGCCGTCGGTGCCCACGTGGGCCCGGGTGCGGTCGGGGTGGTCGTCGACCCGACGGCGCGCGCCGAGGACTGACCGGGACCGGGGTCGGGGGAGAGGCAGCACCGGGCCACCGTCTCCGCTCACCGGGGCGGGTCGCCCGCCGTCGTCCACAGACGAGTGCTCCGTCCACAACCTGGCCGGACGCGGTGCGGACGTCAGCCCGACGTCCCTACCGTCCCCGGCGTGCGCTCCTCCCCCCGTCCTGGCGATGACGACGTCATCCGTGCCCGGCTGCGGGCGCTGCTGGCGGAGGGGCAGCAGCGTCCGGGCGGGTGGGTTCCCGAGCCGGTCGACGAGGACGAGGAACCGCCGGACGGCGAGCAGCTCCCCGGGCCCCGGCGGCTGTGGGCGGCCGACGACCAGCGCACCACCCCGCTCGACGAGGCGGCCGACGAGCCGTCGCTGCCGGCCGGGCTGGGGCGCCACCGGGCACCGGGTCCGGCCGCGCGGGTGAGTCCTGGCCGGTCGGGCGCGTGGACGCTGTGGGCGGCGGCCGTCCTCGCCGCCGCGGCCGTGGTCGGCTGGACGTGGGCCGACCGGCCGACGGTGGACCAGGTACCCGCCGGGGCCAGTGTGGCGGTGCCGTCGGCCCCGTCGTCGGGCCCGGCGCCGGGGGTGCCGGAGAGCAGTGCGCCGGCGGCCGGCGCCGAGGTCGTGGTGTCGGTGATCGGCCAGGTCGCCTCGCCCGGGCTGGTCACCCTGCCCGCCGGGTCGCGGGTCGCGGACGCCCTCGCCGCCGTGGGGGGACTGCTGCCGGAGGCCGATCCGGCGTCGGTCAACGCAGCGGCCGTCCTCGTCGACGGCGAGCAGCTCGCGGTGGGCCTGCCGGGGGCGGTCGCCGGTCCCGCGGCGGCAGCCGGTGGACCGGCCGGTGGGCTGGTGGACCTCAACCGGGCCACCGTGGCCGAGCTGGACGCGCTGCCGGGCATCGGACCCGTGCTCGCCCAGCGGATCGTCGACCACCGGGACACCTCCGGGCCCTTCACCAGCGTCGAGCAGCTGGACGACGTGAGCGGCATCGGGCCGGCGGTCTACGCCGACCTGGTCGACCGGGTCACGGTCTGAGGTGCCGGCCGGACGACGGTCTCCCGGCCGGCCCGATGTGGAGGTGCACCGCGTGCGGGCCGAGGGCCGGTGGCGCTGGGTCGACCTGCGGCTGGTCCCGGCGGCGGCCACGGTCTGGGTGCTGACGCTCCTCGCGCCGCACGCCGGGCCGCGGCTGCTCCTCACCGGTGCGGCCGGTGCCGCGGTGGCCGGGGCCGTGCTGCTCGCCGGGCACCGGGGGCACCGGTCCCCGGCGGCGCTGGTCCTGGTCGGGTGCCTGGCCGCGGCCACCGTCACCGCCGCGTTCGCCGGTGTGCGGGCGCAGGCCCGTGCCGATTCGCCACTGGCGGGGCTGGCCGAGCGAGGGGCGGTGGTCCCGCTGGTCGTCCGGCTCGGCTCGGATCCCCGGCCGCTGGCCGGCAGCCCCGAGCGGGTGCTGGTGACCGGCCGGGTCAGCGAGGTCGACGGCGTCCCGGCCGACGCGGGCCGGGTCCTGGTGTTCGGCCCGGCCGAGGAGTGGCGCGGACTGCTGCCCGGCCAACCGGTGGCGCTGCGGGCGTCCCTGCGCCCGGCCGGCCCGACCGACGAGGTGGTCGCGGTGCTGTCGGCGCGCTCCCCGCCCCGGCCGGTGGAGAGCGCGGGCCCGGTGCAGGGTGCGGCGGGCACGCTGCGCGCCGGGCTGTCCGCGTCGGCGGACCGCACCGTGCCCGATCCGGCGGGCGGGCTGCTGCCGGGCCTGGTCGTCGGCGACACCTCCGGGCTCGACCCGGTCCTCGTCGGGGAGTTCCGCCGGTCGGGGCTGTCCCACCTGCTCGCGGTCTCGGGCGCGAACGTGGCGATCGCGGTGGGGCTGGTGCTCGCCCCGCTCCGGGCGCGCGGGAGCGATCGGCGGGTGCAGGCGCTCGTGGGGGCGCTGGCGATCGCCGGGTTCGTGGTGCTGGCCCGCCCGGAGCCGAGCGTGCTGCGGGCGGCGGCCATGGGTGCGGTGGCGCTGCTGGCGCTGGCGTCGGGGCGCAGCCGGGTGGCCGTCCCGGCGCTGGCCGCGAGCGTGGTCGTGCTGCTGGTCGTCGACCCGGCGCTGGCGCGGGACCCGGGCTTCGCCCTGTCGGTCACCGCGACGGCCGCGATCGTGCTGCTCGCGCCCGGCTGGTCACGCCGGCTGCGGGCGCGCGGGGTGCCGCGGCCGGTCGCCGACGCGCTGGCGGTGAGCGCGGCGGCGGGGCTGGCCACCGCACCGCTGGTCGCGGCCCTCTCCGGTGCGGTCAGCCTGGTGTCGCTGCCGGCCAACCTCCTCGCGGCTCCGGTGGTCGCGCCGGCGACCGTGCTGGGGCTGCTGGCCGCGTTGGTCTCCCCGCTGACCGGGACGGGCGCGGATGCGCTCACCTGGCTGGCGGGGTGGCCGGTGCGCTGGCTGGTCCTCGTCGCCCGGACGGCGGCCGCCGTGCCCGACGGCGTCACCCCCTGGCCGACCGGCCGGACCGGCGCCATCGCCCTGGCGCTGGTGCTGGGGGCGGTCTGCTGGGCACTGGTCCGCTGGCCACGGCTGCGGGTGCTCGCCCTGGCCGCCGTGCTGGGCGCGGTCGTCGTGGGCTGGCCGCTGCGGCAGGCCGGGCGGGGCTGGCCGCTGCGGGAGACGGTGGTGGTCGCCTGTGACGTCGGGCAGGGGGACGCCCTGGTGTTCCCGACCGGGCCCGGGGAAGCGGTCCTGGTCGACGCCGGACCCGACCCCGCGCTGGCCGACGGGTGCCTGGACCGGCTCGGCATCGACCGGCTGCCGCTGGTGCTGCTCTCGCACCTGGACGCCGACCACGTCGGGGGCCTGTCCGGCGCACTCGGCGGCCGGGAGGTGGGCGAGGTCGCCACCGGCACGCTCGCGCCGGACGAGGACCGGCTGCCGGAGCTGCTGGCGGTGCTGGACCAGCTGGGTGGCCGGCACACCGTGCTGCCGCCGGGGGAGCGGCGCGCCGTCGGTGGCGCGGTGTTCGACGCCCTGGCGCCGGATCCGGACGAGGCCGTCCGGGGCGGCGACGCCAACCAGCTCTCGCTCGTCGTCCGGGCGGAGGTCCGGGGGCTGCGGGTGCTGCTCACCGGCGACGTCGGGGAGGAGACCGAGGCCCGGCTGCGGAGGTCCGGGATCGACCTCACCGCCGACGTGCTCAAGGTGCCCCACCACGGCAGCGGCGACGTCGACCCGGAGTTCGTCGCCGCCACCGGTGCGCAGGTGGCGCTGACCTCCGTGGGTGCCGACAACACCTACGGCCACCCGGCCGCGACACTGCTGACGGCGCTGGCGGACGCCGGGATGCGCCACTACCGCACCGACCGGGACGGCGACGTGGCAGTGGTGGGCCGGGCGGGGGAGTGGGGCGTGGCGGTGCGGGGCCCGGACACCGTGCTGCGGGCGGCCGCCGGCCGGCCGACCCCGCTGCCGGCGGCGACCGTCCCGGTCCGGCGGGCGGCAGCACGGTCGTGTCGGTGGCGCGTGGCAGCATGGCGCCGTGGCCGCCGCACCCCCAGCCCCGACGTCCCGGTTGCGGCTGGTCGTGGGCGAGGAGGAGCTGCTGCGGGCCCGCGCCGTCTCCGCCGTCCGCGCCGCGGTCCGCGACCGCCACCCCGACGTCGAGGAGCACGAGCTGGTCGCCGCCGGCCTGGAGCTCGGGCACCTGACCGAGGTGCTCTCACCCTCGCTGTTCGGGGGCCACCGGCTGGTCGTCGTCGCCGGCGCGCACGAGGCCGCGGCCGCGCTCGCCGACTCCCTCACCGGCTACCTGAAAGACCCGGACCCCGAGCTCACCCTGGTGCTGGTGCACAGCGGGGGGAAGCGGAACGAGGCGCTCCTCAAGTCCTTCAAGGCCGCCGGGGCCGCGGTCGACGAGTGCCCGAAGATCAGCTCGGCGGGGGAGCGGGTGGCCTTCGTCCGCAACGAGGTGCGTCACGCCGGCGGGCGGATCACCCCCGACGCCGTCACCGCCCTGCTCGACGCGGTCGGCAACGACCTGCGCGGGCTCTCCGCGGCGGCGAGCCAGCTGGTGTCGGACTTCGGCGGGAACATCGACGCCGACGACGTCGCCCGCTTCCACCGGGGGCAGGCGGAGGTCACCGGGTTCACCGTCGCCGAGCGGGTGCTGGTCGGTGACACCGCCGGGTCGGTGGAGATGCTGCGGTGGGCGCTGGACCGCGGCGTGGCGCACGTGCTGATCGCCGACGCCCTCGCCGACGGCGTGCGCACCGCGGCCCGGGTCGCGTCGCTGAACACCTCGAACATCGGTGAGCTCGCCCGGCAGCTGAAACTGCCGCCGTGGAAGGTCAAGAAGGCGCAGAGCCAGGCCCGCGGCTGGAGCATCGACGCGCTGCAGCAGGCGATCGGCGTGGCCGCCGAGCTGAACGCCGACGTCAAGGGTGCGGCGGCCAGCGCCGACTACGCCCTCGAGCGGGCGGTGCGCCGGATGGTGGCCATCCGGGCCGCCGGCGGCGGACGGTCCGGCGCCGGCCGCTGAGCCCACGCGCCGACGTCCTCGACCCACGGCCAGGCCGGCCGGTCCCGGTCCGTCAGACCGGCGAGGCCCGACGGACCGGGCCACCACATGCGTCGGGCCCCCGCTCCCGGAGGTGGAGTGAGGGCCCGAGGTGCCAGCGGTGCGGGGCACCGCTGCGGTCGCTCAGAGAGAGGCGACCTTCTTGGCCAGCGCCGACTTGCGGTTGGCGGCCTGGTTCTTGTGGATGATGCCCTTGCTGGCGGCCTTGTCCAGCGCCTTGCTGGCGGTCTGGAGCGCGGTGGTCGCCGCTTCCTTGTCCCCGGCGTCGGCGGCCGCGCGGAAGCGACGCACCTGCGTCTTCAGGGCGGACTTGACCGCGACGTTGCGCTGACGCGCGATCTCGTTGGTCTTGATCCGCTTGATCTGGGACTTGATGTTCGCCACGCGTGAGCCTCGGATGTCTCGCAGGGAGGTGTACTTCTGACAGTGCGTCCACGGCACGACGAATCGCCTGCGGACCGGCCTCACAAGATACCAGGAAGTCGCAGGGCCCCCCAACCCGCGTCGCGGGCGGCGGCGCCCCGCCGGGCGATCGCCTTACCCGGGGCAGCCGTGGGACGATGGCGGCACTGTGACGACTCCTGCCTCCACCGATCCCGCCCGGATCCGGAACTTCTGCATCATCGCCCACATCGACCACGGCAAGTCGACGTTGGCCGACCGGATGCTCGAGGTGACCGGGATCGTCGAGGGGCGCCAGATGCGCGCCCAGTACCTCGACCGCATGGACATCGAGCGTGAGCGCGGCATCACCATCAAGGCGCAGAACGTGCGCCTGCCGTGGACCCCGCGATCCGGGCCGCTGGCCGGCGACGAGTACGTGCTGGACATGATCGACACCCCCGGCCATGTCGACTTCACCTACGAGGTGTCCCGGTCGCTGGCCGCTTGCGAGGGCGCGGTGCTGCTGGTCGACGCCGCGCAGGGGATCGAGGCCCAGACGCTGGCGAACCTGTACCTGGCGCTGGAGAACGACCTCACGATCATCCCGGTGCTGAACAAGATCGACCTGCCGGCCGCCCAGCCGGAGAAGTACGCCGCCGAGATCGCCCACATCATCGGCTGCGAACCGGACGACGTGCTGCGGGTCAGCGGCAAGACCGGTGAGGGCGTCGCCGAGCTGCTGGACACGATCGTGGAGAAGATCCCGGCTCCGGTCGGCGACGCCGACGCCCCGGCCCGCGCGATGATCTTCGACTCGGTCTACGACATCTACCGCGGCGTCATCACCTACGTCCGCGTCGTCGACGGCCGGATCAGCGGCCGCGAGCGGATCAAGATGATGTCCACCGGCGCGGTCCACGAGCTGCTGGAGATCGGCGTGATCTCCCCGGAGCCCAAGCCGGTCCCGGCGCTCGGCGTCGGCGAGGTCGGCTACTTCATCACCGGGGTGAAGGACGTCCGCCAGTCCCGCGTCGGTGACACCGTGACCCTGCAGCACAAGCCGGCCAGCGAGCCGATCGGCGGCTACAGCGACCCCAAGCCGATGGTCTACTCCGGCCTCTACCCGATCGACGGCAGCGAGTACCAGCTGCTGCGGGAGTCGCTGGACAAGCTGCTGCTCAACGACGCGGCGCTGGTCTACGAGCCGGAGACCTCTGCGGCCCTGGGCTTCGGCTTCCGGGTCGGCTTCCTCGGCCTGCTGCACCTGGAGATCGTCCGCGAGCGGCTGGAGCGCGAGGCGGGCATCAGCCTGATCTCCACCGCGCCCAACGTCGTCTACCGGGTGGTGATGGAGGACCGGTCCGAGGTCGTCGTCACCAACCCCAGCGACTGGCCCAGCGGGAAGATCGACAAGGTCTACGAGCCGATCGTGAACGCCACGATCATCGCCCCCAGCGACTACACCGGCGCGATCATGGAGCTCTGCCAGAGCCGGCGCGGGTCGCTGACCGGCATGGACTACCTCTCCGAGACCCGGGTCGAGCTGCGCTACACGCTGCCCCTGGGCGAGATCATCTTCGACTTCTTCGACGCGCTGAAGTCGCGCACCCGCGGCTACGCCTCGCTGGACTACGCCGAGGCCGGGGAGCAGGAGTCGAAGCTGGTCAAGGTCGACATCCTGCTGCAGGGCGAGGCCGTCGACGCCTTCTCCGCGATCGTGCACGCCGACAAGGCCTACAGCTACGGCGTGCTGATGGCCGGCAAGCTGCGCGAGCTCATCCCGCGCCAGCAGTTCGAGGTGCCCATCCAGGCCGCCGTCGGCTCCCGGGTGATCGCCCGCGAGACGGTGCGCGCCATCCGCAAGGACGTCCTCGCCAAGTGCTACGGCGGTGACATCACCCGCAAGCGGAAGCTGCTGGAGAAGCAGAAGGAGGGCAAGAAGCGGATGAAGATGGTCGGCCGCGTCGAGGTCCCCCAGGAGGCGTTCGTCGCCGCGCTCTCCACCGGCGAGCCCACCAGCGCGAAGAAGTGATCACCGGGCGCATCGAGGCGGTCTGCGTCTCAGGCAGCGACCTGCTGCCGTTGCCGGACAAGCGCCCCAACCGGTCGGGCATCGACAAGAAGCCGGTGGCCGGCCGGGTCGCCGTCCACCCGCTGGGCCTGGACGGCGACGTCCAGGTCAACCGGAAGCACCACGGCGGCGAGGGCCAGGCGGTCTACGCGTACGCCCAGGACGACGCCGAGTGGTGGGAGGCCGAGCTGGGCCGCGAGCTGCCGCCCGGCCGGTTCGGCGAGAACCTGCGCACCACCGGGCTCGACCTGCGCAACGCCGTCATCGGCGAGCAGTGGCAGGCGGGGACCGCACGGTTCGAGGTGACCGCCTGGCGTACCCCGTGCGCCAACTTCGCCCGCTTCTGGGGCGTGCCCGACCTGGTCAGGCGGTTCACCGCGCACGGTGCCACCGGCGCCTACCTGCGGGTGCTGCAGACCGGCGACGTCGGGTCCGGCGACCTGGTCCAGGTGCACCACCGTCCCGACCACGGGATCACCGTCGAGACCGCCTTCCGGATCGTGATGACGCAGAAGGCCCGGCTCCCCGAGCTGACCCCGATCCTGCCGTTCCTCGCGGACAAGGACCGGCCGGTGCTGGCCGCCAAGATCGAGAAGCGGCTCGCCGCCCGGGCCTGAGCCGTCAGATCGTGAAGACGATCTTGCCGTTCGTGCGGCCCTCGAGCATCCGCGCGAAGCCCTCCCGGGCCTCGGACAGCGGCAGCTCGACGTCGATCTGCGGGCGCACCCCGGTGACCCGGCACATCTGGATCAGGTCGTCGAGCTCCTCGCGGCTGCCCATCGTGGAGCCGACCACCGACAGCTGGGTGAAGAACACCCGGTTCAGCTCGGCGCCCGGGTTGAACCCGGTGGTGGCCCCGCAGACGACGACCACGCCGCCGGGCTTCAGCGACTTGATGCTGTGGCTCCAGGTCGCCTCGCCCACGGTCTCCATCACGCCGTCCACCCGCTCGGGCAGCCGCGCCCCGGACTCGAACGCCTGGTCCGCGCCCAGGGCCAGCGCCGCGGCGCGCTTCTCCTCGCTGCGCCCGGTCACCCACATCCGGTAGCCGGCGGCCGACCCGAGCCGGACCAACGCGGTGGACACCCCGCCGCTCGCGCCCTGCACCAGCACCGTCTGACCGGGCCGCAACCCGGAGCGGACGAACAGCATCCGGTAGGCGGTCAGCCACGCCGTCGGCAGGCAGGCTGCCTCGGCGAAGGAGAGCTCGGCCGGCTTCGGGACGACGTTGCGGCGCGGCACCGCCACCCGTTCGGCCAGCGTGCCCTGGTACCGCTCGGAGAGCAGCGAGCGCTTGGGGTCCATCGTCTCGTCGCCGGTCCAGTCGGGGGAGGAGATGACCGCGTGGACGACGACCTCGTTGCCGTCGGCGTCCACCCCCGCGGCGTCGCAGCCGAGCACCATCGGCATCCGCTCGGCCGGCAGCCCCACACCGCGCAGGCTGAACAGGTCGTGGTGGTTCAGCGAGGCGGCCTTCACCTCGACCGTCGTCCAGTCCTCGGGTACCTCCGGCTCGGGCCGGTCACCGACCTCCAGCACCGAGAGCGGGTCGTCCGGAGCGGGCGTGGAGACGAAGGCAGCGAGCATGCCTGGCAACGTAACCGAGGCGGCCGACGACAGCGACGTGGGTCACGCCGCGTCCTCACCGCACGACGACGGCGAACTCCTGCTGCTCCACGAACTCCCCGATCACCGGTGCGCCGAGCACCTCACCGCCGAGCAGCAGCCCGCCGGAGGTCTGCGCGTCGGCCAGCAGCAGCGCCTCCTCCTCGCCGACGGCGGACAGGTCGGTGTGCGGGCGCACCCAGTCGAGGTTCCGCCGGGTGCCGCCGGAGACGTAGCCCGCGGCGAGCGCCTCGCGCGCGCCGGTCAGGTAGGGGACGGCGGCGGCGTCGACCACCGCGGTCACCCCGCTGGCCCGCGCCATCTTGTACAGGTGGCCGAGCAGGCCGAACCCGGTGACGTCGGTGCCGGCGCGGATCCCGGCGGCGACGGCGGCGCGGGAGGCCTCGGCGTTGAGCGTGGTCATCGCGGCGAGCGCCTCCGCGGACACCTCCCCGGTGGCCTTCATCCGGTTGTTCAGCACGCCGACGCCCAGCGGCTTGGTCAGCGACAGCGGCGTGCCGGCGACCGCGCCGGCGTTGGTGATGATCCGGTCGAGGTCGACCAGCCCGCTGACGGCCATGCCGTACTTGGGCTCCGGGTCGTCGATGGAGTGCCCGCCCCCGACGTGGCAGCCGGCCTGGTGGGCGATCTCCAGGCCGCCGCGCAGCACCTCGGCGGCCAGCTCCGCGGGGAGCACGTCGCGGGGCCAGCCGAGCAGGTTGACCGCCACGACCGGGGTGCCGCCCATGGCGTAGACGTCGGAGAGGGCGTTGGCCGCGGCGATCCGGCCGAAGTCGTAGGCGTCGTCGACCACCGGGGTGAAGAAGTCGGTGGTGAGCACCAGGCCCTGGCCTCCCGGGAGGCGGACGACGGCGGCGTCGTCGCCGTCGTCCAGCCCGACGACGAGCTGCGCGGCGGGGTCGACCGGGCCGGTGGCGGTGAGGCCGGCCACGACGGCCTCGAGCTCGCCGGGCGGGATCTTGCAGGCGCAGCCGCCTCCGTGGGCGAACTGGGTGAGCCGGATCGCAGTGGCGGTCATGCCTGCGAATCTATGCCCGTCGTCACCGGCCTCGCTCGCGGCCCGGCGTAGGGTCCTCCGCGGAGACGTCAGGGTGCCTGGTGGCCCCCGCGGCCTCTAAAGCCGACGTGGCCGAGCAACTCGGTCAGGCGGGTTCGATTCCCGTCCGTCTCCGCCAGCATCCCGCGGGGCCCGGCCCTCCGGGCCGGCCCCGCGGACGCAGCCCGGCGCCACCGCGGCCCGCGGCTGCCCTTCCCGACGGTCCCGCTGTGGCAGTCTCCCGGGGGACGACGGACGGGTGTCCGCCTCCAGGTCCGGAGGGTCGGTGACGGGAGGAGGTGCCGGTGGCCGCCACGCTGCACGACGTGGCCCGGCTGGCGGGGGTCTCCTTCAAGACCGTGAGCAACGTGGTCAACGACTACCCGCACGTCCGCCCGAGCACCCGGCAACGGGTCCAGGCGGCGATCGAGCAGCTCGGGTACCAGCCCAACCTGTCCGCCCGCAGCCTGCGCTCCGGGCGCAGCGACGCGATCAGCCTGGCGGTGCCCGAGCTGCGCCTGCCCTACTTCGCCGAGCTGGCCGACGAGGTGATCCGCGCGGCGGAGCGGCGCGGGCTGGTGGTGCTCATCGAGCAGACCAACCGCGACCGGCGCCGCGAGGTCGACCTGCTGTCCAGCAACCGGCTCCGGATGGTCGACGGGCTGCTGTTCAGCCCGCTCGGGATGGGCGAGGAGGACGCCTCGCTGCTGGAGATCGGCGTCCCGCTGGTGCTGCTCGGGGAGCGGTTGTTCCACCCCGCGGTCGATCACGTGCTGATCCAGAACGTCGAGGCCGCCCGGGGCGCGACGCGTTACCTGATGGACCGGGGCCGCCGGCGCATCGCGGTGGTCGGCTACCACCCCGGTGAGGTCATCGGCTCGGCCGGCCTGCGTTTCCGCGGCTACCGGGAGGCGCTGGAGGAGGCGGGCATCGCCCTGGACGAGCGCCTGCTCGGCGTCGCCGAGCTCTGGCACCGGCACCAGGGGGCCGAGGCCGCGCAGCAGCTGCTGGACTCCGGGGCGGAGTTCGACGCCGTCTTCGCCTTCAACGACACCCTGGCCCTGGGGGCCATGCACGCCCTGCTCGCCGCCGGGCGACGGGTGCCGGAGGACGTCGCCGTCGTCGGCTTCGACAACACCGACGAGGGGCAGTACTCGCAGCCCACGCTGACCACGATCGACCCGGGGCGCGGCGTGATCGCCGACCGTGCGGTCGACGCCCTCACCCGGCGGATCGCCGACCGCGCCCTGCCGGTGCAGCACGTCGAGGTCGGCTGGTCCCTGGTGGAGCGGGAGTCCACGTGACCCGGCCCGGCGGCCGCTGAGGTCCACCGGCGGTTGAGAGCGCTCTCCTCCGCGTGCGTCGGAGAGGGTCTCGCGCGGCCGTGGTCGCGGCTTCATCACGACTGGGTCGCGGGTGCTTGACAGCGTTCGGAGCAGTGAGCACCATCTCCTTTCACAACGTTGTAAAAGTGCTCGGCCGCACACGCCGTTCGTTCCGACCACCCCGCCGCGGCGGCCGCGAACGGCCCGCTCCGGCACCCAGGGCACCCCTCGCTCGCCCGTGCCCTCGCTCCACCGCACCACCCCACGACGACGACGTCAGTGGGCGCCACTTCCGAGAGGGAGCACCGTGAAGAACAGACTCCTCACCGCCGTCATCGGCGCCGGCACCGTGATGGCCTCGCTCGCCGCCTGCGGGGGCGGGGACGGGGGCGGCGGCGACGCCGCCAGCGCGGACGCCGGCAACTGCAGCGTCCCCATCACCAAGACCGAGGCCCCGGTCGTCTCCGTGTGGGCCTGGTACCCCAACATGAAGACGGTCGTGGAGAACTTCAACGAGTCCCACGACGACGTGCAGGTCTGCTGGACCAACGCCGGCCAGGGGGCCGACCAGTACGCCCGCTTCCAGACCGCGGTCTCCGCGGGCACCGGCGCCCCGGACGTCGTGATGCTCGAGACCGACATGGTGCCGGTGTTCTCCCTGCAGGAGGCGCTGGTCGACCTCACCGGGTACGGCGCCTCGGAGGTCGAGGGCAACTTCGGCGCCGGCGCCTGGGAGGACGTCTCCAGCGGTGACGCCGTCTACGGCATCCCGATCGACGGCGGCCCGATGGCGATGATGTACCGCACCGACGTGTTCGAGCAGTACGGCATCACCCCACCCACCACCTGGGACGAGTACCGGGCAGCCGGCGAGGCGCTGAAGGCCGCGGGCGGCCCCCTCATGGGCGACTTCCCGGCCAACGTGCCCGCCCCGACCGTCGCGCTGATGCAGCAGAACGGTGCCGAGCCCTGGGTCTACGACTCGGCCGACCCGACCCAGCTGGAGATCGACCTCAACAGCCCGGAGAGCAAGGAGGTGCTCGACTACTGGGCCGGTCTGGTGCGTGACGGCCTGGTCGGCACCCAGGACCAGTTCACCACCGACTACATCGCCGGTGCGATCCGCGGTGACTACGCCACCTACATCTCCGCCGCCTGGGCGCCCGGCTACCTCACCGGCGCCGGCGCCGGTGAGGGCGAGGACGCGGGCAACTGGGCCGTCGCGCCGCTGCCCCAGTGGGACCCGGCCAACCCGGTGTCGGTGAACTGGGGCGGCTCGGTCCTCGCCGTCACCAGCCAGGCCCCGGAGCCCGAGCTCGCCGCCCAGGTGGCGATGGAGCTCTACGCCGACGACGCGTCGCTGACCGACGGGTGGACCAGCCAGACCATCTTCCCGCTCAACCAGTCGGTGCTCAGCTCCCAGGAGTTCATCGACAACGAGTCGGAGTTCTTCTCCGGCCAGACGGCCAACAAGGACGTCTACATCCCCGCCGCCGAGGCCTACGAGGGCTCGACCTACAGCCCCTTCGGCACGACGTTCTACGCCCAGTTCACCGAGGAGATCGCCGCGATCAACGCGGGGGAGAAGACCGGCTCCGAGGCGCTGGACGACCTGCAGGCCGAGATGGAGGAGTACGCGACCCAGCAGGGCTTCACGCTCAACTGAGCTGACCCCGCCCGGCCGTCCGGGTCCCGGGAGCGCACCCCGCTCCCGGGACCCCCTCCACCTCCCTGCGCACGAGAGCGAGACCGCAATGGCAACGCTGGACACGGCGCCGCGGCCGCAGGCCCCGGCCGCGCACCCGGCCCCCGCACGCAGCCGACGGCGCCGCCGCGGCCGCACCCAGGGCCTCATCGGGTGGGCCTTCCTGGCCCCCTTCGCAGTGGTGTTCCTGGTCTTCCTGGTCGCCCCGCTGCTGTACGCCTTCTACCTCAGCCTCTTCAGCAAGGGGCTGGCCACCGGTGAGCGCTTCGCCGGGCTGGACAACTACACCCGCGCGTTCACCGATCCCGCGTTCCTCAACGGCGTGTGGTTCGTCGTCCGCTTCTCGCTGGTCGTCATCCCGGTGCAGATCCTCGTCGCGCTGGCCGCCGCGCTGGTGCTGGACTCGGTCACCAGCCGCTTCGCCCGGTTCTCCCGGCTGATGATCTTCGTGCCGTACGCCATCCCGGCGGTGATCGGCGCGGTGATCTGGGGCTTCCTGTACAGCCCGAACTTCGGGCCGCTGGAGCAGCTGTTCGGCGACGGCGCACCGTTCCTGCTCAGCCCGGACAACCTGTTCTACGGCTTCACCAACGTGGTCACCTGGCAGTGGGCCGGCTACTACATGATCATCATCTACGCGGCCCTGCAGGGCATCGACCCCGCGGTCTACGAGGCCGCGCGGATCGACGGCGCGGGCTCCTGGCAGATCGCGACCCGGATCAAGATCCCGATGATCAGCTCCGCGCTGATCCTCATCCTGGTGTTCTCGCTGATCGGCACGCTGCAGTTCTTCACCGAGCCGCAGGTGCTCACCCCGATCTCCAACGGGGCGATCTCCACCGACATCACGCCGAACGTCTACGCGTTCAACCTGGCGTTCCGGTTCGCGCAGTTCAACTACGCCTCCGCCATCTCCTTCGCGTTGGGCTTCGTCGTCTTCATCGGCGTCTACGTCTTCCTCTTCCTGACCCGCAAGCGTGGAGGGTTCCTCAAGTGAGCGTGCTGACCCGCACCGCCGACGTCGACGCCCCGCCCACCGGCGCCGCCGGCGCACCCCGCCGCCGGAACCGGCGCTCCTGGGGCTCGCACGTGTTCCTCGCCTTCCTGGTCCTCTACTTCGTGCTGCCGCTGTGGTTCCTGGTGGTGGCCAGCACCAAGAGCGGCGGCGGGCTGTTCAACTCGCCCAACGGCGCGCTCTGGTTCGGCGACGGGTTCGCCCTGTTCGACAACCTCCGCACGCTGTTCACCTACAACGACGGCATCTACCTGCGCTGGCTGGGCAACTCGCTGCTCTACGCCGTCGGCGGGGGAGTGGGGGCCACCGTCCTCGCCGTCCTGGCCGGCTACGCCTTCGCCAAGTTCGACTTCCCCGGCCGCCGGCTGACCTTCGCGCTGCTGCTGGGCGCGGTGATGGTGCCGATGACGGCGCTGGTGATCCCCACCTTCGTGATGCTCTCGGAGGTCCAGATGACCAACACCGTCTGGGCGGTGGTCCTGCCCTCGATGCTCAGCCCGTTCGGCGTCTACCTGATGCGGGTGTACTGCGCCGACGCGGTGCCCGACGAGCTGCTGGACGCCGCCCGGATGGACGGCGCCGGGGAGTTCCGGGTGTTCCGCCAGGTCGCCCTGCCGCTCATGCGCCCCGCGGTGGTCACCGTGCTGCTGCTGTCGGTGGTGGGCACCTGGAACAACTACTTCCTGCCGCTGGCCGTCCTGTCGGACTCGCAGCTGTTCCCGGTGACCGTCGGCATCAACCTCTGGCAGGGCCTGGCCGGTGCCAACAACGGCGGCGGGGTGTCGCTCTACACCCTGATCATCGTCGGCTCGCTGGTCTCGATCCTGCCGCTGATCGCGGCCTTCCTCGGCCTGCAGAAGTACTGGCAGGGCGGTCTGTCCATCGGCAGCCTCAAGTAGCGCCCGGCGCCGCCCGCCACCACGGCGGGCGGCCCCGGCCGGCTTGCCGGCCGCAGCCGTCCCCACCCCCGTTCATGCGATCGCGGCACCGCCGCGCCTCGAGGAGCACCCCCATGCCCGCAGCACGTCTCACGCTCGACCCGCGCTTCACCGTCGGCGCCGTCCACCGCCGGGTCTTCGGCTCCTTCGTCGAACACCTCGGCCGCTGCGTCTACGACGGCATCTACGAGCCGGGCCACCCGGCCGCCGACTCCGACGGCTTCCGCACCGACGTCCTGGACCTGGTCCGCGAGCTGGGGGTGTCGACGATCCGGTACCCGGGCGGCAACTTCGTCTCCGGCTACCGCTGGGAGGACGGCGTCGGCCCGCGGGAGTCCCGGCCCCGCCGGCTCGACCTCGCCTGGCACTCCGTGGAGACCAACCAGGTCGGCCTGCACGAGTTCGCCCGCTGGAACGACCAGGTCGGCAGCGAGCTGATGCTGGCGGTCAACCTCGGCACCCGCGGTGTCCAGGAGGCGCTGGACCTGCTCGAGTACAGCAACGTCCGGTCCGGCTCGGCGCTGTCGGACCAGCGCATCGCCGACGGCACCCGGGACCCCTTCGGCGTCCGCATGTGGTGCCTGGGCAACGAGATGGACGGCCCCTGGCAGCTCGGGCACCGCAGCGCCGAGGACTACGGCAAGCTCGCCAGCCAGACGGCGAAGGCGATGCGCCAGCTGGACCCCTCGGTGCAGCTGGTGGTGTGCGGCAGCTCCAACTCCGCGATGCCGACGTTCGGCGCGTGGGAGCGCACCGTCCTGGAGCACACCTACGCCGACGTCGACTACATCTCCTGCCACGCCTACTACGCCGAGAAGGACGGCGACCTGGCCGGCTTCCTCGCCTCGGCCGTCGACATGGACCACTTCATCGAGTCCGTCGTCGCCACCGCCGACCACGTCAAGGCGGTGCTGCGCAGCGAGAAGACGATCGACATCTCCTTCGACGAGTGGAACGTCTGGAACCAGGACCGCTTCCACGACGAGGACCAGATCACCGACATCGAGCAGTGGCCCTACGCCCCGCGGCTGCTCGAGGACGTCTACTCCGTCGCCGACGCGGTCGTGGTGGGCAGCCTGCTGATCTCGCTGCTCAAGCACGCCGACCGGGTGACCTCGGCGAGCCTCGCGCAGCTGGTCAACGTGATCGCGCCGATCATGACCGAGCCCGGCGGCCCGGCCTGGCGGCAGACGACGTTCTTCCCGTTCGCGCTCACCTCCCGGCTGGCCCGGGGCAACGCGCTGCGGGTCGAGCTGGAGTCCGAGACCTACCCCACCGGGAAGTTCGGCGACGTCCCGGTCGTGGACGCCGTGGCCACGCACGACCCGGAGACCGGCCGCACCGCGCTGTTCCTGGTCAACCGGGCCATCGAGGGGCCGGTGACGGTGACCGTCGACGCCGCAGCCCTGGGCGGTGCCCGGGTCCTGGAGACCCACACGCTGACCGACGGCGACCCGTACGCGGCCAACACCCTGGCCGAGCCGAACCGGGTGGTCCCGGGCGAGAACAAGAGCGCCCTGCTGGAGGACGGCGTCCTCACCGTCGAGCTGCCCCCGGTCTCCTGGACGGCGATCAGCCTCGGCTGAGCCGTCGCTCCCGCTCGTCGGGGGCCGCCGCGCAGCGCGGCGGCCCCCGGCCCCACCCGTGGCCGGCCCGTTCCCGTGGTCCGGCAGTGACCGCGGGCGGGGCCCGGACCGGCGCCGCGGCGCCGCGGCGCCGCCCTAGGCTGGTGCCGCCATGACGACCGACCCCCGCCGCGCAGTGCCGCGCACCGACACCGTCCTCGCCGAGCCGCAGGTCGCCGCCGCCGTCGCCCGGCTGGGGCGGGACCTGGTCAAGACCGCGGTGCAGGCCGCGCAGCAGCAGGTGCGCGAGGGGGCACTGGCCCCGGACGACGTCGTCCCCGCGGTGCTGGACGGGCTGCCGGGCAGCACCAGCAGCCTGCGTCCGGTGCTCAACGCCACCGGGGTGCTGGTGCACACCAACCTCGGCCGGGCGCCGCTGTCGCCGGCGGCCGTGGACGCCGTCGTGGCCGCCAGCGGGACCACCGACGTGGAGATCGACCTGGCCACCGGCCGCCGCGGGCCGCGCGGGGAGGGGGCGCTCGGCGCGCTGCTGGACGCCGTCCCCGCCGCGGGGGCCGCGCTGGTGGTGAACAACTGCGCCGCCGCGCTGGCCCTGGTCGCCACCGCGCTCGGTGGTGAGCTGGTCATCGCCCGCGGCGAGCTGGTCGAGATCGGCGACGGCTTCCGCATCCCCGAGCTGATCACCAGCACCGGCGCGCGGCTGCGTGAGGTCGGCACGACCAACCGGGTCGCCGTCGCCGACTACACCGGCGCGCTGGGACCGGACACCGGCGCCGTGCTCAAGGTGCACCCGTCGAACTTCGTCGTCCGCGGGTTCACCCGGTCCGCCGACGTCGCCGAGCTGTCCACCGCGCTGGCCGGCACCGGCGTGCCGCTGGTCGCCGACGTGGGCAGCGGGCTGCTGCGCCCGCACCCGCTGCTGCCCGACGAGCCGGACCTGCAGACCACCCTCGCCGGCGGCGCCGACCTGGCGCTGTGCAGCGGGGACAAGCTGCTCGGCGGGCCGCAGGCCGGGATCGTGCTCGGCCGCGCGGAGCTGGTCCAGCGGCTGCGCCGGCACCCCCTGTACCGCGCGCTGCGGGTGGACAAGACGACGCTCGCCGCCCTGGAGGCCACGCTGCGCGGGCCGGTGCCGCCGGTGCGCCGGATGCTGGACGCCGACCTCGCCGGGCTGCGTGCCCGCGCCGCCGCCGTCGCGGCGGCCCTCCGCGCGCGGGGCGTGGAGGCCGACGCCGTCGAGGCCACCGCCCGGGTCGGCGGCGGGGGAGCGCCGGAGTTCGAGCTCCCCAGCGCCGCGGTGGCCGTGCCGCTGGCCTTCGCCGGCCCGCTGCGGGCCGCGAGCACCCCGGTGGTCGGGTACGCCGCCGGTGACCGCACGCACCTGGACCTGCGCAGCCTGGCCCCCGCCGACGACGAGCGGCTGACCGCGATGGTGCTGGAGGTGGCGGCCACGTGGACGTGATCGCGACCGCCGGCCACGTCGACCACGGCAAGTCGACCCTGGTGCGGGCGCTGACCGGGATGGAGCCCGACCGGTGGGAGGAGGAGCGCCGGCGCGGCCTCACCATCGACCTCGGCTTCGCCTGGACGACGCTGCCCGGCGGCCGCCGGCTCGCCGTGGTGGACGTGCCCGGCCACGAGCGGTTCGTCGGCAACATGCTCGCCGGCGTCGGCTCCGTGCCGGCCGCGCTGGTCGTGGTGGCCGCCGACGACGGCTGGTCGGCGCAGACCGCCGAGCACGTGGCCGTGCTGGACGCGCTCGGGGTGCGGCACGGGCTGCTCGCCGTCACCAAGGCCGACCTCGCCGACCCCGGCCCGGCGCTCGCCGACGCCACCGAACGGCTGGCCGGCACCTCGCTGGGGCGGCTGCCGGCGGTGGCCGTCAGCGCCCGCAGCGGGGCGGGGGTGCCGGAGCTCACCGCCGCCCTGGAGGGCGTGCTGGCGGCGCTGCCGGCGCCGGACCCGGCCGCGGCGGTGCGGCTGTGGGTCGACCGGGCCTTCACCATCCGCGGCGCCGGCACCGTGGTCACCGGCACGCTCGCCGCCGGCACCGTGCGCGCCGGGGACCGCTTCGCCCTCGGCGACCGCGAGGTGACCGTGCGCGGGCTGCAGTCGCTCGGGGCGCCGGTCGAGTCGGCGACGGCCACCGCCCGGGTGGCGCTGAACCTGCGCGGGGTGGCGGTCGAGGAGATCGCCCGCGGAGACGCGCTGCTCACCCCGGGCGCGTTCCGCCGCACCGCGGAGCTGGACGTCTCCCTCGCCACCCCGACCGAGGACCGGCTGCCGGCAGAGCTGGTGGTGCACATCGGCTCGGCCACCGTCTCGGCGCGGGTGCGCCCGCTGGACGGGTCGGCGCTGCGGCTGCGGCTGAGCGCGGAGCTGCCGCTGCGGGTCGGCGACCGGCTGCTGCTGCGCGACCCCGGCGCCCGCCGGGTGCTCGGGGCCGACGTGCGCGACGTCGACCCGCCGGAGCTGCGCCGCCGCGGGGCGGCCCGGTCACGGGGCGCGGAGCTGGCCGGGCAGCCGGCGGGGGAGGCCGGTGCGCTGGCCGACCTGACGCGGCGCCGGTTCGTGCGGCGGGCGGACTTCGTCGCGATGGGCTGGCCGGTGCCCGCCGACGCGACCGAGGTGGGGCCGTGGCTGATCGCGCCGGGGCTGGCCGACGAGCTCGCCGCGCGGGTCCCGCAGGTGGTGGCCCGCTACCGGCAGCTGCGTCCGCTGGAGACCGGTCCGCCGATCGCGGTGCTGCGCTCGGCGCTCGAGCTGCCCGACGCCGACCTGGTGCCGGCGGTGGTGCGGCCGCCGCTGGCGCTGCGCGACGGCCGGGTCGTCGCCGGGAGCGCCGGGCTGCCGCCGCACGTGCAGCGGGCGGTCGACGAGGTGCGCGCGCGGCTGGCCGGGGCCCCGTTCGCGGCGCCCGAGGCACCGGACCTCGTCGCCGCCGGGCTCGGCCCGCGGGAGCTGGCGGCCGCGGTGCGCGACGAGCAGCTGGTCCGGATCGCCGAGGGGATCTACCTCGCGCCCGGCGTGGCCGAGGAGGCGCGGCGCCGGCTGGCCGGCCTGCCGCAGCCGTTCACCCTCAGCGACGCGCGCAAGGCCTGGGACACCACGCGCCGGGTCGCCGTCCCGCTGGCCGAGTGGCTGGACGCGCGCGGGGTCACCGTGCGGCAGCCGGACAACACCCGCCGGCTGCGCTGAACCGCCCCGGGGGGAGGTGTTCCGTCGGACGTGGTGCTCTGCCCACCCCGGGTGGGCAGAGCACGACTGTCCGAGGAGGCGCTCAGTCGCCGGCCGGCACCCAGCGGGCCGGGCGCTTCTCCCGGAACGCGGCGATGCCCTCCTGACCCTCTGCGGAGGCGAACGCCCGGGCGGACAGCTCGGCCAGCTCCGGGAACCGGCCGGCGAGGTCGTCACCGCCACGGAGCAGCCGCTTGGTCGCCGCCAGCGCTGCCGGCGCACCGGCCGCCAGCGCGCTGACCTGGGCGGCCACGGTGGCGTCCACCTCGTCGTCGGGCACCGCGAGGTCGACCAGCCCCGCGGACGCCGCGGTGGCGGCATCGAAGACCTCGCCGGTGAGCATCAGCCGGTGGGCGGCGTGCGGCTGCATCCGCGGGCGGCAGACCGCGGAGATCACCGCCGGCACCAGCCCGAGCCGCACCTCGCTGAAGGCGAAGGACGCCGACGCCCCGGCGACGACGACGTCGCAGGCCGCCGCCAGCCCCACCCCGCCGGCCCGGGCCGGACCCCGGACGACGGCGACCACCGGCTTGGGCGCGTGCCACAGCCGGTCCAGCAGCTCGGGGAACTCGCGCACCCCCTGGTCGCTGCTCGCCCCGCCGGTGGCCTCGCGCAGGTCCATCCCCGAGCAGAACACCCGCCCGGTGTGGTCGAGCACGACCACCCGCACCGCGTCGTCGGCCAGTGCGTCGTCCAGGGCGCCGCGGAGCTGGGCGCGCAGGGCCCGGGAGAGCGCGTTGCGGTCGGCGGGGGAGTCCAGCGTCAGCCGGGCCACCCCGGCGGAGACGTCGACGGTGAGCACGCGGTCGTCGCTGGTCGCGGAGGTCACCCCGGCATCCTGCCGGGACATCGCGCGCGGCGGTCACACTGGAGGGCACATGACTGCCAGCCTGCCCCTGCTCACCGGTGCCCGCGCGAGCGACCCGGTGCTGCCGGCCGACCCGGCGATGCTCCCCGACAGCGCCCGGGCCGGCCTGGCCACCACCCCGTTCGGCCTGTACGTGCACGTGCCGTTCTGCGCGACCCGCTGCGGCTACTGCGACTTCAACACCTACACCTCCGACGAGCTCGGCCCGGGCGCCAACCGCAGCGAGTACGCGGCCACCGCGATCGCCGAGCTGCGGCTGGCCGCCGAGGTGCTGGGCCCGGACCGGCCCGCGGTGCAGACCGTCTTCGTCGGCGGCGGCACCCCCACGCTGCTGCCGGCCGGCGACCTGGTCGCGGTGATGGACGCCGTCCGGGAGCTGTTCCCCGTGGCGCCCGGCATGGAGGTGACCACCGAGGCCAACCCGGAGTCGGTCACCCCGGAGTCGCTGGCCGTGCTGCGCGAAGGCGGCTTCACCCGGATCAGCCTGGGCATGCAGTCCGCCGCCGAGCACGTGCTCGCCGTGCTCGACCGCCGGCACACCCCCGGCCGGGCGGTGCAGGCCGCCGCCGAGGCGCGCGCCGCCGGCTTCGAGCACGTGAACCTCGACCTGATCTACGGCGCGCCGGGGGAGACCGACGCCGACTGGCAGGCCTCGCTGGACGCCGTCCTCGCCGCGCCGGTCGACCACGTCAGCGCCTACGCGCTGATCGTCGAGCAGGGCACCCGGCTGGCCCGCCGGGTCGCCCGCGGCGAGCTGCCGATGCCGGACGACGACGTGCTCGCCGACCGGTACGAGCAGGCCGACCGCGCGTTCGGCGGCGCAGGTCTGGGCTGGTACGAGGTGTCCAACTGGGCGCGCGACCGGGCCGCCCGCTGCCGGCACAACGAGCTGTACTGGGCCAACGCCAACTGGTGGGGGATCGGGCCCGGCGCGCACTCGCACGTCGGTGGGCTGCGCTGGTGGAACGTCAAGCACCCGGCCGCCTACGCCGACCGGCTCGCCTCCGGAGAGCACCCGGCGGCCAACGTCGAGTTGCTCACCCCCGCCGACCAGGCGCTGGAACGGGTGATGCTGGGGCTCCGGCTGCGCGACGGGCTGCCGCTCACCGCGCTCAGCGAGGCCGGCCGCGCCCGTGCGGCGGAGTCGGTCGTCCGCGGGCTGCTGGAACCGGCGGCGCACACCGGCGGGCGGGCGGTGCTGACCGACCGCGGCCGGCTGCTCGCCGACGCCGTCGTCCGCGACCTGACGGATTAGACGGGGACCCTCCGGGCCGCACCGCGACCACGTGCCGTCCCGGCCGCGGTGGAGCCGCTGCCCGCGCCCGCGGCGGGACCCTCCGGGTCCGCGCCGCGGCCCCGGACCGGCTTTCGCCGGGGTGTCCGGGCCGCGGCTCAGCCGATCTCGTCCAGCGGCAGGCCGACGTAGAGCATGCCGATGAGCTCGCCGCTGGCGGAGTGCACGCCGGTGTAGGCGGTGAAGAACGGCTTCCCGGCGACGGTGGCCGGCCCGGTGTAGGTCTGCCCCGCGAGCACGGCGGCGAGCACCGGGTTGGCGCTGCCGTCGGCGTTCGTGCGCGAGATGTAGGTGCCGATGTTGCGCCGCCCGGCCGGGGTCAGCACCGACGTCGTGGCCCGGACCATGCTGTCGGTGGCGTCCAGCCGCTGGAACAGCGTGCAGCTCCCGCCGACCTCGGCGACGACGGCGTCGACCAGCGGCGCGGGCCGGCGGGGGTCGTCGTCGCGGTCCACCGGCACACCGCCGAGCAGCAGCTCCGGGAGGGTGGCGGCGTGCGCGGCGCCGGTCGCCTGGTCCCGCACGGTCAGGTCCACGGTGCGCTCGCCGAGCTCGACCCCACCGGCGTCGTCGAGCAGGTCCTGGGCGGTGGTGAGCGCGCGACGCACGTAGGCCAGCCGCTGGCTGTCGGCCAGCTGGGCGACGGCGTCGGTGATCCGGGCCGAGCCGCTGGCGGCCCGGTCGACGTTGTCGACGACCCGGTCGGTGGCGGCGCGCTGCTGGTCGACCGCGGCGCTGATCGCGTCCTGCGCCTCGGCGATCGAGCCCAGCGTGCCGGTGATCCGCTGGATCGCGCTGACCGCCTGGCGGGTCTCGGACTGCACCGCCTCGATCTGCGACCCGATGTCCTCCGCGGCCTGGGCGGTGCGGCTGGCCAGCTGCTTGACCTCGTCGGCGACGACGGCGAAACCGCGCCCGACCTCCCCGGCGCGGGCGGCCTCGACGAAGGCGTTGAGCGCCAGGAACCGGCTCTGCTGGCTGATCGCGGAGATCAGCCGGACCATCTCGGTGATCGACTCGCTCGCCGTCTGCAGCGCGGCGATCCGCTCGTCGACGGACTGCGCCTCACGCACGGCCTCCTCGGCGACGGTCGAGGCGCGCGAGGTGCTGGCGGAGATGTCGGAGATCGAGGCGCGCAGCTCGGTCAGCGACTCCGCTGCCTCACGCGAGGTGTCGGAGACCTCCCGGCTGGCCGCCGAGAGGACACCGGCCTGCTTGGCCGCGGTCTCCAGCGTGCCGTCGTGCTCGGCCCGCCGGCGGGGACGGGTGGGCGGTGGCGGCGGCGGTGCGACGACCGCCGTCGCCGGCGGGGTGTTCCCGGGAGTGGACCAGCGCACGAACAGGCTCCTTCCGGCGCGCCCGAGCGCGACCGGCCGGACGTCGCGGGCACCGGGTGCGCACCTGCTGGTCGCGCCCGGTCCTCCGACATGGACAACAGTCACGCCGGCAGGGCTCCTGTGACCGGCCGGCGGACCGCGAGGCAGATGCTAGGGACTGGTGCGCACCAACTCACGCCGTCGTGTGACGACGCGCCGACCCTCAGTGCTCAGTTCCGTCCGGGATCGTTCCCACGTGACGGATGTCAGACCGGGTCGACGACGTCTCGCACTGCCGCGGCACCTGCCCCGGCCGCCAGGCTCGTCCCGTGCCCGACACCCCCGCCCTCGAGATCGAGGGCCTGACCATCCGCTACGGCGGCACCGTCGCCGTCGACGCCCTGGACCTGCGCATCGGTGCCGGTGAGACCGTCGCCCTGCTCGGCCCGAACGGCGCCGGCAAGTCCTCGACCGTGAACGCGGCCCTGGGGCTGTTCCGCCCCGCCGCCGGCCGCGTGCGGCTGCTGGGCCGGGAGCCGGACGCCGCCGTCCGGGCCGGCGCCGTCGGCGCGATGCTGCAGCACGGCGGCCTGCCGAGCGAGACGCGGGTGCGGGAGGTGCTCCGGCTCGTCGCCGGCCGGTACCCGACGCCCTGGCCGCTGGCCGACCTGGCCGCCACCGTGGGCATCGACGGGCTGCTCGACCGGCGCACCGACGCCCTCTCCGGCGGGCAGCGTCAGCGGGTGCTGCTGGCGGTCGCACTGGTCGGCTCCCCGCCGCTGCTGCTGCTCGACGAGCCGACCGCGGCGATGGACGTCGAGGCGCGGCGGGCGTTCTGGGCGACGATGCGCGGGCTGGCCGGGCGGGGGCACACGATCGTCTTCGCCACCCACCACCTGGAGGAGGCCGAGGCGGTGGCCGACCGCGTGGTCGTCGTCGACGGCGGGCGGGTGGTGGCCGACGGATCGGTCGCCGACGTGACCCGGGGTGCGGGGGAGCGCACGGTCCGCTTCCGCGTCCCCGAGCCGCACCCGGAGCTCGCCGGGCTGGCCGGGGTCACCGGCGTGGGCGGCTCGGCCGACGTCGTCGAGCTGGTGACCAGCGACGCGGAGGCCACCCTGCGAGCGCTGCTGTCCCGCTTCGACCGGCTGCCGGACCTGGAGGTCCGGGGCGCCAGCCTCGAGCAGGCCTTCCTCGCACTGCTCGACGGCCGCGCAGCCGACCGACCCACGACCCGACCCACGACCGGAGCCGACCGATGACCGACCTGCTGCTCTTCCAGCTGCGCCGGGTGGGGCGCAACAAGCAGTACCTCTTCTTCACCGTGCTCCTGCCCGCGCTGTTCACCGTCTTCTTCACGCAGGTCATCGGGGCGCAGGCGGCGCAGGGCGACTACCAGGACGTGGCCGGCTCCGTGCTGGTGTCGATGATGTCCTACGGCGCGATCGGGGCGGCGCTGGGCGCGACGATCCGGATGGCCTTCGACCGCTCCTCCGGCTGGCTGCGGCAGCTGCGGGTGACGCCCGTGCCCACCGGCACGGTGTTCGCCGTCGACGTGCTGGTCGGCGCGCTGCTGGTGCTGCCCAGCCTGGTCGTGGTGGCCGCGGTCGGCCGGTTCGTCAACGGCGTCGAGCTCGGGCTGGGCACCTGGCTGGCCCTGGTCGGGTCGCTGTGGGCGGGCTCGGTGGTGTTCGTCGCCCTCGGCGTGGCTGTGGGGCTGGCGCTGGACGCCCAGGCCGCGGGTGCGGCGATCGGCATCCTGGGCACGGTGCTCGCTGCGCTCGGCGGCCTCTGGTTCCCGGTCGACCTGTTCCCGGCCGGGTTGGCGTCGGTGGCCCGCACGCTGCCGTCGTACTGGTTCGCCGAGCTGGGGCGGGACGTCGCGGCGGGCACCGTCACCGGCGCGCCGGTGCTCGTGCTGGCGGGGTACGGCGTCGTGTTCGCCGCAGCGGCGATGGCCGTGGCCCGCCGCCGTCCGCTGCACGCGGTGGCGGGCTGACCGTCGTGCGGGCACCGGGCGATAGCGTCGCCGACGTGGAGACGGCCGGCCGCAGCTGGTGGGGTGCCCTGTGGGCGCTGCCGTGGCTGTTCTTCCAGCTGTTCCCGATCGCCGACCTGGTGACCGAGCCGCGCCCGGCGGGGACCGTGGCACTGGCGGTGGCCGGGCTGGTCGTCTTCACCGGCACCTACCTGTACTGCGTCACCGCGGTGCCCGGCGCCGGGGGTGCCCGGTGGGACCTCGCGGTGCTGGCGGTGCTCGGGGTCTCGCTGGCCGTCTCGTTCGGCAGCGCCTGGGCCGGGCTGATGATCTACGTGTCCGCGGCGGCGGCGATGACGTTGCCGCCGCGATGCACCTGGCCGGTCTCGGGGGGCGCGGCCGTGGTGTGCGCCGCCGTGCTGGCGGTCAACGACGACTACAGCCTCGCCGTCCTCCCGGCGCTGTGCCTGCTCACCGCCTTCGCCATGCGCGGCATGCGCTACCTGATCACCGTCAACCGCGAGCTGCAGGAGGCCCGCGAGGAACTGGCCCGCGGCGCCGTCGCCGAGGAGCGGCTGCGCTTCGCCCGCGACCTGCACGACCTGCTCGGGCACTCGCTGTCGCTGATCGCGCTGAAGAGCGAGCTGGCCCGCCGGCTGGCCGAGCGCGACCCGGCCCGGGCGGCGGCGGAGATGGGAGACGTCGAGGAGGCGGCCCGCCGCGCGCTGGCCGAGGTGCGCGAGGCGGTGAGCGGCTACCGGCAGGTGACCGCCGGCCAGGCGCTGGCCGAGGCCCGTGCCGCGCTGTCCGGGGCCGGGATCGCCGTCCGGCTGCCGGAGCGCGTGCCGGTGCTGCCGGGCACCGTCGACGCCGCGCTGGGCTGGGTGGTGCGGGAGGCGGCCACCAACGTGCTGCGGCACAGCGGCGCCCGCCGGGTGGGGATCACGCTCACCGAGGACGGGGTCACGGCGGCGCTGCAATTCGAGGACGACGGGGACGGGGCGGGGGAGCGGGTCCGGGTGGTCGGCGCGTCGGCGGGGTCGGGGCTGGCCGGGCTGCGGGAGCGGGTGGCCGCGCTGGGCGGCGACCTCACCGCGGGCCCGGTGGACGGCGGTGGCTGGCGGCTCGCGGCCCGGGTGCCACTGAGGCCCGCGGAGGTGGTGGCCGGGTGATCCGGGTGCTGCTGGCCGAGGACCAGACGCTCGTGCGGGGCGCGCTGCGGGCGCTGCTGGACCTGGAGGAGGACATCGAGGTCGTCGCCGAGGTGGGCCGCGGCGACCTGGTGCTGGCGGCGGCCCGCGAGCACCGGCCCCACGTCGCGCTGCTGGACATCGAGATGCCCGGGCAGGACGGCATCGAAGCCGCCCGCGAGCTCGCCGACGCGCTGCCGGAGGTGCGTGCGGTGGTGCTGACCACCTTCGGCCGCCCGGGGTTCCTGCGCCGGGCGATGGAGGTGGGCGCGGCCGGCTTCCTGGTCAAGGACTCCCCGGTGGCCGAGCTGGCCCGGTCGATCCGCGCCGTGGTGGCCGGCGAGCGGGTGATCGACCGCGACCTGGCCGCGGCCGCGCTGGCGCTCGGTGCCACGCCGCTGTCGGCCCGGGAGGCCGACGTGCTGCGGGCCGCCGCCGACGGCGCCACCGTCGCCGACATCGCCGGCCGGCTGTTCCTCAGCGAGGGAACGGTGCGGAACTACCTGTCCTCGGCCATCGGGAAGACCGGCGCCCGCACCCGGGTGGAGGCCGCCCGGGTGGCCGAGCAGAAGGGCTGGCTCTAGCCGCCGCGGTGCGCGCTCCACGCCCCGCTGCCCCACGGCGCCCCGGTGCCGTGGGCGTCGGTGCCGTGGGCGTCGGTGGAGACGGCGGGCAGCTCGGCGGTATCCGGCGCCGCGTGGCGGGCCCGGGACTCGCGTGCCAGCGCGTCGAGGTCGAGCACCCGGACGTGGATCACGTTGCGCTGCTGCAGCGCCGCGCGCAGCGCTCGGTGCAGGCCGTCCTCCAGGTACATCTCGCCCTGCCACTGGACGGCGTGCGGGAAGAGGTCGCCGTAGAAGGTGGAGTCGTCGGCGAGCAGGGCGTCCAGCGCCAGCTCGCGCTTGGTGGTGACCAGCGTGTCGAGCCGGATCTGCCGGGGCGGGATCATCGCCCAGTCGCGCGTGGAGAAGTTGTGGTCGGGATACGGCCGCCCGTCCCGCACCGCCTTGAAGATCAGAGCTGGTCCTCCCGTTCCCCCGGACACCCGTGACGGTGCTCTCGACCGCCGTCCACCCTAGTGCGCCCGCAGGGGACCCCGCCGGTCCCGTCTTACTGGCATCGATCCCACGCTGGTCGCAGCGCGAAGCGCTCATCAGCCCGCCCAGCGAGACTCTCCGGTTCGTTACCTCCAACAACGCTGAGAGATCTTGTGCGCACGCTGTGTATCTGGTTGGTTCACCGCGATCGCCTCGGCCAAGGCGCTCATCCCCGTTGGATTCCCGGCGTGAGCTGGGCTGACGCAGTCTTGGCGAGGTCTCGGTGGCGAGTCGTTTCGGGTTCCAGCCTGTCCGCAGGTGGCCGTTCAGCCCCCCCGTGGGGCGTAGTGATCGCCGCAGCTGTGGCCGGCGGTGTCCTGGTCCCCGGGCAGTCCGCCTGGGCGACCCCGGTGGCGCCGGCCGGCGACGAGGCCGCCGCGCCGGTCGCCGAGCGCGGTCCGGACGGGCTCCAGGCCCCCGACACGGCGACGGCGCTCACCATCGCGCGGCTGGAGGACGAACGGGTCGAGGTCATCGGGGAGCGGACCGAGACGTCGTCCACCTGGGCCCTGCCCGACGGCACGTTGACCACCGGGCAGGCCATCGCCCCTATCTGGATACGCCAAGGCGATGGGGACGGCACGGCGTCGGCGGACTGGTTGTCGGTAGATCTGACACTGCAGCGTGACGAGGATGGCCTCGTGCGGCCCAAGGCTCACCCGGTCGACCTCGTGCTGGCCGGCGGGAGTTCGTCGGGCGACCAAGCACTGGTGACCGTTGATGGGCCGGCTGGTGAGTCCGTTGCTCTGCTCTGGGGAGGCGAGCTGCCCGAGCCGCGACTGCAGGGGCCCCGTGCGATCTACGAAGACGTCGAGCCAGGCGTAGATATGGTCATCGACGCGACGCGGACAGGCTATGAGCAGTTCTTTGTATTGACCGACCGGCCCAGTGACGACGAGACGCTCGAACTGTCGCTCACGCTGGCCGCTGAGGGAATCACGCCGGCGACGACCGCGGACGGTGGGGTGTCATTCACTGCTCAGGACGGCGATGTAGTTGCTTCGACTGGTACGCCCCTGGTCTGGGATGCCAGCGTGGACCGGCAGCGTCAGCATCCGGTCGGCGAGAGCTGGAGCAACGAGGGACAGTCGGCCTCCTCGTTGGCGCCCGTACCCGACTGGGGGACGGGTGGGTCCGTGGGCGGGGGGCCGCCCACGGACTCGCCCTCCACAAGCCAAGCCGCCACGAGCACGGAGATGGTGCCTCCCGCTACCGAGGTGCTGCCGTTGCCTCAGCCGAGTGACCCAGGCCCCGGCGAGGAGACGGGACGCGCCGAATCCGCCCTGGTTGGAGGGGTCGGCGGCAGCCCCGCACTGCCGTTGCACGAGTCAGCGACGGTGACGCCGGACGGCGACGTCGATCTTGCGCTTACTCCGGATGTCGCCTTTCTGCAGGACCCTGAAACCGAGTATCCGGTGGTGGTGGACCCGGACTATCGGTGGGAGTGGGGCTTCGACACCTGGGTGCAGCGGGGCTTCACCACTGACCAGTCAGCGACCGACGAACTTCGTCTCGGTACCTATGATGGCGGCTACACAGTTGCGCGGTCCTTCATCAACCTCGATCTGAGCGGCATCAAGAACCGGCTGATCCTCAACGCTGGGCTCTTCCTGTGGAACTGGCACTCGTCTACTTGTCAGCCACGAAACTGGGAGGTCTGGGCAACTGATCTGGCGACGACCGCGACCCGGATCGACGCGCAGCCCTATTGGGGTGGGCGGTGGAGCACATCGTCTCAGACGACCGGGTACGCAAACGGTGGATGTGGTGAGGGCTGGGTCTCAGCGGACGTCAAAAATCTCATCCAGGCCTGGTCCAACGGTGGCGCTGAACTCGTCACCATGGGCCTGAAGGCGGAGAATGAGTCCGACAACCTGGCCTGGAAGAAGTTCAACTCCGCTGATGCCGGTTGGAACGTGCCGACGATATACATCCAGTGGAATACCCCGCCTGCGCCGGCGACGAACTTGCAGACGGTACCGATGGTGAACAACCACGGCTTGTGGACCGCATCGTTGACCCCGGAACTGTCTGCGCAGGTGCACGATGCCGACGGTGTGGCCAGCATGCAGTTCCAGCTCTACCGCAGCGGCGGGTCGCTGCTGTGGACCAAGGACGCGGTCAACGTTCCAGACAACGGCATCGGCAAAGTTCAAGTTCCACCCGGGCTGCTGACCGACGGCGGTCAGTACACTTTCATCGTGCACTCCTACGATGGAGTGCAGTGGAACACCGCCGCTTCGGTCTGGTACGAGTTCAAGGTCGATGTCACCGCTCCGGGTGCGCCGGAGGTGAGTTCGGCGGACTTCCCGAACGACGGGACGTGGAACAGAGGTGCCGGCCAGACCGGCAGCTTCACGATTGGTCTCAAGACCCCCGACAAGACCAACGTCGGGTTCGAATGGGGGCTGGACCAGGCGCCGACTGCCGGCGTGGTGTCATTGGGCACCCTGACGCTCCCCGTGACGCCGTCCACCAACGGCAGGCACATCTTGCAGGTGCGCTCCATCGACGGGGCAGGCAACCGCTCCGACATCGTCAAGTACGCCTTCAACGTCGGCCGGGCTGGATTGCTCACGCCCGACGGGGGTGCACAGGTCGTTCGTCGGGTTCGCCTGGAAGTTGGTGCCCAGCCGGAACTTGCCTACGTGCAGTACCGCTGGCGTCGTGGGCCCGACGCCAGCAACCCCCAGCCGATCGACCTGAGCACCTTGACCCGGTCCGACGGCAGTCCGGTGACCACCGTGTGGACGCCGCGACCGGAGTCCGGCGGATATCTGACCTGGGACGCCGGCGCGACGCTGGGGCAGGTCTCCGGCCCGGTCCAGGTTCAGGCGGTGCTGGCAGAGAATGCCTCCGGCAGCGGCGCGTACGAGACCGCATGGGCGACCGTGACGGTGTCCCCGGACGCACAGAACGCCGCAACCGACAGCGTCGGTCCAGGCACGGTGAACCTGCTGACCGGCGACTACACCCTGCAGGCCACCGACGTCGACGAGTTCGGTCTGGTCCTGGGCCGCACAGCAAGCTCACGAAACCCGCGGTCCGGGTTCGAGCCGCAGGGCGAGATCCTCACCGCGGCCCAGCAGAAGATGTCCGATGTCGGCGGCTTCCGGGGCGGAAACGCCTCGGTGTCCCGGGCCACCGGACGGGGACACAGTCCCAGCGGACCGCTTGCCACCGCCAGTCCCGATTCCCTCCGTATCGCAGCCGCCGGCGGCTCGAGCGACTCCTTCGCGATCCCCTTCCCAGATCCGGCGTTGCCCAAGGGCAACACCTATCGAATCACCGGCTGGATCTACGTGCCATCCACCACCGGTCTGAACCCGGATCACCCCGGGTGGGGGCAGCGGCTGCTGGCCTACTACGTCGATGCGGCCGGGGTGACCCAGGTGGCGGTGTCGGACAAGCCAACCAGAACCGACAGCTGGCAACAGCTCAGCCTCGACGTCACGGTTCCTGTTGCTGCCCGATCGGGGGCCCTGCTGCGGCTGTACAACGGTTCGCAGACGGCGGGCAAGGAAGTCTTCTTCGATGATTTGTCGGTGCGCCAGATCTGGGCGCCGCTAGGCCCGCAGTGGAGTCTGGGCACGGCCGACGAGGTCGCTGGCACGGCCTACACCCGAATCAGCCAGCCCTATCCCGACGTCGCGGCCCTGCACCTGTCCGGAGGCGGAGAGATTTGGTTCACCGCCTCCGGCGACGGCCGCTGGTGGCCCGAACCTGGTGCCGAGGCCCTCACCCTCACGGCTCCTAGTCCGGGTGCCTGGCGCGTCCAGGAAGTAGACGGCACAGTCAGTGACTTCGTCCGTGGAAGCGGCGAAACCGACTTCAAGCTGCGCAGCACCTCGCCACCCGCGGGCACGGGACAGAGCCGCTTGGTGTATGACACCACTGCTAACGGTCGGTTGCGGCTGTCCCGGTTGATCGCCGCGGTCGAGCCGGGAGTCGACAGTTCACCAACCAATACAGCAGCGTGCACCGGCCTACCCGATGAACTGCCGCCTTCGGCCGGCTGCGAGGTCATGCAGCTCGTCTATGCCAGCGGCACCACCGCCACCACCAACGCCTTCGGTGACTATGCCGACCGGCTCGTGAAGGTGGTGCTCTGGTCGACGTTGCCCGGCGCTGTGAGCAGCTCGTCAGTGGTTGCACTTCGCTACGGCTTTGACGACAAGGGTCGACTGCGGGAGGCATGGGACCCGCGAATCTCGCCCGTGCTGAAGACGACGTACGACTACGACGCTGACGGGCGCGTCGTCGAGCTCGGCGTCCCGGGTGAGCTGCCCTGGAGATTCCGTTATGGCGTCGGTGGAGCGAACTCGATCGTGGGCAACGGCGACCTGCTCGACCGCAGCTCTGGACGGCTGCTGAGCGTCTCTCGATCTTCCTTGCAGCCTGGAACGCTCGACCAGGTCGGTCCGGAGACGACGAGCACCGTCGTCTACGCGGTCCCGACGGCGCGGTCGACCGGCGGCCCCTATGACCTCGACACGGCTGCGCTGGCCACCTGGGCGCAGACCCGCGGTCCGACCGACGCCACGGCGATCTTCGGGCCTGAGGACGTCCCCTCGGTGACGACCGCCTCGGTCCGCGCGCCGGGCAAGGACGGCTACCGGGCGGCCACCGTGCACTACCTGGATGCATCCGGCCGCGAAGTGAACACGGCCACGCCGTCCGGACCTGGCGCGCCCCCGGCTGGGTTCATAGACACCGCGGAATACGACCGGCACGGCAATGTCGTCCGTTCACTCGACGCGACGAACCGGCTGCTGGCGCTCGGACTCCTCCCGTCGTCGGCGAGTGACCTGGCGGCGCTGAACCTCACGTCGGCGGACAGTGCCACGCGAGCGATCGCGCTGTCGTCACTGTCCACCTACGATCCCGGGGGGTTGGACCTGGTGCGCACTCGGGGTCCGCTGCTCCGGCTGGCGATCGGGAACAACCCGAACGACGTCCGGCTCGTGCACGACCTGACCACCTATGCCTACGACGAGGGCAAGCCCGACGGTGCCGCCTACCACCTGGCGACCACAGAGACCGAGGGCCTGCTGGTCGCCGGCGCGGTGCCGGAGCAACTGGTCGATGTGGTGGTCACCAAGAACGTGTACGACCCGATCGACGGTGCGCCGGCTCGCGAGGAAACGTCCGGCTGGGTGCACAAGCAGCCCACCCAGGTGATCGTCGATGCCGGCGCTGGCGGTGCCAATGTCACCGCGAAGGTGCGGTACGACGCCCAAGGGCGCCCAGTGGAGTCCCGCAGAGCAGGCTCCACCGGCACCGATGCCGGCACGACGCTCACCGTCTACTACTCGGCCGCTGTCAACGCACAGTTCCCGGAGTGCGGTGGCCAACCCGGCACCGCTGGGCTTGCGTGCCGCACGTATAGCGCAGGTCCGGCCACAGGGCATGACGTCGGCCGGATGGCGGCGCAGCTGCCGGTCAAGACGGTCACGTACAACCGCTACGGGTCCATCACCTCCGTCACGGAGTCGGCCACCGGTCCGGTCGGCGGCGCGACAGTGACCCAGTCCCGGACGACGACGACCGAGTACGACGCTGCCGACCGGGTGCTGTCGGTGCAGATCACTGGCACCGGGATGAACACCCCGGCCCTGGGCAAGACCGTCAGCACCTACGACCCGGTCAGCGGCGACGTCATCAGGATGGCCACCACCAAGCCCGATGGCTCGGTCAGCAAGGTGGAGAAGACCTTCGACCAGCTGGGTCGGATGACCCGGTACGTCGATGCCTCTGGTGGAGTGACCGACAGCGTCTTCGACCGGTTCGGCAAGCCGACGAAGGTCAGCGACAGCATCGGGACCTCGACGACGTTCACCTATGACCGGTCGATCGAGCCGCGCGGGTTCGTCACCTCGGTGCAGGACTCGGTGGCCGGCACCTTGTCGGCGGTGTACGGGCCCGACGGTCAGGTGATGAGCCAGTCGCTGCCCGGCGGGGTGCGGCTGGACGTCGGCTACGACGCCAACCAGTCGCCGGTGACCCGGACCTACACGCGGGCCAGTGACGACGCCGTCGTGGCCACGTCATCGGTGGTGGAGAACGGCGCTGGGCAGTGGATCAGCTCGACCACGTCGGCGTCGACGAAGAACTACGCCTACGACCGGCTGGGCCGGCTGACCGACGTGCAGGACACCACCCTGGGCGCCGGGGTCTGTACCGCCCGGAAGTACGACTACGACGAGCGGGCCCAGCGGACGTCGCTGCGTACGGCGGTCTCGCCGACGGCGGCATGTGCGGACCCGACGTCGCCGGACGCGGCGGTGGTCAGCTACGCCTACGACAGCGCCGACCGGCTGGTGTCGGAGTCGCTCAACGGTGGGGCGTGGGTGTACGACCCGTTGGGCCGGATCACCGGGGCGCCGGTGCGGGGCAGCCCCGGCGCGCGGGTGGCGAACACCTTCTACGCCAATGACCTGGTGGCCTCGCAGACGATCGAGGGGGTGGCCCGGCAGACGTGGGTGCTGGACCCGCTGCAGCGGTTCTCCTCCTACACCTCGGAGTCGTGGGCGGCGGGAGCCGACGGGGTGCCGGCCTGGCAGCAGGCGGTCACGAAGGTCAACCACTACGACTCGGACTCGGACTCCCCGGCGTGGATCGCCGAGGACGCGTCGCTGCCCGATGAGATCACCCGGTTCGTCGACGGGCTGGACGGCAACCTGGCGGTGCAGACCGGCAAGTCCGGTGCGCGGGTTCTGCAGCTGGTCGACCTGCACGGCGATGTGATGACCACCGTCCCGATCCGGGACGGCGAGGCCACCGCGGACTGGGCGGGGCTGAAGCACCAGGCGGCGGATGAGTTCGGCAACACCACCGACCTGACCACCGGCGCGGCAGTCGAGTCGAATGGAGCGGCGCCGGGCAAGGACGGCCGATACGGCTGGCTGGGCGGGAAGCAGCGCTCGGCGGATGCACTGGCCGGGGTGCTGCTGATGGGGGTGCGGCTGTACGACCCGGGGACGGGCCGGTTCTGGTCGGTGGACCCCTCACCGGGTGGCAACGCCACCGCCTATGACTACTGCACCGCGGATCCGGTCAACTGCACCGACCTGGACGGCAACTGGGGCTTCGGCTGGGCGAAGAAGGCCCTGAAGAAGGTCGCCGCAGTGGCCGAGGTGGCGTCGATGATCCCGGGGCCGATCGGGGCAGCGGCGGCGGGCATCTCCGCGGGGGCGTATGCGGCGACGGGGAACCGGGCCAAGGCGCTGATGATGGGCATCACCGTGGCTGCGGCGATGATCCCCGGCGGCGGGGCGATGGTGAAGGTCGGCATGGCCGCGGCCAAGTCCGCGGGCAAGGTGTCCGCCCGCGCTGGTCGAGCAGTGGTCAAGGCGTTCAAGGGGGGCGGGAGCTGCCGGGTTCCCAACAGCTTCACGCCGGAGACCGGTGTGCTGATGGCCGACGGTGCCACGGTGCCGATCGGCCAGGTGCAGGTCGGTGACCTGGTCGCCGCGCGTGACCCGGAGACCGGGGAACTGACCGCCCAGCCGGTGCTGGACGTCATCGTCGGCCACGGGGATAAGCACCTGATCAAGGTCGTCACCGCCCCGGCACCGGCCAGCGCCCTGGCTGAGGGGCAGGTCGCTGACGACGACCCGCGCGCCGACACGTGGACCGCGACCGCCAACCACCCCATCTGGGTCGACGACGAGGGCTGGACCGAGGCCGACGACCTCGCCCTCGGTGACCTGCTCATGGGCGCAGCAGGCGAATACCGTGTCGTCCAGGACCTCGACGACCGGGGGTGGCTGCCCGGCCAGGTCGTCTACAACCTCAGCGTCGCCAACGTCCACACCTTCGTCATCGGTGCGATTGGCGACGGCAGCCTGGTGCACAATTGCAGTGCTCCAGGCTTTCGCAGCCAGCAAGCGAATATGCGTGCACTCATCAATAATGATAAGGTATCTCGAACCATACGGGGAGAACTAGCCAACCTCGCGAAGCAAAAGAAGCGGCTGCGAGTCGATGGAATGCAAATGGCCCATCGCCGGACACACGAAGCGGCCAAGGGTTGCGGATATCAGTGCTCGGTGCTACAGACGCGGGGTAATCATATGCGTCAGCACAGGATCGACGACTGGGGTCGCGCTTACAAGAACAAGCCTTTCATGCGGCGCTGACGCTATTTGACTCGGAGGAGCAACCTGAGATGGCACAAGACCCACTTCCATCGCGAAGCCAACTTTTGGCCCAGCTGCGTAAGTCAGTGGTCGAACGTAAAGAACTTTGGGCTTGGGGTACTCCTACTGGACTAATACCCTGGGAGGGGAGAGGTGGGTCTCTCATGATTGCTCTGTGGGAGTCAGAGTCTCGGGCGCGAGAGGAAAACGGGGATACCGCCACTCCAGAGGAGGAGCCAGTGCGATATTCGGTGGATGAGCTGCTCGAGCGAATTCCTGACTGGACTCGTTCGGGCGTTCGCCGCTTTGGCCTGGAGTCGAGAAACGGAAAGTTCTTATACTCTCTCACTGTCCCCGAATTCAAGCAGTTCATTATTTCGGGTCGCCCTACGGCGAGCAAGCTGCCGTAAACTTTGAGGGCGACAATCCAAGACGTGCGCGTCTGGATCCAACTCCCGAGCACTTCGCTCGATGTCACCGCCCTTGGCTACGCTAACCAGCCTGTAGAAATCGACGCAATTGCGCTGGTCGACCAGGACCCAGGAGATGCATGACCCGACCGCCCAAGACTACAGCCGGGCTAGGGCGCATCTCTCAAGCTGGAGACGGCCGGTGCGGGATCTTGATCCGGTGGGCGTTCGTGCTGAGCTGAGTGATGGGCAGTGGGCGGTGATCGAGCCGTTGATGCCGCAGGTGATGGGCCGGTCGCGGCCATACCGGGATCATCGACAAGTGGTTGAGGGGATCGTGCACCGGTATCGTTGCGGACTGGCTTGGCGGGATCTGCCGGTGCGGTTCGGGCCGTGTCAGACGGTGTGGAAGCGGCATGCCCGGTTCTCCCGGGACGGGACGTGGGACGAGGTGCTGGCCGCGGTCATCGCGCACGCTGATGCCGCCGGCGACGTCGAGTGGGCGGTCAGCGTGGACTCCTCGGTCAACCGCGCGCATCAGTACGCCACCAACCTGCCGCGAGCCGAGATCCCCACGGGGGGCATCGGCGAACTACATGAAACAGATACTCGGGCCTGGGACGAAGGCGCTGATCGAGCCGCCTGATCACGGGATCGGCCGCTCCCGTGGCGGCCTGTCGACCAAGGTCCACCACGCCGTGGACGGCCGCGGCCGCCCGCTGTCAATCCTGATCGGCGCCGGTCAGGCAGGCGACACACCGGCCTGCCTGCCACTGCTGGCCGGCATCCGGGTGGCCCGTCCTGGGCGGGGCCGGCCTCGGACCCGACATACCGCTGTGCTCGGAGACCGCGCGTACTCATCCAAGGCGATCCGAGCCCACCTGCGCTCCCGTGGCATCACCGCGGTCATCCCCGAACCCCGCGACCAGCAAGGACACCGCACCCGCCGCGGCAGCGCAGGTGGCCGCCCGGTCAGCTACGACCGGGAGATGTACAAGAAGCGCAACGTCGTCGAGGGCTCATTCGCCCTGCTCAAACAGTGGCGCGGCCTGGCCACCCGTACTGCACCGCGGACCCGGTCAACTACACCGACCTGGACGGCAACTGGGGCTTCGGTTGGGCGAAGAAGGCCCTGAAGAACGCCGCTCAGGTCGCGGAGATCGCGTCGATGATCCCGGGGCCGATCGGGGCAGCGGCGGCGGGCATCTCCGCCGGTGCGTATGCGGCGACGGGGAACCGGGCCAAGGCGCTGATGATGGGCGTCACCGTGGCTGCGGCGATGATCCCCGGTGGCGGGGCGATGGTGAAGGTCGGGATGGCCGCGGCCAAGTCCGCGGGCAAGGTGTCCGCCCGCGCCGGACGAGCCGTGGTGAAGGCGCGGAAGGGCTGCAACAGCTTCACGCCGGAGACCGGTGTGCTGATGGCCGATGGCGCCACGGTGCCGATCAGCCAGCTCGAAGTCGGGGATCTTGTCGCCGCACGCGACCCGCAGACCGGCGAGCTGACAGCCCAACCGGTGTTGAACGTGATAGTCGGCCAGGGCGACAAGCACCTGATCAAGGTCGTCACCGCGCCAGCCCCAGCCAGTGCCTTGGATGAGGGGCAGGTCGCCGATGATGACCCGCGCGCCGATACCTGGATCGCGACCGCCAACCACCCGATCTGGGTGGACGGCGGCGGCTGGACCGACGCTGACGCCCTGGCGCTCGGCGACCTGCTCGTGGGCGCAACCGGCAAATACCGTGTCGTCCAGGACCTCGACGACCAGGGCTGGCTGCCCGGGCAAACCGTCTACAACCTCAGCGTCGCCAACGTCCACACCTTCATCGTCGGCGACACCGGCGACGGGACGGCGGTTCACAACAGCAGTGATTCATGCCCGATCAACGTCGGGAAGCAGATGCGCCACGTGCCGGGAACGAGAGAGGCAAAGCAGAAGCCGGGCGGGTCAATGTTCTTTGATAAGGCAAGCGCTATGAAGGCTGTGCAGATGGCCGTCCGACGCGGTACGCCCGTCAAGCCCCGTGGTAGCGAACTGGAACGCCGCGTGTGGGAGGCTGGGGTTTCAATCGGTCGGGGCACCAGGGGACAAGTTCGGACCACTATCACCGTCGTGCGTGGGAATCGAGGTTGGCATGGCTGGCCAGGAAGCCGATGACAAGCTGCATTCGACCGTTGTGGCCTACGTGGTGGCTGCCTACGGCGAGAGGCCGAAGGAAATGCTGGGGCGCGCTCGGGAACTTGCTGGCGCTAATCAGCACGTGTCGATTCAAGAGTCGCTGTCAGGTCTCGGGGCTGTCGAGGTCATTACCGATGAAGACGCTGGAGATCTCGCCTGCGCGTATCGGGTGAGTGACCCAAGCGACACGGAGGTAGACGTAGAGGTCTACATATCTACCGTGTTGCCGTATGCGGCCGCATTCTTGAAGCGATTCAACCGGGTCGTGAGTGTTGTGAGTTTGGCTGATGAAGGTTTGCCGGGACTCATAGCCCGGACGCTGAGTGGTCACGGAGTAGCTTTGCTGGCTCAGGATATCTGGAGATCTCCTGTGCCGACCTCCGTTGCCGCTAGAGGGGTAAGTGTGGCCACATTATGGGAACTGCTGTTTGAGCAGGAAATGGACGTTCCTTAGCCATTCTCGTCCAAAACTGTGGCGTGCCGTGCTCGCGGCTAGGGAACATAAAGGCGGGCCGGCGCAGGCGGCGTTCATGTTCAAATTGACCGTGAAGGTGCCCGACGAGTCGAAAAGGCTCTGGCGGTAGGTGTCTGCCGTACTGTGTGGCAGCGGGCAGCGGAACGGTGCGCTGTGGTGACGACGCACTCCAAGGCGCCGTTGGCGCACCCGACCACGATCACGCGCTAGACCAAGACTCTCGAGCGGCTGCTTGCTGCGAGTGCGCAGCCTGTCGAAGGCTCCGGTCGTATGCTGGCACTCGGCTCGCATGAGTGCCAGGACGCGTCCTGGCCGACCGGACGCGGGCCCGTCGAACCGGTACGGGAGGTGTCAGCCGTGGCGCACGACGACCGGCGCCTGCGGGTGCTGCGGGCGATCGTCCAGGACTACGTCTCCACCAACGACCCGGTGGGGAGCAAGGCGCTGGCGGCCCGGTACGACCTCGGGGTGTCCTCGGCCACCATCCGCAACGACATGGCGGTGCTGGAGGAGGAGGGGTACATCACCCAGCCGCACACCAGCGCCGGCCGGGTGCCCACCGACAAGGGCTATCGCCTGTTCGTCGACCGGCTCTCCAGCGTCAAGCCGCTGTCGGTGGCCGAGCGGCGGGCGATCGAGAAGTTCCTCGACGGCGCCGTCGACCTGCACGACGTGCTCGGTCGCAGCGTCCGGCTGCTGGCCCAGCTGACCCGCCAGGTCGCCGTCGTCCAGTACCCGACGCTGTCGCGCAGCGCCGTCCGGCACCTGGAGCTCGTACCGCTGACGGCCAGCCGGCTGCTGATGGTGCTCATCACCGACACCGGCCGGGTCGAGCAGCGCGTCGTCGACAGCCCCGACGACGTCGCGCCGGACACCGTCGCCGAGCTGCGCACGCTGCTCAACGCGGCGTTCACCGGCAAGAAGCTGGCCGAGGCCAGCGACACCATCGGCGACGTGGTCGAGAACGCCCCACCACCGCTGCGGGCGCTGCTCGCCGCGGTCAGCGCCACCCTGCTGGAGACCCTGGTCGAGCCCTCGGAGGACCGGCTGGTCATCGGCGGCACGGCCAACCTCGCGCAGGGCAGCGCGCTGGACTTCCCCGGCACCTTCCGCCCGCTGCTGGAGGCGCTGGAAGAACAGGTCGTGGTGCTGCGGTTGATGGCTGAGGTGGGCCCGAGCACGGTGACGGTGAGCATCGGCGAGGAGAACGAGCACGAGGCGCTCACCGCCGCGTCGTTCGTCTCCGTGGGCTACGGGGCCGGCGAGCAGGCGCTCGGTGGCCTCGGCGTCGTCGGCCCCACCCGGATGGACTACGCAGGAAACATGGCCGCGGTACGAGCCGTGGCCCGCTACGTCGGCCACCTGCTGGCCGAGAGCTGAGGACGGGACAACGACTGCATGGCGACCGACTACTACGGCGTGCTGGGCCTGGCCCCGGGAGCGACCGACTCCGAGATCAAGAAGGCCTACCGCCGGATGGCGCGGGACCTCCACCCCGACGTCAACCCCGACCCGGGGGCGAAGGAGCGCTTCGGGGAGGTCAGCCGCGCCTACGAGGCGCTGACCGACCCGGAGAAGCGCCGCATCGTCGACCTCGGCGGTGACCCCTACGACGCCAACGGCGGCCGCGGCGGCAACCCGTTCGGCAACGCGGCCGGCTTCGGCGGGCTCGGCGACATCATGGACGCCTTCTTCGGCGGCGCCGGGGGAGCGCGCGGCCCGCGCGGTCGGGTCCGCGAGGGCGGCGACGCGCTGATCCGGGTCGAGCTCGACCTGGCCGAGACGGTCTTCGGGACGACGACCGACATCACCGTGGACACCGCGGTGCTCTGCGACGTCTGCACCGGCGCGGGCACGGCTCCGGGCACCCACCCGGAGACCTGCTCCACCTGCAACGGCCGCGGCGAGGTGCAGAGCGTGCAGCGCTCCTTCCTCGGCCAGGTCATCGCCAGCCGCCCGTGCCCGACCTGCCAGGCCACCGGCCAGGTCATCCCCAACCCGTGCCCGCAGTGCGCCGGCGACGGCCGGGTCCGCGCCCGCCGCACCATTCCGGTGAAGGTCCCCGCCGGCGTCGAGGACGGCATGCGCATCCGGCTGGCCGGCCACGGCGAGGTCGGCCCCGGCGGCGGTCCGGCCGGCGACCTCTACGTCGAGGTGCACGAGCGGCCGCACGACGTCTTCACCCGCGACGGCGAGGACCTGCACTGCCGGGTCACCCTGCCGATGACCGCCGCCGCGCTGGGCACCACGCTGAAGCTGGAGACCCTCGACGGCAACGAGGACCTCGACATCCGCGCGGGCACCCAGTCCGGCAGCGTGCTCACCCTGCGCGCGCACGGCGCCCCGCGCCTGCGCGGCACCGGCCGCGGCAACCTGCAGGTGCACATCGACGTGCAGACCCCCAGCCGGCTCGACGAGCGCCAGCAGGAGCTGCTGCGCGAGCTCGCCGCGCTGCGGAACGAGGAGCTCGCCGACGGCGCCGCGGCCAACCACGGCGGCGGTCTGTTCTCCCGGGTGCGCGACGCGTTCAACGGCCGATGAGCGAGGGGTCCGAGGCGATCGAGGCCGACGGCGCCCCCCTCTTCCTGCTCGACGAGGTGCCCGAGGGCGACGTCGTCACCGTGGACGGCGCCGAGGGCCGGCACGCCGTCGACGTGCTGCGGCTGGCCGCCGGTGAGCGGGTCCGGGTGAGCGACGGCCGCGGCCTGCTCGTCGAGGGCTCCGTGCTCACCGCCGGCTCCGGTGCGCTGCAGGTGCAGGTGACCGCCCGGCACGAGGTGCCCGCGCCGCAGCCGCAGTTCCTGCTGGTGCAGGCGCTGCCCAAGGGCGACCGCGGCCCGCTCGCCGTCGACCTGGCCACCGAGCTCGGCGTCGACCGGATCGTGCCGTGGACCGCGGCCCGCTGCGTCACCCGCTGGCGCGAGGACCGGGTGGAGAAGGGCCTGGCCAAGTGGCGCTCCGCCGCCCGCGCCGCCAGCAAGCAGGCCCGCCGTCCCCGGGTCCCCGAGGTCACCGAGCCGATGACCACCCGGCAGGTCATCGGGCTGCTCGCCGACGTCGACCTGACCCTGGTGCTGCACGAGCAGGCCCGGGAACCCTTCGCCCGGGTCGAGGTCCCGGCCACCGGCAGCGTCGCCGTCGTCGTCGGGCCCGAGGGCGGGCTCACCGACGGCGAGGTGGTCGCCTTCCGGGCCGCCGGTGCGCGTTCGGTCCGGCTGGGCGCCGAGGTGCTGCGCACGTCCACCGCCGGCGCCGCCGCGCTCGCCGCGCTGAGCGCCCGCACCCGCTGGGCCTGACCCGCCTCTTTCCACGCTGATCATGGGCGTGTTGCCAGTGACACGCCGGCAGAGGGCGTGGTGACCGGCGATCTGCCCATGATCAACTGGCGAGGGGGCGGTTCGCCGGCTACCTCAGGGCCTGCCGCGCCCGGTCGCTGACCAGGTCGACGGCGGCGGTCAGCAGGACGGTCGCGGCCAGCACCGTGGTCACCGCGCCCCAGTCGAAGGTGGCCAGCGCGGTCGCCAGCAGCGCCCCCAGGCCGCCGGCACCCAGCAGCCCGATCAGGATCGTGTCCCGGATGGCCACCTCCCACCGGTACAGCGCGTAGGCCAGCACCGGCCCGACCGCCCGCGGCGCCACCCCGTACAGCCAGCCGGCCACCGGGGGTGCGCCCATCGCGGCCAGCGCGGCCCGCGGCCGTGGGTCGAGCTCCTCGGTCGCCTCCGCGGCCAGCCGGCCCAGCACCCCCAGCGTGTAGACGCCCAGCGCCAGCGCCCCGGGCAGCACGCCGGGCAGCAGCACGAACAGCAGCACCAGCGCCCAGACCGGTGGCGGCACCGCGCGGAGCAGCAGCAGCGCCAGCCGGACGACGCTGCCCACCAGCCGGCGCAGCGGGCCCGGGCGGCCGGCCGGGTGGGCGGCGACCCCTGCCAGCAGCACCGCCCCGACGGTGGCAACGGCGATCGCGATCACCGACATCTGCAGCGTCTCCACGGCCGCGGCGAGCACCGCGCGCAGGAAGCCGGCGTCGGTGTCCGGTGGCCAGGCGGCGGACAGCACGTAGCGCAGCTGCTCGCCGGTGCGGTCGGAGACCAGCGTCGCGGGGGAGACCGCCAGGTACCACCAGGACCACACCACCCCGAGCACCGTCACCGTCACGGCGGCGGTGAGGGCCGGGTCGCGTTGCAGCCGGTCACCGGCCGAGCGGGGGGCGGCGACCCGCCGGCGCACCGCCCGCCCGGCCACCACGGCCAGCACGCAGAGGGCGGTGAGCGCGTAGACGCAGGTCCACACCTGCTCCCAGCGCAGCGAGCTGAACGACAGCGACAGCTGGTAGCCCAGCCCGCCGGCGCCGATCAGCCCGAGCACCACCGCGGAGCGCACCGCGCACTCCAGCCGGTAGAAGGAGTACGACAGCAGCCCACCCGAGGCCGGCGGCAGCAGCCCGTAGAGGACGGCGGACACCCGGCCGGCGCCGGCGGCGAGCAGGGCGTCGTGCGCACCCCGGGGCACCTCGTCGAGCAGGTCGGCGAACACCTTCGCGGTCACCGCGCCGTACGGGATGCCGATGGCCAGCACGCCGACCCACGGGTCCAGGCCGAGCAGGTTGACCAGCAGCAGACCCCACACCGCCTCGTGCAGCCCGCGGGGCACGGCCAGCGCCCCGCGGGCCAGCAGCCAGCCGAGGCGGCGGCGTCCCCAGGTGGTGCGGGCGACGGCGACCGCCCCGACGGCCCCGAGCCCGACCGCCAGCGCGGTGCCCAGGGCCGCGTAGGCGATGGTCACCAGCGTCGCGGTGCCGAGCACCGAGAGGAAGGCACCGTCGAGCTCGGGGGAGAGGGCGGCGGCGGCGAACCGGCCGAACTGCGCCGTCCCCGACCGGTTGACCACCTGGTCGGCGAACAGCCCGGCGCCGGCCAGCGCCCAGCCGACGACGGCGAGCGCGCCCAGCCCCCAGGCCCAGCGGGTGCGGTCCCGCCGCAGCCGGGGTGCGGTCAGCACGGTCACCGCGGTGCCGCGTAGAAGTCCGCCAGGTCACCGGCGTCCAGGTCGGCGACGGGCGCGTCGAGCACCACCCGCCCGTCGACCAGGCCGACCACCCGGGTGCAGTGCCGCAGCGCCAGCGCCGGGTCGTGCAGCGAGGCGACCAGCGCACCACCCTGCTCGGTCAGCCCGGCGAGCAGCCCGAGCACCGCGTCGGCGAGCACCGGGTCCAGCGCCGACGCCGGCTCGTCGGCGAGCACCAGCTCCGGGCGCTGCACCAGCAGCCGGGCCACCGCCACGCGCTGGCGCTGACCACCGGAGAGCCGCTCGGTGCGCTCGTACGCCCGATCGGCCAGGCCCACGGCGCTCAGCGCGTCGAGCACCTCGGGCACCCCCTGCGGGCGCACCAGCGACCAGGCCGCCCGGGCCGCCGACCAGTCGGCCAGCCGCCCGGCGTTGACGTTGTGCACCACCCGCAGCTGGCCGACCAGCTCCAGGTGCTGGTGCACCGTGCCCACCCGGGCGCGGAGCCGCCGCAAGGCGGGGCCGCGCAACCGGGAAGGGTCGTCGCCGAGCACCCGCAGCGACCCGGCGGTGGGCAGCACCGAGCCGTTGACCAGCCCGAGCAGCGTCGACTTGCCGGCACCCGACGGCCCGACCAGCGCCACCCGCTCGCCGGCGCCGACGGTCAGGTCGACGCCGGTGAGCGCGGCGGTGCCGCCGTAGCGGACCGAGACGCCGTCCAGCCGGAGGACGGCGGTCAGCTGATCAGCCCCAGCTCGCGGCCGATCTCCTCGATCTGGGTGTAGTTCGAGGCCTCGGTCGGGATGAACGACCCGGCACCGAACAGCTCGAGCACCTCGGCGTCCGCCGGGTCGTCGGGGGACAGCCCGGTGAACCAGTCGGTCAGCCGGCCGGGCAGGTCGTCGCCGACCCGCTCCACGGCCTGCGGCCCGAGCAGCCAGTGGTAGTCGTGGTAGGCCGGGGTGCGGGCGTACTGCACCACGGCGGGGTCGACGGCGCCCTCGGCGGTGCGGGAGTTCCAGACCTGCTCGTTGAGCACCCCGGCCTGGTAGCTGCCCGAGGCGACGAGCTCGATGGTGGCGTCGTGCGAGCCGGAGAAGCCCGGCCCACCGGGGAAGCCCTGCGGGTCGACGCCCTGCTCGGAGAGGAAGAACGCCGGCATCAGCCGCCCCGACGTCGAGGTCTCGCTGCCGTAGGTGAAGCGCAGGTCGGCCAGCGGGGTCAGGTCGTCGGCGGGGGAGAGCCCGGTGGCCGCGTTGACGACGAACACCGAGTGGAAGGACTCGTCGATGTCGCGCTGGGCGATCGGCTCGGCGCCGGGGGTCTGCAGCCGGGCCTGGACGCCGGTGAGGCCGCCGAACCAGACGAGGTCGAGGTCGCCGGTGCGGAAGAGGGAGACGGCGGCGCCGTAGTCGGTGACCGGCTGGTAGGTCACGTCCAAGTCCAGCCCGTCGGACATGGCGTCGGCGACGGTGCCGTAGAGGCGCTGGAGGACCTCGGGGTCCTGGTCCGGGATGGCCCCGATGGTGAGGGTCTGGCGGCCGGTCGTGGCCGGGGTGTTCGCATCCCCGGAGGACGAGACGGGGGAGGAACGGTCACCGCAGGCGGCCAGCGCCGCGGCGGTGAGGGCGGCGGCGGAGCCGGCCAGGAAGCCGCGCCTGCTCACCCCTCTGTTCGCTTGTACGAGACCACCCGACCGGACGGCGCGACGGGTGTTCACTACGTCCTCGGGTGGGGCTGGGGAGCGGGCACGGCAGGACCTCCAGGGGACGACGGGGCGGGACCGCGCCCATCGTGGCCCATCGCACCCGGTCGGTCGTGACCGGGCCCTCAGCCCGCCGGCGTCGGTGCGCTCGCTCCCCAGCTGGCCAGCAGCGGCAGCTGCCGGGCGGTCGTCGACCCGGGCTCGACGGTGTAGACGATCAGCCGCTGGTCGAGGTCGTGCGGGGCGGCGACCAGCTCGATGTCGAACGACAGCGGCCCGGCCACCGGGTGCTGGATGCGCTTGGGCACCGACGCGTAGTCGCGCACGGTCTGGTCGTCCCACCAGCGGGCGACGTCGGGGTCGGCGGCGCGCAGGTCGTCGATCAGGGCGTGCAGCGCGGCGTCGTCGGGGTGCCGGGCGGCGTCCCGGCGGAGCGCCCCCACCGACGCGGCGGCGAACTGCGCCCAGTTGACGATGCGTTCGCGGGCGAGCGGGTCCAGGAACAGCCAGCGCAGCAGGGACGACCCCGGCTCGAAGTGGGTGCCCAGGACGGCGGTGAGCAGGGCGTTGCTCGCCAGGACCTCGCCGCGCTGGCCGAGCACGAGCGCGGGGAGGTGGTCCAGCCCGGTCATCAGCCGGAGCAGCCCGGGGTCGGCGCGCTGCGGCACCGGGGAGACGGCGCGGCGGCGCCGGGTCGGCGCGGCCAGGTCGCGCAGGTGGGCGTGCTCGACGCCGTCCAGGCGCAGCGCGCGGGCGAGCGCGTCGAGCACCTCGTCGGAGACGTTGGCCTGCCGGCCCTGCTCCAGCCGCGAGTACTAGTCCGGGCTCAACCCGGCGAGCACCGCCAGCTCCTCCTTGCGCAACCCGGGCACCCGGCGCGGGCCGGGGAAGGCGGCCATCCCGGCCCGCGCCGGGGTGAGCCGGTCGCGGCGGGAGCGCAGGAAGGCGCCCAGCGCGGCGCGGTCGGTCGGCACGGATCCCACGGTAGGGCCGCTCCAGGAGGTCGTGCCTGGTCATGCCGTGCCCAGGCCGAGCCGGGCCTGGCCGGGCACCGGCCGGCGGGGCTGACTGGGGTCATGACCTCTTCGACGACCACCACCACCGACGCCGGCCGCCTGGCCGGCCGCACCGCCCTCGTCACCGGTTCCACCAGCGGCATCGGCGCCGCCATCGCCCGCACCCTCGCCGCCGAGGGCGCCACCGTCGCGGTCAGCGGCCGGGACGCCACCCGCGGGGACGCCGTCGTCGGCAGCATCACGGCCGACGGTGGCCGGGCCGTGTTCGTGCCCGCCGACCTCGGCGGCTCCTACGCCGACCTCCGGGCCTTCGCCGCCGCGGCCACCGAGGCCCTCGGCGGGCGCGTCGACGTCCTGGTCAACAACGCCGGCATCTACCCGGTGACGCCCACCGCCGACCTGCCCGACGCCGACCTGGACGCGATGCTCGCGGTCAACGTCCGCGCGCCGCACGTGCTCGTCGGTGCCCTCGCCCCGGCCATGGCCGAGCGCGGAGATGGCGCCGTGGTGACCATCGGTTCCTGGATGGCCTCGGTGGGCAGCCCGTTCGGCGCCATGTACACCGCCACCAAGGCCGCCGCCGAGCAGCTCGCCCGGGCCTGGGCGGCGGAGTTCGGGCCGCGCGGCGTGCGGGTGAACACCGTGTCGCCGGGGGTCACCCGCACCCCGGGCAACGAGGCCGCCAGCGAGGTGCTGGACGCGATGACCGCCACGACCCCGGCCGGCGTCGTCGTCCGGCCCGACGACGTCGCCCGCGGGGTGCTCTACCTCGCCTCCGACGACGCGGCGATGGTGCACGGCATCACGCTCCACGTCGACGGCGGGATCACCGCGACGAAGCTGAGCTGACCGGGGTGGAGCTGGGCTGACCGGGACGTCGGCCGGGTCTGCTCAGCCCAGCTCGACGATGCTGCGGGTGACGCTGGCCTGCTCGGTGAGCACCTCGCCGATGTGCTGCTGGGTCTCGTTGATCCGGCCGACGATCTCGCGGATGGAGGACAGCGCGCCGACGACGTTCTGCACGTCGCCCTGGATGGTGGTCACCCGGCTGCTGACCTCCTCGGTGGCCTGCGCGGTCTCCCGGGCCAGCTCCTTGACCTCGCCGGCGACGACGGCGAAGCCCTTGCCGGCGTCCCCGGCGCGGGCGGCCTCGATGGTGGCGTTGAGGGCGAGCAGGTTGGTCTGCTCGGCGATCCCGTTGATCACCTTGACCACCTTGTCGATCTCCGCGCTGGACCGGCCGAGCCCGGCGACGAACTCGCTGGCCTCCCCGGCGACCCGCTGCCCGTCGCCGGCCACCTGGGTCGCCTCGGCGACGTTGCGCTGCACCTCGTCGATGGAGGCGACCATCTCCCGGCCGGCGTCGGCGATCCGCTTGGCGGCGGTGATCCGCTCCATCGTCTGCCCGATCAGGAACGCGGTGTTGCGCAGCGCGTCCTTGCGGCTGTCGGCCATGATCAGCGTGCGCTTGGCGAAGAAGTCCATCGTGCCGACGATGCGGCCCTCGACCTCGATGGGCAGGCAGACGCCGGACTTGACGCCGGCCGCCCGGGCCGAGGGCGCCCGCACGCAGTCGGTGACCGAGCCGAGGTCCTCGACGAAGACCAGGTCCTGCGCCGCCCAGGTGCGCCCGGCGACGCCGACGCCCTTGGCGAAGCTGGCGTCCCGGCTGACGGCGTGGAAGTCCGCGCCGAGGTCCCCCGACTCCAGGGACAGCACGAGGGCGCTGCGGCCCTCGTCGACGGTCCAGAAGGAGCCGTAGTGCCAGTCGAACTCGCGGCGGATGGTGTCCAGCGCGGTGGTGATCGCCTCGTCCACGGTGCCGATGCGGCTCAGCCGGCGGAGCAGCCCGCTGGTGGCCGCGACGTCGCCGGCGGCCCGCTTCTGGTCCGCGGCCTCGGCGACCCGGCCGAACGCCTGGGACACCAGCAGGCCGACGGCGCGCAGTGCGTCGAGGCGCTCCTTGGACGGGCTCAGGGTCTCGGTGGTGAAGAAGTCCATCGTCCCGATCACCTCGCCCTTGCGGATGATCGGGAAGCACACACCGCTGCGGACGCCGACCTTCTGCGCCACCGGGGCGCGGACGCAGTCGGTCATCTCGCCCAGGTCGGCGACGAAGAACAGGTCACGGTTCTTCCACGCCCGGCCGGAGAGGCCCACGCCCTCGGCGAAGGACGCGGTGAGCGTGACCGCTCGGAACTCGGGGCCGGCGGAGCCGGACTCGACGGCGAAGTGCAGCGCGTGGTCGTCGGGGGAGATCCGCCAGTAGGAGCCGTAGGCCCAGCCGAAGTTCTCCCGCACGGTGTCCAGGGCGGCGCGGGCCACCTCGTCCTCGGTCGCGGCGCCGTCCAGGGCGACCAGCACCCGGGTGACGGCGGTGACGTCCGAGCGCGCCTCCGCCAGCAGCGCGGCGCTGTCCTCGCCCGTCTGCCGGTTCGCTCCGAACCTCATTGCTGCTCCTGACGCCGGTGGTGGAATCCGTCCCATGGCCCTTTCGGCAGCTGTTCACCGGAACTTGAGTGCAGATGATCAGATTGCGCACGGTGCAAGCAGCGGCCGCGCTCCGGTCGCTGACCAGGCGCTACGGTTCTCGGCATGTCCGGGCCCAGCAGTGACTGCCTGTTCTGCCGCGTGGTCGCCGGGGAGATCGCCCCCGACGTCGTCCGGGAGACCGACCGCACCCTGGCGTTCCGGGACATCTCGCCGCAGGCGCCGACCCACGTGCTCGTCGTCCCCCGGGACCACCACCCGACGATCGGCGCGCTGACCGCCGCCGACCCGGGGCTGGCCGCCGAGCTCCTCGCCGCCGCCCAGGCGGTCGCGGAGCAGGAGGGCCTGGCGACGGCGGGCAGCCCCGAGCCGGGCTGGCGGCTGGTGGTCAACAGCGGACCGGACGGCGGGCAGACCGTGCACCACGTGCACCTGCACGTGCTCGGCGGTCGGGGTCTCACCTGGCCCCCGGGCTGAACAGCGGTTGCCCGGGCCTCGCACGGGTAGACTCGCCGACGTCCCAGCCCCGTCGCAGGAAGGCAGGGTCGAGCGTACTTGCCCGACACCTCACCAGACGCCGTCCCGGACGCCCTCACAGCGTCGGCCCGTGAGCTGTCCGCGCGTGCCGCGGCAGCCGGCGTCCCGGACAGCGCGGCCGCCCCGGCCGCCGTCCGGACCTCCATCACCGTCCCCGAGACCGTCTCCATGGTCGCGCTGCTGGGCTCCGGTGACGAGCTGCTCCGGCTGGTCGAGAGCGAGCTCGTGGCCGACGTCCACGTCCGCGGCAACGAGATCGCCGTCACCGGTCAGCCGGCGGACAACGCGTTCGCCGTCCGGGTCTTCGACGAGCTGATCGCGCTGCTCGCCACCGGCCAGGTGCTCCGGCCGGACTCGGTCCGCCGGGTCGTCGCGATGCTCAAGGCCGGCGGCTCCGAGCGCCCGGCCGACGTGCTGAGCCTGGACATCATCAGCCGCCGGGGCCGCACCATCCGGCCCAAGACGCTGAACCAGAAGCGCTACGTCGACGCGATCGACACCCACAGCGTGGTGTTCGGCATCGGCCCGGCCGGTACCGGCAAGACCTACCTGGCGATGGCCAAGGCCGTGCAGGCGCTGCAGACCAAGCAGGTCAACCGGATCATCCTGACCCGCCCCGCGGTGGAGGCCGGTGAGCGGCTGGGCTACCTGCCGGGCTCGCTGTCGGAGAAGATCGACCCGTACCTGCGCCCGCTGTACGACGCGCTGCACGACATGGTCGACCCCGAGTCGATCCCGCGGCTGATGCAGTCGGGCACCATCGAGGTCGCCCCGCTGGCCTACATGAGAGGCCGGACGCTGAACGACGCGTTCGTCATCCTCGACGAGGCGCAGAACACCACCGCCGAGCAGATGAAGATGTTCCTCACCCGGCTCGGGTTCGGCTCGAAGATGGTCGTCACCGGCGACGTCACCCAGGTCGACCTGCCCGGCGGCGCGCAGAGCGGCCTGCGGGTGGTCCGCGACATCCTGCAGGGTGTCGAGGACGTGCACTTCTCCGTGCTGAGCAGCTCCGACGTGGTGCGCCACCGCCTGGTCGGCGACATCGTCGACGCCTACGAGCGGTGGGACTCCGCCCGCCAGACCACCGACGGAGCGGGTGCCGGCCCGTCCCGGGCGGCCCGCCCCCGCCGGCAGCAGGGGAGCTGACCGCCGTGCCCGTCGAGGTGGCGAACGAGTCCGAGATCGCCGTCGACCAGGAGGCGCTGGCCGGCGTCTGCCGCTACGTGCTCGACAGCCTGGACGTCAGCCCGCTGGCCGAGCTGTCCGTGCTCTGCGTGGACGTCGACTACATGGCCACCCTGCACGAGCGGTGGATGGGCGAGAAGGGGCCGACCGACGTCCTCGCCTTCCCGATGGACGAGCTGGACACCGGCCGTCCCGACGACCCCGAGCCGGGCCCGGCCCTGCTCGGCGACGTCGTCCTCTGCCCGGCCGTCGCCGTCCGCCAGGCGCGGGCCGCGGGCCACTCCATGGCCGACGAGCTGCTGCTGCTGGCCACCCACGGCGTGCTCCACCTGCTGGGCTACGACCACATGGAGCCCGACGAGGAGAAGGAGATGTTCGGCCTGCAGTCCTCGCTGCTGGAGGGCTGGCGCTCCGTCCCGCGGGAGCCGGTCACGGGTGAACCGGTCACCGGCGAGCCCCAGGAGCCGGAGGTCCGGTGAGCACGACAGCGATCGTCCTGCTGGTCATCGCCGTCCTGCTCGTCCTGCTCGCCGGCGTCTTCGGCGCGCTCGACGCCGCCCTGCAGCGGCTGTCCCCGGCCGGGGTCGACGAGCTGCGCCGCGACGGGGTGAAGCGCGCTCCCGCGCTCATCGAAGTGATGGCGGAGCGGGCCCGGCACGTGGCCCTGCTCCTGCTGCTGCGGATCGTCTGCGAGATGACGGCGGCGGTGATGGTCGCGGTCGTGCTCTACGACCTCGTCGAGGGCCTGGCGGCCGGCATCGCGAGCGCCGCCGTGGTCATGACCGTGGTGAGCTACGTGCTCGTCGGCGTCGGGCCCCGCACGCTGGGCCGCCAGCACGCCTACCCGATCGGGCTGGCCGCGGCCGGGTTGATCCGGCTGCTGGGCCGGTTGCTGGGCCCGGTCGCCACCCTGCTGATCCTGATCGGCAACGCGATCACCCCCGGCAAGGGCTACCGCGACGGGCCGTTCTCCAGCGAGGTCGAGCTCCGCGAGCTGGTCGACATGGCCGAGGAGCGCGGCGTCGTGGAGGCCGGCGAGCGGAACATGATCCACGGGGTCTTCGAGCTCGGCGACACCATCGCCCGCGAGGTGATGGTGCCCCGGCCCGACGTCGTGTGGATCGAGCGCGGCAAGAACCTCCGCCAGGCGCTGGCGCTGTCCCTGCGCAGCGGCTTCTCCCGGATCCCGGTGATCGGGGAGAACGTCGACGACATCATCGGCGTGGTCTTCATGAAGGACCTCGTGCGGCGGTCCCAGGGGCTGGCCTCCGGCGACCAGGGCCCGCAGGTCGAGGACCTCATGCGCCCGGCCACCTTCGTGCCGGAGTCCAAGCCGGTCGACGAGCTGCTGCGGGAGATGCAGGCCTCGCGCACGCACATGGCCGTCGTCGTCGACGAGTACGGCGGCTTCGCCGGCCTGGTCACCATCGAGGACATCCTCGAGGAGATCGTCGGCGAGATCGACGACGAGCACGACGCCGTGCAGCGCCCACCCGTCGAGGAGCTCGAGGACGGGTCGGTGCGGATCACCGCCCGGCTGCCGGTCGAGGACCTCGCCGACCTGTTCAAGGTCGAGCTGCCCGACGACGACGGCGTGGAGACCGTGGGCGGGCTGCTGGCCCGGGAGATCGGCATGGTGCCGATCGAGGGGTCGGCCGCCGAGGTCGGCGGGCTGCACCTGCTGGCGGAGAGCACCGGCGGGCGGCGCAACCAGATCGACACCATCCTGGTCAACCGGGTGCCCGAGCCCGGCTCGGACGACGACCGGGAGGCCGAGGACGCCGTCGAGCCCGAGGGGCGCGGCGCCACCGCCGTCCGGCAGTCGGAGCCGGCCGCTGCCGAGTCGTGACGGCGTGGAATCCTGACGCCTCGTGAGCGCCGCTGAGCTGGACCCCGAGGACGGAAAGCTGATCACCCTGGCCCGCTCCGCGCGCGGCCGCACGGGGGCGCCCGAGGGGGCCGCCGTGCGGGACACCGACGGGCGCACCTACCTCGCGGCCACCGTGACGCTGCCCTCGCTGCGGCTGACCGCGCTGCAGGCCGCTGTCGCCGCGGCCGTGTCCAGCGGGGTCGAGAGGCTGGAGGCCGCGGCCGTGGTCAGCGACGCCGAGTCGGTCGAGGCCGCCGGGCTCGCCGCGGTGCACGACCTCACCGCCTCGGCGCCGGTGCTGCTGGCCGGCCCCGACGGCGTGGTCCGCGGCATCGCCTGACGCCCGCGGGGGTTTGATCAGGTTCCCTGATCAACAGGCGTCCTCCTGCACCAGCGTTGGTGCGGGAGGACGCATGTTGGTGCAGGGGGATGCCGCTCCCGGCGCAGGGGCAGTCCCGGGCAGCGGCGGCGTCAGGGCAGCGGGCGGCCCAGGGCGTCGGCGAAGGCCTCGGGGTCGCGCACCCGCACGGTGAACGCCTCCTCGGTCAGCCCGTCCATGCCCAGGTGCCGGACGCTGACCCGGGTGCGACCCGGCCACCAGCCACCGCGGCGGCGGGCCTTCGGCCAGCCGGCCGGCGGGGCGCCGACCACCACCTCCTGGACCAGCACCCGCGGGACGACGCGGAACACCGACACCTGCCGGAGCCCGGCGATGTCGGTGGACACCCCGAAGTCGGAGACGGTCAGCCGGCCGGTGGACCCGGCGACCACCAGCGCGCCCAGCGCCAGGGCGATCGGCAGCTCGCCGGCCATCGCCGAGGCGCCGTCCCGCCAGGCGATGGCGCCGAGCCAGAGGGCGACGCCCAGCACCGTGAGCCCGAGCACCAGCGGGCCGGCCGGGTCGTACTGCCAGTAGCGCAGCGGGGCGGGGGTGACCGTGACCGAGCGCTTCGGGCCGCGGGCGGCGACGTAGCCGTAGCTGGTGACCTGCGTGACGTGCCGCTCGCGGTCGCGGGCGGCCGTCACCACGAGCGGCTCACCCTGTTCACGTCGGGACCGGGGGGACATGTGCCCATGATCGCAGCCGCCCGCACCGGGCTGTCGGTGCGCAGTGGGACACTGACCGGCGTGACCGACACCGACCAGCCGCCCTACCGCAGCGGCTTCGCCTGCCTGGTGGGCCGGCCCAACGCCGGCAAGACCACGCTGACGAACGCCCTGGTGGGGGAGAAGGTCGGCATCGTCAGCAACCGGCCGCAGACCACCCGGCACGCCATCCGCGGCGTCGTGCACCGGCCCGCCGGGCAGCTCGTGCTCGTCGACACCCCCGGCCTGCACAAGCCCAAGAGCCTGCTGGGCAAGCGGCTCAACGACGTCGTCCGCGACACGTTGTCCGAGGTCGACGTCATCGTCTTCTGCATCCCGGCCGACCAGCCCGTCGGCGCCGGTGACGCGTTCATCGCCCGGCAGCTCAAGGAGGTCACCACCCCGATCGTGCTGGTGGTGACCAAGACCGACGCGGCCGGCAAGAAGCAGGTCACCGAGCAGCTGGTCGCGGCCAGCAAGCTGGTGGAGGCGCGCGAGATCGTGCCCGTGAGCGCCGTCGCCGGTGACCAGGTCGAGCTGCTGGAGGACCTGCTGATCGGCCTGCTGCCCGAGGGGCCGCCGATGTACCCCGACGAGCAGACCACCGACGAGGACGTCGAGCGCCAGATCGCCGAGCTGGTGCGCGAGGCGGCGCTGGAGAAGGTGCGCCAGGAGGTGCCGCACTCCCTCGCCGTCACCGTCGAGGAGATCATCCGCAAGCCCGACCCCCGCGACCCCGACGCGGTGTTCACCGAGATCCACGCGCTGCTGCACATCGAGCGCCCCAGCCAGAAGCCGATGCTGCTGGGCAAGGGCGGGCAGACGATCAAGGCGATCGGCAGCGAGGCCCGGGTCGGGCTGGAGACGCTGCTGGGGGGCCGGGTGCACCTCGACCTGCACGTCACGGTGCTGGGGGAGTGGCAGGACGACCCGAAGAAGCTCAACCGGCTCGGCTACTGAGGCGGCGGGCGAGTGAGCATCGCAGTGAGCGCCAGCGACCGAGGAGCGGAGCGATCCGTCGCCGGGGACACGGCTACTGAGGCGGCGGGCGAGTGAGCACCACACCGCAGTCGCTGTACCGCGACGAGGGGATCGTCCTGCGCACCCAGAAGCTGGGTGAGGCCGACCGGATCGTCACCGTGCTCACCCGGCGCACCGGCAAGGTGCGCGCGGTGGCCAAGGGCGTGCGCCGCACCAAGAGCAAGTTCGGCGCCCGGCTCGAGCCGTTCAGCCACGTCGACCTGCAGCTCTACACCGGCCGGAACCTCGACGTGGTGAGCCAGGCCGAGTCGATCCGCGCCTACGGCCCCGCCGTCGTCGGCGACTACCGCGCCTACACCGCGGGGACGGCGGTGCTGGAGACCGCCGACCGGCTGACGGTGGAGGAGAAGGAGCCCGCGCTGCGGATGTTCCTGCTCGTCGTCGGGGCGCTGCGCACCCTCGCCGAGGGGACCAAGCCGCCACCGTTGGTGCTCGACGCGTTCCTGCTGCGCGCCATGTCGGTGGCCGGCTGGGAGCCCGCGCTGGGTGACTGCGCGCGGTGTGGCGAAGAGGGGCCGCACCGGCACTTCTCCGTCCCGGCGGGCGGCACCGTCTGCCCGGCCTGCCGCCCCACCGGCTCGGCGATGCCCAGCCCGGTGACCGTCGAGCTGCTGGAGGCGTTGTTGACCGGTGACTGGGGCCGGGCCGAGGCCAGCCAGGGCATCAACCGGCGGGAGGGCAGTGGCCTGGTCGCGGCGATGCTGCAGTGGCACCTGGAGCGCGGGCTGCGCTCGCTGCCGCTGGTCGACCGCACCGAGGCGCCCCGCCCCGTCGTGGCCACCGCCTCCCCTGTCGAGGTCGCTCCGTGAGGCGTGAGGTGAAGGCGCCGAACCCGCACCCCTCCGGGGTCACCCCGCCGGCGATCCCGGCCGACAAGGTGCCGGGCCACGTCGCGATCGTGATGGACGGCAACGGCCGCTGGGCGAAGCAGCGCGGGTTGCCGCGCACCGCCGGGCACGAGGCCGGCGAGGCCTCGTTGTTCGACTGCGTCGAGGGCGCGATCGAGCTGGGCATCGGGGCGATCAGCGCCTACGCCTTCTCCACGGAGAACTGGCGGCGCAGCCCGGAGGAGGTCCGCTTCCTGATGGGCTTCAACCGCGACGTGATCCGCCGCCGCCGCGACGAGATGCACGAGCTCGGCGTGCGGGTGCGCTGGGCGGGCCGACGGCCACGGCTGTGGCGGTCGGTGATCAAGGAGCTCGAGGTCGCCGAGGAGCTGACCCGCGACAACGACGTCCTGACCCTGACCATGTGCGTCAACTACGGCGGCCGGGCGGAGATCGCCGACGCCGCGGCTGCGATCGCCCGCGAGGTCGCCGCCGGCCGGATCAAGCCGGACAAGGTCGACGAGGAGACCGTCGCCCGGTTCCTCGACGAGCCGGACATGCCCGACGTCGACCTGTTCGTGCGCAGCTCGGGGGAGAACCGCACCAGCAACTTCCTGCTGTGGCAGTCCGCCTACGCCGAGCTGGTCTTCCTGGACACCCTGTGGCCGGACTTCGACCGCCGGCACCTGTGGCAGGCCTGCGAGGAGTACGCCAGCCGCCAGCGCCGGTTCGGCAGCGCTTAGCGGCCCCCGTGCAGGGCCCCGCTGCGAGCGTGGGAGCAGTGGGGGCACGGGGGTCCTTCATCAGCCGCGGCCGGCGGTGCGGCAGGCCTCGCAGGTGCCCATGATCTCCAGGGTGTGGCTGACGTCGGAGAAGCCGTGCTCGCCGGCGACCCGGTCGGCCCACTGCTCCACCGCCGGGCCGGCCACCTCCACCGTGCGCCCGCACGAGCGGCAGACCAGGTGGTGGTGGTGCTGGGTGGAGCACCGGCGGTACAGCGCCTCGCCGGAGTCGGTGCGGATCGAGTCGAGCTCGCCGTCGTCGGCCAGCGCCTGCACGGCCCGGTAGACCGTCGACAGCCCGACCGTGTCACCGGCGGTGCGCAGCTGGGCGTGCACCTCCTGCGCGCTGTGGAAGCCCTCGAGGGAGTCGAAGGCGGCGGCGACGGCGGCGCGCTGGCGGGTGGTGCGGGCCATCAGGCGTGCTCCTCGGTGTTCTGCCGGGTCGCGGTCGCCGCCGGCTCCGCGGGCGCCGACCGGTGGGCGGCCGTGTCCCGGTGCGCCGCATGGGCGATCGCGTCCCGCACGATGTGCGCCACGTGCCCGTCGACGAGCCGGTAGTCGACCTCCCGGTGCCGGCGCACACCGGTGACCAGGCCGGCGCCGCGCAGCACCCGCAGGTGCTGGGAGACCAGCGGCTGCGGCACCCCGAGGGCGTCGACCAGCTGGTGCACGCAGCGGGAACCGTGCTCGTCGAGCAGGGCCACGATGGACAGCCGGAGCGGGAAGGCCAGCGCGGTGAGCAGCTCGCTGGCGGCCAGCACGTCGGCGGGGACGGTCCGGCTGGGGGTGGTGACGGCCACGGACATGACATCATCCTCCACGCACATGAGAACGGTTGTCAAACAACGGAGGTCGTCGTGTTCGCCGTCACCCGGTTGCGCGTCCCCGTCGACGACGTCCCGGCCCTGGCCGCCGCGGCGGCCGACCTGCTGGCGGTGCTGCGCGCCCGGCCCGGCTTCCGCGACGGCGCGGTGGGCCGGGCGGCGGACGACCCGGGGCTGCTCGCGCTCTGGACGTCGTGGGACGGCGTCGGCACCTACCGCCGGGCGCTGTCCGCCGCCGAGGTGAAGCTCGCCGGGGCGCCGGTGTGGGTGCACGCCCTGGACGAGCCCGGCGCCTACCTCACCGACTGAGCGCCGGTCAGGGCAGCTGGAACCGGGCGACCAGCCCGCGCAGCTCCTCGGTGATCCGGGCCAGGTCCGCGGCCGTGCCCCGGGTGCTCTCGGTCGAGGTCGCCGTCGAGGCGGTCGCCTCGGCAACCGAGCGGACGTCGTCGCTGACCCCCTCGGTGCCGTGCGCCGCCTGGGCGACGTTGCGGCTCATCTCCGCGGTCGTCGCGCTCTGCTCCTCCACCGCCGAGGCGATGGTCTGCTGGAAGTCGTTGACCTGCTCGACGATGCCGGCGATCCCGGAGATGGCGGCGGCCGCGCCGGCGGTGTCGGCCTGGATCGCATCGACCCGCCGGGTGATGTCCTCGGTGGCCTGCTGGGTCTGCGCCGCCAGGTCCTTGACCTCGCCGGCCACCACGGCGAAGCCCTTGCCGGCCTCCCCGGCCCGGGCCGCCTCGATCGTCGCGTTGAGCGCCAGCAGGTTGGTCTGCTCGGCGATCGCGGTGATGACCGAGACCACCTCGCCGATCTGCCGCGAGGAGTCGCCCAGGCGGGCCACCGTGGCGGTGGTCTCCCGGGCCGCCTCGACCGCGGAGCCGCCCACCCGGGCGGCCTCGGACGTGCTGTGCGCGATCTCCCGGATGGAGGCGCCCATCTCCTCAGCACCTGCGGCCACCGTGCGCACGTTCTCGCTGACCACGTCGGTCGCTGCCCGCGCCCGGCCGGCCACCTCGGTGCCCCGGGCGGCGTCCCGGGCGACGTCGTCGGAGAGGTCGCGCAGCCGGTCGGAGGCGCCGGACAGGTCCCCGGTGCGCTCGCGCAGCGCCGAGAGCGCGCCGGCCACCTTCTCCAGCGACCGGTTGAGCGCCTGGGCGAGCGTGCGCACCTCGTCGGTGCCCGACTCCGGCAGCCTCGGCCGCAGGTCGCCGTCGGCGACCTGCTCCAGCGCGTCGACCGCGCGGTCCAGCGGCCGGGTGAGCGCCCGCGCGACCAGCAGGGCCACCGCGGTGACGACGACGGCGACCACCAGCGCCAGCAGCAGCACCGCGCGCAGCAGGGACGACGCCGGGGCGACGGCGTCGGCCAGCTCCTCGCTGAGCACCACGCCCCAGCCGTAGCCGGCGAACCCGAGGGCGCCCTGGGACGCCGACCAGCCGCGCACCTTCTCCACGCCGTCGCCGGTGCCGTCGGCGAGGTCGTCGGTGCCGTGTCCGGACTCGCCGTCGACCAGGGCGGCGGCCGCGGGCAGGCCGGCGGCCGCGAGGTCCAGCGACCCGCCGGCACCCGGGCCGACCAGCACCTGGCCGTCGCTGCGGAGCAGCTGCGCGGTGACGTCCAGCCCGCGGCCGGCCAGCCCGGCGACCTGCTCGTCCAGGATCTGGCCGATCACCCGGGGCACCGAGGCCCAGTTGACCCACAGCCGCTGCACGCTGCCGTCGGGGCCGTAGACCGGGGCGGCGAACACCAGCGTCGCGTCGTCCCGGCCGGTCGCCGCGGCCACCAGCGGGTCGACCTCGGGGTCCTGCACGTACGTCTGTCCTGGCTCGAGCGCCAGCGCCTCGGCGAACCAGGGGTAGCTGGACAGGTCCGCGCCCGCGTACGCGGAGGTCCCCACCGGCTCGCCGTCGCCGGTCACGCTGTTGCCCCCGACCACCCGGCCGGTCCGGTCGACGACGAGCAGGAGGTCGTAGATGACGTAGTTCGTGCTGTAGAAGTCCGCGGCCTCGGCGACCGTCGCCGGGTCGGCGGAGGCGTCGGGGTTGAAGGCGAAGGCCTGCACGTCGCCGTAGCGCTCGAACAGGTTGCGGTCGATCTTGTCGATCGTCGAGCGGGCCTCGCTCTGCAGCAGCTCGCCGGAGTTGCGCACCCAGTCGCCCTCGCTGCGCTGCCAGGCGAAGACGCCCAGGCCGACCAGCGGGAGGATCGTGCAGGCGGCGACGACCAGGACCAGGAGCACGCGCAGGGAGCGCAGGCGGAGTGCGGTGACCAGGCGGTGGGTCATGGTTGGCCTCTCGGGCGGACGCGGGCGGCCAGCTCACCGGCCGTCCTCGTGCTGCCCATCGGCAGGCTGACCTGCGATGTTGACCCGTTCGGACCCGGCGGTCGGGACTCCCTCGATCCGGTACCACCCGGGCCCGTCGTCAGTCGGTGCCGGACTCCATCGCCGCGCGGTCGAGCAGCTCGTCGTTGGGGGAGACCTGCCCGCGGGAGGCGATCGCCTCCGCGCCGCCCTCCTGCGAGGCGTCGATCAGCCCGGTCGACGCCGCCTGGGCGGCGCCGATGGACGTCGGGGTCGCGCCGCCGACGAGACCCATCCGGGCGTACTGCTCGAGCTTCGCGCGGGAGTCGGCGATGTCGAGGTTGCGCATGGTCAGCTGGCCGATCCGGTCGACCGGGCCGAACGCGGAGTCGACGGTGCGCTCCATGGAGAGCTTGTCCGGGTGGTAGCTGAACGCCGGGCCGGCGGTGTCGAGCACGGAGTAGTCCTCGCCGCGCCGCAGCCGCAGGGTCACCTCGCCGGTGACGGCCATGCCGACCCAGCGCTGCAGCGACTCGCGCAGCATCATCGCCTGGGGGTCCAGCCAGCGGCCCTCGTACATCAGCCGGCCCAGCCGCCGTCCCTCGCTGTGGTAGTTGGCGAGGGTGTCCTCGTTGTGGATGGCGTTGACCAGCCGCTCGTAGGCGATGTGCAGCAGCGCCATGCCCGGGGCCTCGTAGATGCCGCGGCTCTTGGCCTCGATGATCCGGTTCTCGATCTGGTCGGACATGCCCAGCCCGTGCCGGCCGCCGATGGCGTTGGCCGCCAGCACCAGGTCGACGGCGGAGGCGAACTCCGTGCCGTTGATGCTGACCGGACGGCCGTACTGGAAGCCGATCGTGACGTCCTCGGTGGCGATCTCCACCGCCGGGTCCCAGAACTTCACGCCCATGATCGGCTCGACGGTCTCGATGCCGGTGTCCAGGTGCTCCAGCGTCTTCGCCTCGTGGGTCGCGCCCCAGATGTTGGCGTCGGTGGAGTAGGCCTTCTCCGCGCTGTCCCGGTAGGGGAGGCCGTGGGCGACCAGCCACTCCGACATCTCCTTGCGGCCGCCGAGCTCGGTGACGAAGTCGGCGTCCAGCCACGGCTTGTAGATGCGCAGCCCGGGGTTGGCCAGCAGGCCGTAGCGGTAGAACCGCTCGATGTCGTTGCCCTTGTAGGTCGACCCGTCGCCCCAGATCTGGACGTCGTCCTCGAGCATCGCGCGCACCAGCAGCGTGCCGGTGACCGCGCGGCCCAGCGGGGTGGTGTTGAAGTAGCTGCGGCCGCCGGAGCGGATGTGGAAGGCGCCGCAGGTGAGCGCGGCCAGGCCCTCCTCGACCAGGGCGGCCTTGCAGTCGACCAGCCGGGCGATCTCCGCGCCGTAGGCGCTGGCGCGGCCGGGCACCGAGCCGATGTCGGGCTCGTCGGCCTGGCCGATGTCGGCGGTGTAGGTGCACGGCACCGCGCCCTTGTCGCGCATCCACGCGACCGCCACGGAGGTGTCGAGACCACCGGAGAAGGCGATGCCGACGCGGTCGCCGACGGGCAGGGAGGTGAGCACCTTGGACACGGGTAAGAGTATGCACAGCAGTGTATGGACATGCAAAAGCGGGCCGTCGCCCGGCCGGGAGCCGGGCGTCTAACGTTCAAGGGTCCACCCCACCGACCGCCAGCCGGATGGAGCCTCCGTGCCCAGCGACACCCCTGCCCCCCGTACCGCCGACCCGGCCCGCCTGGACAAGGTGGTCAACCTCTGCAAGCGCCGGGGGATCGTCTTCCCGTCCGGGGAGATCTACGGCGGCACCCGCTCCGCCTGGGACTACGGGCCGCTGGGCGTCGAGCTCAAGGAGAACATCAAGAAGCAGTGGTGGCGCACCGTCGTCCAGGGCCGGGACGACGTCGTGGGCCTGGACTCCTCGGTCATCCTGCCCCGCCAGGTGTGGGTCGCCTCCGGTCACGTCGGGGTCTTCACCGACCCGCTGACCGAGTGCCAGAACTGCCACAAGCGGTTCCGCGCCGACCACCTCGAAGAGGCGTACGAGGAGAAGAAGGGCCGGGCGCCGGCGAACGGCCTGGCCGACATCACCTGCCCCAACTGCGGGGTCACCGGTTCGTGGACCGAGCCGCGCGACTTCAACATGATGCTCAAGACCCACCTCGGCCCGGTCGAGGACGAGTCGGGGCTGCACTACCTGCGCCCGGAGACCGCGCAGGGCATCTTCGTCAGCTTCGCGAACGTCATGGGCGCCTCGCGGAAGAAGCCGCCGTTCGGCATCGGCCAGATCGGCAAGTCCTTCCGCAACGAGATCACCCCGGGCAACTTCATCTTCCGGACGCGTGAGTTCGAGCAGATGGAGATGGAGTTCTTCGTCCAGCCCGGCACCGACGCCGAGTGGCACCAGTACTGGATCGACGAGCGCACCCGCTGGTACACCGACCTGGGCATCGACCCGGCGAACCTGCGGCACTACGAGCACCCGGCGGAGAAGCTCTCCCACTACTCGACGCGCACCGTCGACATCGAGTACCGGTTCGGCTTCCAGGGTTCGGAGTGGGGCGAGCTGGAGGGCATCGCCAACCGCACCGACTTCGACCTGAAGACCCACTCGGAGCACTCCGGCTCCGACCTGTCCTACTTCGACCAGGCCGCCAACGAGCGGTGGACGCCGTACGTCATCGAGCCGGCCGCCGGGCTGACCCGCTCGCTCATGGCGTTCCTGGTCGACGCCTACACCGAGGACGAGGCGCCCAACGCCAAGGGCGGCATCGACACCCGCACCGTGCTGAAGCTCGACCCGCGGCTGGCGCCGGTGAAGGCCGCCGTCCTGCCGCTGTCGCGCAACGCCGACCTCTCGCCGAAGGCCCGTGACCTCGCCGCCGAGCTGCGGAAGAACTGGAACGTCGACTTCGACGACGCCGGCGCCATCGGCCGGCGCTACCGGCGGCAGGACGAGGTCGGCACCCCGTTCTGCATCACCGTCGACTTCGACACCCTCACCGACGACGCGGTGACCATCCGCGAGCGCGACGCCATGACCCAGGAGCGGGTGGCCCTGGACCAGGTCGTCTCCTACCTGGGCGCCCGCCTCCTCGGCTGCTGAGGCCTGCTGCCGCCCGGGTCAACCCGGCTGGGGAGGGGTTGACCCGCGTGCGCACGCGGCTCAACCCCTCTCGGCTCGGGTCAACCCGCACGGGACGGACGACCGGTCGGCCGGACTCCCACCCGGTCGTCGGCTCGCGCGAGCCACCCGTCGTCGACGACGGAGCCGTCGCGGAGACGGCCTTCAGGGCGAGGGACGTCCTGCCACTCCCGAAGCGCCGGGCCGGGCCGGGCGAGGCAGCGTCGGACCTGCCGGGCCAGTGCGTTCCGGCCGCCGGACAGGTCCTCGTGCACGACCCGGACGAACTGCACCCCGAGCGAGCGCAGCAGGTCCTCGTCGCGCTTCTCGCGCCAGAGTTCCTCTGCGGGCGTGCGTCCGTAGGACGGTTCCCGGTACTTCACCCTTCCGTCGAACTCCACCGCCAGGGCGGCCTCTCGGTACCAACCGTCGGCGACCTTGACCAGCCGGCCGTCGACCCGGAGCTCCACCTGGGGCAGGAACGGCGGCAGACCGAGCGCGGCGAACGTCAGGCGGCCGTAGGTCTCCAGCCACGACTCGGCTCGGCCGTCGGCGAGTGCGACGGCTCGGGCCGCCCGGGGGATCCCAGGGACGAACTCCTGCCTCGCGAGCACGCGGCGCAGCTCGCCCTGGTCGGTCAGCCCACGTAGCAGGGCGGCGTCGGTGGCCGCGACGGCGTGCACCTCGGGCCACGAGCGCGCCACGTCGATGATCGTGCGGGCCGCCGTGGTCACCCGGTAGGCCCCGCGCAGGGTGACCTCGTCGTCCGGGAGAGCCGCCCGGGTCATCGACCACCCCTGTCCGCGGCGCCACCGGCGCGGATCGGTCAGCTCCACGGTCGCGGACGACGTACGGGGTCGGGGGAGCCCCCACACCCACGCCGCGGAGCTGCCGCTGAGCACCGCCGACGGGCGGCCCAGGCTGGTGGTCACGGCGAGCGCGTCCAGACCCGGACGGCGTCGGGTCTCGGCCACCTCGGCCAGGTCGGCCGCCGTCACCAGGATGCCTGGCCGCAACCGCACCAGGCTCCCGCTGCGGACCGCGCTGGCGATCTCGGCCTTCGTGACGCCGGCCGCGGCCAGACCGGCGGAGGTGACGATGCCGAGCCGGCGGCGCGCGGGTTCGTCGACGCTGAGCGGTACCGGTGCGGTGGACATGAGCGGACCGTGCCGCGTGCGGGCCGTTCGTGGCCCGTGAACGCCGAGGCGGTGGACGGCCGCGCCGGTTGGGGACGGGCTCGGGCGCCGTGCGTCGCTGAGGTGCTACTCGGGTCAACCCGGGCCGGACGGGGTTGAGCCGCGTGCGCACGCGGCTCAACCCCGCCGCCCCCGGCTTGACCCGGACGGGACGACGAGAAGACGACGACGGGCGTGCGGCCGCCTCCCGCGCCGTGAGCCCGGGCACACATCCGGGCCACCTACTCTGGACGGCGTGACCAGCGGGACGCTCGAGCGGACGACGGGGCTGCCGCCGCTGCGGCTGGGCCCGCTGACCGTCGACCCCGCGGTGGTGCTCGCGCCGATGGCCGGCATCACCAACCCGGCCTTCCGCACCCTGTGCCGTGAGTTCGGTGCGGGGCTGTACGTGTGCGAGATGATCACCACCCGCGCCCTGGTCGAGCGCAGCGAGAAGACGCTGCAGATGGTGCAGGCCGCCCCCGGTGAGGCCGACGCGTTCAGCGTGCAGCTGTACGGCGTCGCCCCGGCCACGGTCGCCCGCGCGGTGGAGATGCTGGTCGACGAGCACGTCGCCGGCACCCGCCCGGCGCACATCGACCTGAACTTCGGCTGCCCGGTGCCCAAGGTGACCCGCAAGGGCGGCGGCTCGGCCCTGCCCTGGCGGCGCACCCTGCTGCGGAACATCGTCCGCTCGGCGGTCACAGCGGCCAAGGACGTCCCGGTCACGATCAAGACCCGGATCGGGATCGACGCCGACCACGTCACCTACCTCGACGCCGGCCGGATCGCCCAGGACGAGGGCGCCGCCGGGATCACGCTGCACGGGCGCACCGCCGACCAGCTCTACAGCGGCACCGCCGACTGGGCGCCGATCGCCCGGCTGGTGGAGACCCTCGACATCCCGGTGCTCGGCAACGGCGACCTGTGGGAGGCCGACGACGCGCTGCGCATGGTCGCCGAGACCGGGTGCGCCGGCGTCGTCGTCGGGCGCGGCTGCCTGGGCCGGCCCTGGCTGTTCGGTGACCTGGCCGCGGCGTTCGCCGGCTCGTCGCAGCGCGCCCTGCCGACGCTGCGCGAGGTGGCCGCGGTCATGCACCGGCACGCCACCCTGCTCGCGGCGGACCAGGGCGAGCTGTGGGGCTGCACCGACTTCCGCAAGCACGTCGCCTGGTACCTCAAGGGCTTCAGCGTGGGCTCCGACGTCCGCCGCGCGCTGGCCATGGTCTCCGGGCTCGACGAGCTGGCCGAGCTGCTCGCCCGCATCCCCGACCAGCCCTATCCGCAGGCGGTGCTGGGCGCTCCGCGCGGGCGCACCACCCCGCCCCGGCCGGTCGCGCTGCCGGAGGGCTGGCTGGCCGACCGGGACGACCCGACCCCGCCGTCGGGCGCCGAGCTGACGGTGAGCGGCGGATGACCAGCGGCCCCTTCCTCTACGACGACGACCCGGCGCCGCTGCACACCGGCACCCCGCGCCGGCGCACGGGCCTGCTGGTGGGGCTGCTCGTCGGCACCCTCGCGCTGGCGGTCGCCATGGCCGCGTCGATCGGCGTCTTCAAGGGGTCGGCGGAGGAGCAGTCCACGGAGGTCGCCACCGTGTTCGTCCGGGCGCTCGCCGCCGGTGACCTCGCCACCGCCTACGACCTGGTCTGCGACGACGTGCGCGCCCGGGTGCTCGCCCCCGACCTCGCCGACACCTACCTGCGTCCGGGAGTCCCGGAGGTCACCGGGACCACCCGCGACGAGGTCGACGGGTCGCCGGTGGAGCTGGTCGACGTGCGCTGGGACGACGCCGGCGCGATCTCCCGCACCCAGCTCACCGTCGTCCCCGAGGGCGGCACGAAGGTCTGCGGCACCCGCGGCCTGGACTGATCAGGTCCCGGCGCGGCCGGGTCCTCCGGCTCTGGCCCGGTGACCCCGGCAGCGCGAGCGTGGTGGTGACGCCACCGGGCACACCGAGGTGCCCCCGCCCCGCGCGGCGTGGTGGCCCGGGTGACCGGAGGACGCCATGTCGCAGGTCTGGGTGCAGGACTTCCGCCACGGGTCGATGGACCAGAAGGAGCTGCTGGGCGGCAAGGGCGCCCACCTGGCGGAGATGACCAGGATGGGGTTGCCGGTACCGGCCGGCTTCACCATCACCACCGAGGCCTGCCGCTGGTACCTGACCCACGGCGCGCCGCCGGACGGTCTGGCCGAGCAGGTCGACGCGCACGTGGCCGTGCTCGAGTCGGCGATGGGCAAGCGGCTGGGCGACCGCCGCGACCCGCTCCTGGTCTCCGTGCGCTCCGGCGGGGCGAGGTCGATGCCCGGGATGATGGAGACCGTCCTGGACGTCGGGCTGAACGACGAGTCGGTGCTCGGTCTGGCCGAGCAGTCCGGCAACCCGCGCTTCGCGTGGGACTCCTACCGCCGCCTGGTGCACATGTTCGGCACCACCGTGCTGGGCATCGCCGACCGGCCGTTCGCGGACGCCCTGGACAAGGCGAAGGCGGCGCAGGGGGTGAGCCGCGACGTCGACCTGGACGCCGGTGCCCTCCAGCAGCTCGTCGGCACCTACCGGGAGCTGGTGCGCGAGCTGGCGGGACGCGAGTTCCCCACCGGTCCCCGGGAGCAGCTCGAGCTGGCGATCGCGGCGGTCTTCCGGTCCTGGAACGCCGAGCGGGCCGTGGTCTACCGCCGGCAGGAGCGGATCCCCGCCGACTCCGGCACCGCGGTCAACGTGATGGCGATGGTCTACGGCAACCTGGGGAGGACTCGGGCACCGGCGTCGCGTTCACCCGTGACCCGGCCACCGGCGCCCCCGGCGTCTACGGCGACTACCTGGCCGACGCCCAGGGGGAGGACGTCGTCGCGGGCATCCGCAACACGGTGCCGCTGACCGACCTCGCGACCCTGGACGCCCGGTCGTTCGCCGGCCTGCGCGAGGTGATGCGGCTGCTCGAGGAGCACTACCGGGACCTCTGCGACATCGAGTTCACCATCGAGCGCGGGCGGCTGTGGATCCTGCAGAACCGGGTCGGCAAGCGCACACCCGGCGCGGCCTTCGTGATCGCCGCGCAGCTGGTCGACGAGGGCGTCATCGACCTCGACGAGGCGCTGCGCCGGGTCACCGGTGACCAGCTGGCGCACCTGATGTTCCCGGCGTTCGGCGACGCGGGTGGCGCCGTGGAGCTCACCCGGGGGATGAACGCCAGCCCCGGCGCGGCCGTGGGCCGGGCGGTCTTCAGCTCCGCGGCCGCCGTGGAGTGGGCCGGGCGGGGGGAGGACGTCGTGCTGGTCCGGCGGGAGACCACGCCCGACGACCTGGCCGGCATGATCGCCGCGCGCGGGGTGCTGACCAGCCGCGGCGGGCGCACCAGTCACGCCGCCGTCGTCGCCCGCGGGATGGGGCGCACCTGCGTCTGCGGCGCCGAGGAGCTCGACGTCGACCTCGAGGCCCGCCAGGTCACGGCCCCCGGCGGGGTCGTCGTCCGGGAGGGCGACGTGCTGTCGGTGGACGGGACGACGGGGCGGGTCTGGCTGGGGGCGGTGCCGGTGGAGACCTCGGCCGTCGTCCGGTACTTCGAGGGCGAGCTCGCCCCCGAGGACGGCGACGACGTCGTCCAGGCCGTGCACCGGCTGATCGGGCACGCCGACGCCCGGGCCCGGCTGGGCGTCGAGGCCAACGCCGACACCCCGGCGGACGCCGCGCGGGCGCGGCGGTTCGGTGCCCGGGGGATCGGGCTGTGCCGCACCGAGCACATGTTCCTGGGCGAGCGGCGGCCGCTGGTGGAGCAGCTGGTCCTCGCCGAGGACGACGCCGGGCGGGAGGCCGCGCTGGCCGCCCTGGCGCCGCTGCAGCGCCAGGACTTCACCGAGCTGTTCGCGGCGATGGACGGGCTGCCGGTCACCATCCGGCTGCTCGACCCGCCGCTGCACGAGTTCCTGCCCGACCTCACCGAGCTGTCGGTGGAGGTGGCGGTCGCCGAGGAGCAGCACCACCACGACGCCCGCGGTCTGCGGCTGCTCGCCGCGGTGCGGCGGATGCACGAGCAGAACCCGATGCTCGGCCTGCGCGGGGTACGGCTGGGGCTGGTCGTGCCGGGGCTGTACCGCATGCAGGTGCGGGCGGTCGCGGAGGCGGCGGCCGAACGGATCGCCGCCGGCGGCGACCCACGGCCACAGGTGATGGTCCCGCTGGTGGCCACGGTGACCGAGCTGGAGCTGGTCCGCGCGGAGGCGGAACGGGTGGTCGCCGAGGTGGCTGCCGAGCGGGGGGTGGAGCTGCGCGTCCCGATCGGCACGATGATCGAGGTGCCGCGCGCGGCGCTCACCGCCGGTGAGATCGCCGGGGCGGCGGAGTTCTTCTCCTTCGGCACCAACGACCTCACCCAGCTCACCTGGGGCTTCAGCCGGGACGACGTCGAGGCCGCGTTCTTCCCGGCGTACCTGCAGCGCGGGGTCTTCGCCGTCTCGCCGTTCGAGTCGCTGGACCGGACCGGCGTCGGTGCGCTGGTGGAGCTCGCCGCCGCGCGCGGCCGGGCCGCCCGGCCGGGGCTGCGCACCGGCGTCTGCGGGGAGCACGGCGGTGACCCGGAGTCCATCCACTTCTTCGCCCGGGCCGGACTGGACGACGTCTCCTGCTCGCCGTTCCGGGTGCCGGTGGCGCGGCTGGAGGCGGGCCGGGCGGCGGTGCTGGCGGCCGGCTGACCGTGGGCGGCCGGGAGAGGCGGGGGGGGCCCGGACGAGCCACCCGCCCCCAGGGGTCCCACGGCTGTCAGCGCAGCGTGGTACCCATGACGGGTGGCGTTCGCGGGCCGGCTGGCCGTCCGGGTGATCGGGGCCGCGGTGGCTGCGGTGACCCTGCTCGTCGGCTCGACGGCGCTGGCGATCTGGTGGACGGCGCGGCAGGACGCGCGGCCGGCCTCCGATGCGATCGTGGTGCTGGGCTCGGCGCAGTACAACGGCGTCCCGTCGTCCATCTTCGAGGCGCGGCTGGAGCACGCCCGTGAGCTCTACGAGGACGGCGTGGCTCCGGTGATCGTGACCGTGGGCGGCCGCGCGGAGGGCGACGAGTTCTCCGAGGCCGAGGCCGGGCGCGACTACCTGGCCGACACCGGTGTCCCGCGCGACGCGCTGCTGGCCGTGCCGGAGGGCGTCGACACCCTGGAGAGCGTCCGCGCGGTCGCGGCGGAGTTCGCCGACCGTGGCTGGGAGAGCGCCGTCCTGGTCAGCGACCCGTGGCACGCCATGCGGGCCGAGCGGATGGCCTCCGACGCCGGCCTCGAGGCGACCAGCTCGCCCACCCGCCAGGGGCCCGCCGTGCAGACCCGCACCACGCAGTTCCGCTACATCCTCCGGGAGACCGCCGCGTACCTGCTCTACCGCGCGACCGGTGAGAGCGTCGCCGGCGCCCCGGGCATCGGCTGAGGAGGAGGACCGTGCTCGAGCTGGGCAAGAAGGGGGCGCACGGCGTGCCGAAGGGCGTCGTCCCCGTGCTGTCCGACGGGGCCGTGGTGGCCACGCTGCACGCCGCCCACTGGCGGGAGGCGGCCACCGCCGAGGTGGGTGACCGGCGCTGGGAGTTCCAGCGGCAGGGCAGCCGCGAGCTGGTCGGCCGGTGGGCGCAGGAGCCGGCGGGCAGCGTGCGGCTGCGCGCGCACGCGGTGTCGTTCTGGAAGAACCGCTGGGCCGTGGAGCTGGACGGCGTGCCCGTCGACGTCGAGACCGGGTCGTGGTGGAAGGGCACCCGCCGCTACCGACGCGGTGATCGGCTGCTGGCCGAGAGCGGCCGCACCGGCGGCTGGGGCTGGCGGCACACCCTGACCACCGACGCCGGCCTCCCGCTCGACCACGCCGTCTTCCTGCTGTGGTTCGAGTCGGTGCTGACCCGCCGTCAGGCCGCCGCGGCGGCGGCCTGATGGCCGGCCGGGGGCGCATCCGCGCCGCGGACATCGCGCTGGTCCGCGAGCGGGCCAAGATCGACGACATCGTCGGTGAGCACCTGCAGCTCAAGCGCGCCGGCGGCGGCAGCCTCAAGGGGCTGTGCCCGTTCCACGACGAGAAGTCGCCGTCCTTCCACGTGACCCCGTCGCGGAACCTCTTCCACTGTTTTGGTTGCGGGGCCGGTGGCGACGTCATCCGGTTCATCCAGGACATCGACCACCTGTCCTTCACCGAGGCCGTCGAGCTGCTGGCCGGCCGGGCCAACGTCGAGCTGCACTACGAGGACGACGGCGGGCGGCCCACCGGCGGCCCCGACCGGGCCGCGGCCGGGCAGCGGGCCCGGCTGGTGTCGGCCAACGCCGAGGCCGCGCGGTTCTACGCCGAGCAGCTGATGACCCCCGACGCCGCGCCGGCCCGGCAGTTCCTCGCCGAGCGCGGCTTCGACCGGCAGGTCGCCCTCGACTTCGGCTGCGGCTACGCCCCCGGCGGCTGGGACGTGCTCACCCGGCACCTGCGCGGTCTGGGCTACTCGCAGGCCGAGCTGGTCACCGCGGGCCTGGCCAAGGAGTCCTCCCGCGGCACGCTGATCGACCGGTTCCACCGCCGGCTGATCTGGCCGATCCGCGACCTCACCAACGACGTCATCGGCTTCGGTGCGCGCAAGCTGATGGACGACGACCCGGGCCCGAAGTACCTGAACACCCCCGAGACGCCGCTGTACAAGAAGAGCTCGGTGCTCTACGGCGTCGAGCGGGCCAAGCGGGACATCGCCCGCAACCACCAGGCCGTCGTCGTCGAGGGCTACACCGACGTGATGGCCTGCCATGTCGCCGGCGTCACCACCGCCGTCGCCTCCTGCGGCACCGCGTTCGGCGCCGAGCACATCAACGTGCTGCGCCGGCTGCTGATGGACCAGGACGAGTTCCGCGGGGAGGTCGTCTACACCTTCGACGGCGACGCGGCCGGCCAGGCGGCGGCGATGAAGTCGTTCAAGGAGGACCAGCGCTTCGTGGCGCAGACCTTCGTCGCGGTCGAGCAGGAGGGCCGCGACCCGTGCGAGCTGCGCCAGGCGCACGGCGACGCCGCGGTGCGTGACCTCATCGCCCGGCGCACCCCGCTGATCGAGTTCGTGCTGCGCACGATGCTGGCCGAGTACGACCTGGACACCGTGGAGGGCCGGGTCGCGGCGCTGGACAAGACCGCACCGCTGCTGGCCCAGATCAAGGACCACGCGCTGCGGCCGGCCTACGCCCGCCGGCTCGCCGGGCTGCTCGGCCTGCCCGACGAGAGCGAGGTGGTCGCGCGGGTGCGCCGGCTGGCCGACGGCGGTGCCTCCCCCGAGCGCGGCCGGGTGCGCACCCCGCGCAAGAGCCCGGACGACGTCGCGGTCGAGGTGGAGCGCGAGGCGGTCAAGGCAGCCCTGCAGTGCCCGGAGATCGCCGGGCCGGAGTTCGACGCCGTGCGCGCCGAGGACTTCACCCACCCCGACTACGCCGCGGTGGCCGCCGCGGTCGCCGCCGCCGGAGGAGCGGCCGGGGCCACGGTCAGCGGCGCCGACTGGGTGGAGCAGGTGGAGCAGCACTGCGACCGGGAGACGGCGACGGCGATGCTGACCGCGCTGGCGGTGGAGCCGATGCGGTCGGTGGGGGAGAACGACGTCACCTACGTCAACGCCCTGATGGCGCGGCTGCAGGAGATCATCACCATCCGGCAGGTGGCTGCGCTGAAGGGCAAGCTGCAGCGGATGAACCCGGTCGAGGCCGCCGACGAGTACATGAAGGCGTTCAAGCAGCTGATGGACCTCGAGCAGCTGGCGATCTCGCTGCGCAAGCGGGCGGCCGGCGGCCTGACGCCGTGAAGGTGCTCGACGCGCTGCGCGCCCGGTTCGCCCGCCCGCCGGAGCTGGTGCGGGCGGTGGTCGCCGCGTCACCGGACCCGGACGAGCGGGTGCTCGCCTGGGGGCCGCTGGCGGGCGGCGGCTGGCTGGTGGCGACCTCCCGCGGCCTGCGGGTGGTGCCCGGTGACCTGGCGCTGACCGACGCCGCGGCGGTGCCGGTGCTGCGCTGGCACGAGGTGGGCACGGCGCGGTGGACGGCGGCGGGTGCCGGGGGGAGCTTCCTGGTCACGCCGCTCACCGAGGTGGAGCCGGGGGTGCAGGCCCGGGGCCCGCAGCAGCGGTACGTGCTGACCGAGGCGGGGGAACTGCCGGGCGAGGTGCGCAGCCGGGTCGACCGCACGGTGGTGACCAGCCAGCGGCACCCGCTGCCCGGTGGGGGTGCGGTGCTGCTGGTGGCGCGCCGGGTGCCCGGTCAGGCGGCGCGGGAGTGGAGCGTGGTGTTCGACGACGACGCCGACCGCGACGACCCGCAGGCCCGGCAGGTCGCCCGGGACCGGCTGGCCGCCGCGGTGGACGCCGACGACCCGACCCGCTGACCGTGGGCCGGGTGGAGGTCAGCGCCGGGTGTTGCCCTGCCCGTTGTTGCCCTGCCCGGAGTTGCCCTGGCCGAGACTGGACTTGACCGACTGCACCGCGGCGTCCGCCTGGGCCTGGGCCATGCCCGCGACGCTCTGCAGGCGCGGGTCGTCCTTGGCGTGGGCGTAGGCGCGGCGGATCTGCTCGTAGCGCTCCCGGCCGGCCTTGGCGCCGAGGACGTAGCCGGCACCGAAGCCGGCGAGGAAGGACAGCTTGGCCACGGGGGCTCCTCCAGTGATCGGGACGGACTGGGGACGCTACCGGCCGGCGCGCCGCGCGACCCGCCGAGAACCCCCTCCCGGCCACACCGGCGGGGTGGGGTAATCTCTTCCAGGCGCACGGGCGACCAACCCGTTCGTTCCCCCGTAGCTCAATTGGCAGAGCATGCGACTGTTAATCGCAGGGTTACTGGTTCAAGTCCAGTCGGGGGAGCTCCACCAGGCTCCTGACCAGCGGAGACGCTGATCAGGGCCTTCGTCGTTCCCGGACCGGTCAGCTCGTGGTCTGCCCGGGGGTGGACGTCGCCCCTCATCGAGTTGGGGCGCCGGGCGCGACGCACCTGGGCGTAGGGTCATGCTCTCTGCCCGACCTGGCGAGGAGACCTCGCGACAGGACTGGGGCCGGACATGACACCGAGCACGACGCTCCGCCCCTCTCGGCGGCCGGCCTGCGGGCGCCGGTCATGACCGCGGACGTGCCGTCTTCGGCGCCGCGGGTGGCGGACGTGCTCGCCTCGGTGGTGAGCCGGGACGACCGTGCGACCTGGCCGATGGCCCTGGTCGAGGAGTGCCGCCGTGCCCTCGGTGCCGACGGTGCGGGCCTGGCGGTCGCGGACCCGGACGGTTCGATCGCCGTGCTCGCGGCCACCCCGGGCCTGGGGCAGGCGGGGGAGGACCTGCAGTTCACCCTGGGCGAGGGGCCGTGCCAGGTGGCGTCCGCCTCGGGTCGGCTGGTCCTGAGCCCCGACCTCGGCGCCGATCCCCGCTGGTCGCAGTACTCTCGCGAGGCCGGGGCGCACGGGATCCGCGCGGCGTTCAGCGCCCCGCTGCAGGTCGGCGCCGTCCGGCTGGGTGTGCTGGACGTCTACCGCCGCGTCCCGGGTTCGTTGACGATGGCCGCGTTGACCTCGCTGCAGGTGTACGCCGAGGCCGCGGTCGCGGTGCTGCTCCTGATGTCGGATGCCGGGGAGGCAGCAGGTGTGCCGGCCGACGTCATGGAGTTCGCCGACATCCGGCCGGTGGTGCACCAGGCGGCCGGCATGGTCGCCGTCCAGCTGGACGTGAGCCTGCAGGTGGCGCTGGTGCGGCTGCGGGGCGAGGCCTTCGCCGCGGGACGGTCGCTCCGTGCGGTCGCCGGTGACGTCGTCGCCCGGCGGCTCGCGTTCGACCACACTGACCGCGGGTCGTCGTGGCGTGCAGGTGGGGAGTCCGGCGACGGTGCCGGTGAGTGTCCGAACGGTCACATCGACCGGGTCGACGACGGCGATGACCCGAGGAGAGGGAGTCCAGATGAGCACGCGTGAGGACTTGATCGCCGACACGTTCGTCGAGTTGGCCGACTCGTTGGCGGCCGGCTTCGAGGTGACCGACTTCCTGGACCGGCTGGTCACCCGGGCGGTGGAGCTGCTGGACGCCGACGCCGCCGGGATCATGCTGGCCGACTCCCGTGGGCAGCTGCAGGTGCTGGCGGCCGGCTCGCACGACGTGCGGCTGCTGGAGCTCTTCGAGCTGCAGGGCGACTCCGGTCCCTGTCTGGACAGCTTCCGCAGCGGTCTCCCGGTGACCCCGCCGGACCGGGCGGCCATGCAGTCGTCCTGGCCGCTCTTCGCGGCCGAGGCGGAGGCGGGCGGCTACTCGTCCGTCCAGGCCGTCCCGATGCGCCTGCGGCACGAGGTGATCGGCGCGATGAACGTCTTCCGCCGGGCCGAGGGCGCCCTGATCGGCAGCCAGCTCAAGCTCGCGCGGGCCCTGGCCGACGTGGCCTCGGTCGCGCTGATCTCCGAGCGCACCATCTCCGCCCGGGAGCTGATGGCCGACCAGCTGCAGGGTGCGCTGAACAGCCGCGTGCTGCTGGAGCAGGCGAAGGGGATGCTGGCCGAACGCACGGGCGTGGGCGTGGACCAGGCGTTCACCGAGATGCGGGACCACGCCCGGCGCAGTGGGCGGTCCCTGCGGGACGTGGCGGCCGACGTGGTCCGGGACCGAGGGGTGCCACCGCGGGGGTGATCACGCTCGGCGGGACCCGGGGCGACACGCCGGTGACCCGCCGACGGGCTCCGGGTGGACACGTTCGGCCATGGCGCTCAGCCGTTGCGTTCCGCTAGGTTGTGCTCTGCGCGACAGCGCGCTCACAGGTGGCCCCGGACCCGGCGACCCTCATCTCGAGGGGACTCGCATGTCCGAACTATCCGTCATCTCCATCCACGCCGGCGACTCCCAGGTCATCGAGATCCAGGAGCACCTGGTCGGGCCCGGGCAGGCCGTCCTCACCGTGGCCGGCGAGGTCGACCAGGGCACCTGTGCCCTGCTCCGCGCGGTCCTGCTGCGCACCTGGGACACCAGTCCGACCGCCGTGGTCGTCGACCTCCGCCAGGTCACCTTCCTCAACGCCGGCGGCTTGCGGGCCCTGCTGCTGGCGAGCCGGACGGCGCGGCTCCGCGGGGTCCCGCTCGTGTTGCAGGTCGAGCGGGGGCTGGTGGCCCGGCTGCTCGACGTCGTCGGGCTCGGGGAGCTGGCGCTGACCCCGGAGGGGCTCCGCGCCGTGCTGCAGGAGACCGCACCCGGGCCCCCGCCGGTGCTGAGCCTCGTGCCGGCCTGGCGGGGCCGCAGCCGGACGCCGCCGGTGCCGGACCTCGTCGGGCAGCCGCCCGGATCGAGCCGGCGACCGGACCTACGGCTGGTCCCCGCGCCGGGCAGGCTCCGTTCCGCGCGCACCGACCGGGCGCAGCCGGCGCGCTCCGACGGGGGCTGACCGGTGCGGTCGCACCGCGCCCCCGCCGGTCGCCTCCCGGTGCCGGTTCGGCTGCCGGACCCTGACCCCGTCCGCACCCGAACCGACCCGCACCGGCCCGACGCCGTGTCAACCTGCGGTGTCGGCGTCCTCCGCCTGGCTCTCGGTGGCGAAGGAGTGGGCGATCATCCACGAGGCGAAGTCGGTGATCCGCGCGTCGATGACGATCGGCCGCCGCCGGGGGCCGGCCACCCAGTCCTGCACGGCCTTGAGGTCCTCGGGGGTCCGCACGGTGACCGCGTCGCAGCCGTAGCCGCGGGCGATCGACGCGATGTCGGTCTCGGGGAACTGGACGATGTCCAGCGGGTGGCCCTCCGGGCCGAAGTGGTGGGTCTCCGCGCTGTAGGCGTGGTCGTTGTAGACGATCACCGCCAGCGGCAGCTCCAGGCGCACGGCGGTGTCCAGCTCGACGTGGCTCATCATGAACCCGCCGTCGCCGACGCCGGCGACCGCGATCCGCCCCGGCGAGGCGAGCCCCGCGCCGATGGCGGTCGACAGCCCCAGGCCGATCGACTGGAAGGCCAGCGTCAGGCAGAAGCCCCGCTCGTCGGGCACCTCGAGGAACATCGCCGGGTAGCCGTTGAAGTTGCCGCCGTCGGGGGCGACGACGCGCTCCTTGGGCAGGATGTCGTCCAGCGCGATGGTCAGCGTGCGCGGGTCGATCAGCGCGTCGGTGCTCGTGTCCTCGTACGGCTCGTCCCGCCAGCGCAGCCGGGTCCGGATCCGCTCCTGCAGCTCGGGGCTGCGCCACGGCGCCGCCGTCCGCGGCCGGGCCCGCAGGCTCTCGGCGGCCGCCTCGGCGGTCGCCCGCACATCCCCGACGATCCCGTGGTCGACCGCGACGTGCCGGCCGATGGCCGCCGGGTCCTCGTCGATCTGCACGACGGTGGCGTCGGGGCCGACCAGCTGGCCGGCGCGCAGGGTCCACACGTTCAGCGACGCGCCCCAGCCGACGACGAGGTCGGCGGAGCTGATCAGCTCGGCGGCCAGCGGGCTGGCGAAGCCACCGGACACGTCGATGGACCACTCGTGCCCGGCGAACAACCCACGGGCCACGCCCGACGTCGCCAGCAGGGCGCCGCTGAGCTCACCGAGCTCGGCCAGTGCGTCCCGCGCGCCGGACAGCCGGGCGCCACGGCCGGCGATCAGCACCGGGCGCTCCGCCGAACGCAGCAGGTCGGCCAGCTGCTCGACCGACCGGGCGCCGGCCACGGGGGTCTCCAGCACCGGCAGCGGCAGCGGCGCGGCGGCGTCGTCGGGCACCTCGGCCTCCTGGATGTCCAGGGGCAGGTTGAGGACGACGGTCCGGTGGTCCACGGCCGCCCGGCGGAAGGCGCGCACGGCCTCCTGCACGGCGGTGCCCGCAGAGGTGATCGTCTCGGACTCGATCCCCAGGCCGCGGAGCACGGCGGGCTGGTCGACGTTGAAGTTGGACAGCACGTTCCAGCCGGCGGTGTCGGCCGCCAGCACCAGCAGGGGAGTGCGGCTCTTCGCCGCCTCGGTCAGCCCGGTCAGGGCGTTGGTCAGCCCGCACCCCTGGTGCACGGTGACCGCGGCCACCCGCTGGGTGGTCCGCGCGTAGGCGTCGGCCATGGTGGCCGCGCCCGCCTCGTGCCGGGTGGCCACGAACCGCGCACCCGCGCCCACGAGGGCGTTGGTCACGTAGAAGTTGCCGCTGCCGACGACGCCGAACACCTGGTCCAGCCCCTGCCGGGCCAGCTCCTGACCGATCGCTTCTGCTACTCGCACTGTGCTCGTGCTCCTCGTGAGATCCGGTGAGATGGGACCGGCCGCCGTCCCGGGGCAGGGCCTCGGGACGGCGGCCGGTCATGCGCGGCTCAGGTCAGCCGCAGACGAGCTCGTCGGCGGTGGGGGCCTCGTCGACGATGTCGTAGGTCTCCAGGAACCCCATCTGCTGGTCGATGGCGTCGTTCTGCAGCTCCGACTGGTAGACCGGCAGCCGCATCCGGCTGGCGACGTCCTCGGAGATCTGGGTGTAGGTCGGGATGATCTCCCGGATGGCGTCCGGGTTCTCCCGGGCGTACTCCAGCGAGGTGGTCATCGCCGACTCGAAGCGCTCGAGGACGTCGGGGTTCTGCTGCACGAACTGCTCGCTCGTCGCGTAGGACCCGTTCGGGTACTCCGGCGCGATGGTCGACTGCGGCGCGAAGGCGACCTTGCCGCCTTGGTCGAGCACGGTGGTGACGAACGGCTCGGACGTGTAACCGGCGTCGATCCGGCCGGCCTCGACTGCGGCGGGCACCTCCGGGAAGGGCACCTCGATCAGGTTGACCGTGCTCCAGTCGACCCCCTCCTGGTCCAGCGCCGCCTTGAGCATGACCTCGGCGACACCGCCCAGGCCGTTGACGCTGATGGTCTTGCCGGCGAGGTCCGCCGCGCTGGAGATGTCGCTGTCGCCGCTGGCGACCAGCACCTGCCAGTCGTCCTCGGTGGTGGTCCCCGTGGCGTCGCTGGCGGTCGCCACGCAGACCGGCACCCCCTGGGCGGCCGCGATGCCGGCGGAGATGTAGCCGACGAAGCCGAAGTCGAAGTCGCCGGACACCAGCCCGGTGATGATGTCGTTGCCGGTCTGCAGGACGGTGGGCTCGATCTCCAGGCCCTCGTCCTCGAAGAAGCCCTGCTCCATGCCGAGGTACATGGCGGCGGCGTTCGCGATGGGCAGCGTGCCGACCTGCACGGTCTCCGTGCCGCCGCCCTCACCCCCGCCGCCGGAGGCCTCGGTGTCGCTGTCGCCGCCACAGCCGGTGGCCGCGAGGGCGACCACGGCCAGGCCGGCGACCGTGGTGGTGGCGCGACGGGTGAACGGACGGTGGCTCATCGTTCTCCTTCAGGTGGTGTTGCGTCGGTGGAACACCGGGCGGCCCCTCGGGGGAGCGGCCGCCGGAGGATCAGGCCGGGACGTCGGCGGCCTCGGGCCGCTTGATGGAACGCCAGACGTAGGCCCGCAGGTGGGCGAAGTCCGCCAGCTCCTTGGTGGCGACCTGGTCGCGGGGGCGGGGGAGCGGGACGTCGACGATCTCCTGCACCCGGGTGGGCGACGGCGACAGCACCACGACCCGGTCGCTGAGGTACACCGACTCGTCGATGTCGTGGGTGACGAAGACGACGGTGACGCCGTACCGCCCGCGCAGCTCCAGCACGAGGTCCTCCAGGTCGGCGCGGGTCTGCGCGTCGACGGAGGCGAACGGCTCGTCCATGAGCAGGATCTCGGGCTGGTAGGCCAGCGCCCGCGCGATGGCCACGCGCTGCTGCATGCCGCCCGACAGCTGCCAGGGGTACTTCTTCCCGGCCCCGGCCAGGCCGACCGACTGCAGGGTGTCGCGCACCAGCTCCGCGGACTCGGACTTCTCCAGCTTCCGGTGCTTGAGCGGGAAGGCGACGTTCTCCTCCACGGTCATCCACGGGTAGAGCGACCGCGAGTAGTCCTGGAAGACCAGGGCCATCTTCTCCGGCGGGCCGTCGACCACCTCGCCGTCGAGGTAGACACCGCCCGCGGTGGGCGGCAACAGCCCGGCCATCATCTTCAGCAGCGTGGTCTTGCCCGCGCCCGAGGGGCCGACGATGCAGACCAGCTCCCGCTGCTCGACGGTGAAGGTGATGTCGGCAACGGCTTCGAAGGCACGCTTGGTGCCCTCCTGGTAGACCTTCCTGAGGCCTTCGACGCGCAACATGGGGGACCTCCGGTCAGCCGGCGCCGGCGCGGGCACCGCGGTGCCAGCGGAGCACTCGGCGCTCGACGAGCAGGAACAGGACGTTGAGCACGTAGCCGAGGATGGCCAGGAGGAAGATCCCGGACCACATCGCGGTGATGGCGTACGTGCGCTGGGACTGCAGGACGAAGTAGCCGATGCCGTTGCTGCTGGCGATCATCTCCGAGACGACCATCATGATCACGGCCAGCGACAGGCTGATCCGGGCACCGGCGAAGATCTGCGGCGAGGCCGAGGGCAGCACCACGCGGAACAGCCGGTCCCGCGCCGGGATGCCGTAGCTGCGGGCGGTCTCCCGCAGCGCCGGGTCGACGCCGGCCACGCCGTCGATGGTGTTGAGCAGGATGGGCCACACGCAGACGAAGGCGATCAGCGCCACCTTCATCTCCGAGCCGATGCCCAGCAGCAGGATCCCGGCGGGCAACAGCACCGGGGCCGGGATGGCCCGCAGGAACTGGACGACGGGGTCGGCCATCCGGCCGAGCGTCTTGTTCAGCCCCAGCGCCACCCCGATGACCACCGCGGCGACCACGGCGATCGCGTAGCCGGCGAACATCCGGGCCAGGCTCGGGACGACGTCGCTGCCGACCCGCTCGAACAGCCAGGTCTCGCCGAAGGCGCGGAAGATCTCCACCAGCGGCGGGAAGTAGAACGACGTGCTGTTCGACGACGCCAGCGCCCAGGCCGCCAGCAGGGCGATCGGGACGATGAACTCCAGGCCGATGCCCAGGAACCGGATCGGCCGGCTGGTCTCCCTCATCGGGCACGCTCCCGCTGCGACGCGTGCCAGTGCAGCAGACGCCGTTCGATGACGGACAGGACGATGTTCAGCAGCCAGCCGATCAGGCCGGTCACGATGATCAGGGCGTACATCCCGGGCACCGCGCCGCTCTGCCGGGCGATGTTGATCTCCTGCCCGAGGCCGGGTGCGCCGAGGACCAGCTCCGCGGTCACCGACAGGATCAGCGCGACCGCCGAGGAGATGCGCACGCCGGTGACGATGTAGGGCAGCGCGCTGGGCAGCACCACCCGACGCAGCCGGGTGAAGGCGCCGATGCCGAAGGAGCGGGCGGTGTCCAGGCCCACCGGGTCGACGTCGCGGACGCCGTACAGCGTCTGCAGCAGGATCGGCCACGTCGCGGCGAACGCGGCGAGGAACCACTTGCTCTCCAGCCCGGCCCCGAAGACGAGCACGGCCAGCGGGATCAGCGCGACCGACGGGATCGGGCGGAGGAACTCCACCGTCGTCCGGGTGGCCATGAACAGCAGGAACACCGAGCCGATCACGATGCCCAGCGGCAGTGCGATCACCAGTGCGGTGCCCAGGCCCAGCCCCCAGCCCTGGAGGGTCTGCCCGATCGGCTCCCAGATGGAGCCGTCGGCGACCCGGTCCCAGAGCGCGCCGAACATCTCCGACGCCGGCGGGAAGAACCGCCGGTCGATCAGGCCGATCCGGGGGAGCAGCTCGAACAGGCCGATGGCGAGGGCCACCCCCAGCAGCGGGAGCCCCCAGTCGCGCAGCTGCCCGGCCCGCCGGTCGTCCGGCGTCCGGGCCGCGCGGTCACCGCGCGGGCCGGGCGCCGCGGCGTCCGCGGCGGACTCGCTGGCCACCGAGGGCGGTGTCGTCGGGCCCACGGGGGCGGTCGTCGTGGCCTCGACCGTGGGGCTGCCCGAGGACCGGGCGTCGCCAGGTCCCGCAGGTCGACTGGACCTCGTCACGGTCCTCCCTTCGAGTGCGTCAGGTGGTGGAACGTCCGGCTGTGCATGCGAACGGGGGTGTGCGGGCGTTCTGTGCGGCACCGCCACCCCGGGATGAGCCTAGGGCGCAGATGTGGCGCGCGACACCATTGCACGGGCCGGTTCGACAGAGCGTTTCCGGCAGGTGGAACCGCGACGTCCGTCCTGGCCGGCTACGTCGGACGACGTAGCCGGTGTGCGCGCCGCCGCCGGCCGCTTGCCCGCCGGGCCGCCGTCTGCTTGCTTGGGTGGATGGAGGACACGGTCGCCCAGGGCGCCCCGGTCGAACTGCTGCGGACGGCGCTCCCGGACGGGGTGGTCGTCACCGACCCGGCGGTGGTCGAGGGGTACCGCCACGACTGGTCGCGGCTGCCCGACGCCGGGTGGCCGGTGGCCGTGGTGCGCGCCGAGTCGGCCGCCCACGTGCAGACCGCCGTCCGCTGGGCCGCCGAGCACCGGGTCCCGGTGACCGTGCGGGGCGCGGGCACGAGCCTGGCCGGCGGGGCCACCGCCGTCGACGGCTGCCTGCTGCTGAGCACCGAGCGGATGACGGCGATCGAGATCGACCCGGTCGACCGCACCGCCGTCGTCGGGCCGGGGGCGCTCAACGCCGCCGTCAAGGACGCCGCCGCGGCGCACGGGCTCTGGTACCCGCCGGACCCCGGTTCCTTCCGGATCTCCTCGATCGGCGGGAACGTCGCGACCAACGCCGGTGGCATCTGCTGCGTCAAGTACGGCGTCACCACCGACTACGTCCAGGGGATCGACGTCGTGCTGGCCGACGGGCGGCTGATCACCCTGGGTGGGCGCACCGTCAAGGACGTCGCCGGGCTGCCGCTGCTCAAGCTGTTCGTCGGCAGCGAGGGCACCCTGGGCGTGATCACCCGGGTCGTGCTCCGGCTGGTGCCGCAGCCGCACCCGGCCGGGACGCTCGTGGCCTACTTCGACACCCCCCGGGACGCCGCCCGCGCCGTGGTGGCGATGGGCTCCCGGGTGCGGCCCTCGATGCTGGAGCTGATGGACTCGGCGTCGATCAACGCCGTCGAGGACCTCCGGGCGATGGGCCTGGACCGGGACGCCGGCGCCCTGCTGGTCGGCCAGTCCGACGCGCCCGGCGGCGCCCGGGCCGGCGAGCTCGCCGTCATGACCGAGTGCTGCGAGGCGGCCGGTGCGACCACCGTGTTCGCGACCGACGACCCGGTCGAGGGGGACCTGTTCCTCGAGGCGCGACGCGCGGTCGGCCCGGCCATCGAGGTCCGCGGCGCCGCCCTGCACGAGGACATCTGCGTGCCCGTGCACCAGCTGCCCACCGCGATGGCGCGCATCGAGGAGATCGCCGCGACCTTCCAGGTGGAGATCCCGGTCTTCGCGCACGCCGGTGACGGCAACCTGCACCCGGTGATCGTCCACCGCCCCGGCGACGAGGAGGGCCGGGCGCGCGCCCTGCAGGCCTTCGACGCCGTCCTCCAGGTGGCCCTCGAGTGCGGCGGCACCATCACCGGCGAGCACGGGGTCGGGCGCACCAAGCGGGCGGCCCTGCTCGACCAGCTCGACGCCGACGTGATGGACGTCGGACGGCGGGTGCGCAGCGCGCTGGACCCGCTGGGCATCCTCAACCCCGGCGTGCTCTGGTGAGCCGCCCTCGACCGGATCGGAGCACGGTGCCGCCCACCGCACCACCCTCACCCACCCCGCCTCCCTTGGAGCACCTGCTGCACCTCGAGGTCACCGTCGCTCCGCCGATCGAGATCGGCGCGACCCCGGGCGGCCTGCGCCGGGTCGTCCCGATCACCGGCGGCATCGTCTCCGGCCCGCTGCTGACCGGCCGGGTGCTGCCGGGCGGGGCCGACTTCCAGGTGATCCGGACCCCGACGGAGACCGTGGCCGAGGCCCGGTACGTGCTTGAGTCCGACCAGGGGGAGCGGGTCTACGTCGAGAACACCGGCCTGCGCACCGGGTCGGCCGAGGACATCGCCCGGCTGCGCGACGGCCTCCCGGTCGACCCGGCCCGGATCTACTTCCGGTCGGTGCCCCGCTTCGAGACCGACGCCCCGCGGCTGGCCGTGCTCACCTCGCACGTGTTCGTCGGGTCAGGGGTCCGGCATCCGGACACCGTCGTCTTCGACTTCTTCCGCGTCGGCTGACGGACGCGCTCCCGGCGCTCCCGGCGGTTCCCGCGGAGTTCCCCGCGCGGGTGACGATTCGGTGACAGCTCCGTCCCTGATGGTGGGCCGCGGGCCTCGTGGGAACAGCTCTGGTGTCAACGACCCCGAGCGGAACGAGGAATCGAGATGACGGAGAGTCGTACACGAACGGAGACGGCGTTCACCGAGAACGTCGCCGAGCCCGTCGGCGTCAGCGGTGAGGGCGCCACGCGTGCCGGGGCCGTCGACCCGGTCGCCCACACCGGCACCGCGCCGGTGCTCGTGAGCGGGTCGTCGTCCCGCCGCGACCGGGTGCGCTGGGGTCCGGTCTGGGCCGGCCTGATCGTGGCCGTGCCGACCTTCCTGCTCCTGCAGGTGGCCACTCTCGCCGTGGGCTGGTGGGACGTCGGCGCCAACGACGGGGCGAGCAACGCCGACTGGCTCAGCGGCGTCAACGGCCTGATCGCCCTGTTCCTGGGTGGGCTGACCGCGGGTGCGACCGCGCTGTGGCGCGGGTTCGCCGAAGGGCTGCTGCACGGCATCCTGGTGTGGGCCCTCACCGTGGTCACCCTGGTGGTCCTGACCCTCTTCGGTGGGGGTGCCCTGTTCGGTTCCCTGGCCGGCGTGGTCACCGACGTCGCCAGCATCCAGCAGGCCAACCTGCCGGACATCGCCGCCGGCCAGGCGGCCGACGTGGCCCGCAACAGCGCCGAGTGGGCCGCCCTGGGCCTGGGCCTCTCGATCGCCGCGGCTGCGATCGGTGGCGTGATCGGCGCCAAGATGTGGCCGAGCAAGAAGGCCGTCGAGAAGGACGACTCGACCGTCCGCTGACGCCTCGGCGCCTCACGAGCGCCTGCCATGACCGCCCCGTGCACCGTCCGGTGCACGGGGCGGTCGTGTGTCCGGGGGTGCCTCGTCGCGGCTGCCCGGATGCCGGGTGGCGTGGGGACGGCCATGATCGGTGACGTGATCATCTCTGCAGCGGGTCGTGCATGACCGCGTCCGAGCAGCGCCCCTCCAACCGCTGGGAGCGGGCGGCGCAGGCGGACCGACGACGCTCCAGGGAAGAGGCCAGGGCGTTCCTGGCTCGGCGCTCGTTCGGGCACGACCTGGCCGTCCAGCTGGCCTGGGGGTGCCTGGGCGCGGTCGTGGGACTCCTGCTGAGCGGCTGGGGCCTCGCCGCCGTCAACTTCGTGATCCTCACCGGCGGGGGCCTGCTGACCCGCGAGTTCCTCCGTCGCCGCTACGCCCGCGACCCAGATCCCGACAGCTGACTGCGCCGGCTCCGCAGCTCAGCTCCGGCGGCGACGGGACTCGATCGCGGCCAGCACCGTCTTCCGGCTGCTGCCCAGCTCGCGCTCCGCCTGCTCGGCCCGGTCGAGCTGTGAGTCCCCGCTCATCCGTCGCACCGCCCGCTGCGCCTCGTCGGCGGTCATCCCGACCAGCTCGGCGGCCGCGCGGGCCTCCCGGGCCGCGTCGGTGTTGGGCACGTGCTGGTCCTGCGCCCGCTCCTTGACCCTCTCGGTCTCCGCGCGATCATCGTCGCTGAGCAGTTGCCACGCGGCGTCGGGGAGGTAGCGCCCGGTGTGGTCGCCGTGCCGGGCGCGGTCACCGCCGTCCCCGGTGTGCCAGTCCTGCTCGGTCCACTGCCGCAGGTGCTGCTGGGACTCGCTGCGCTCGCCCTCGTGCCGGTAGCCGCCGCCGTGCTGCTCGTACTCGTGCACCAGCAGCTGGCTCTTGCGGGCGCTCCACTGACCGGGGCGACCGCCGCGGTCACCTGCCTTGATCTTCTCCTTGAGCCGCTCCCGCAGCTCGGGGTCGCTGTAGTCGCCCGCGTAGTCCTCCGCTGACTTCCCGCTCATGGGCAGCGCCGTACCCCGGGTTCGGAGACGTCAGTCCGAGGGCGGCAGCAGCCGGGGCGCGAAGACCTCGTCGATCGGGCGCGGACCGACGTACTGCCGGCAGCTGCAGCTCACCCAGGTGTGCCCGGCCCACTTGCCGCGCTTGGTGTAGGCGTCCCGGGCCACCTCCGAGTGGCAGATGCCCTGCTCCGGGTCGTGCTGGCTCAGCGGATGGCCGCAGCCGCACATCGCCTGCGGCAGCGCCGGGGCTGCGCCCCGTCGTCGTCCCAGCCGCCCGGCGACGAAACCGACCGCCAGCAACGCGCCACCCACCAGCAGGCTCACCGGCTCCACGGGGCACCTCCTCGACTCACGCTCCGACGGTAGCGCCGTCCGGTGGTCAGGCGGCGACGATGGTTGACCAGTTGTGGCCTGGGGCACACCGAAATGCGTGAACAGCTACGCCGTCGGCTTCGCCCGACCAGACCGCCGGTCCTGGGCCCAGCCGGCAGACCAGCCCATGTCCTGGCACGCGGTGGAGGCCCACCGCCCCGCCGACGAGCTCGACGGGGAGGTGGAGCTCGCCGTCTGCGGGGCGATCGTGCAGGTCTGGGGATCGCAGCGGTGGGAGCGGGTCGGCCGCGGACGGTCCGGCTGCACCGACTGCCGGCGGCGGACGGCGCAGGAGCTGCAGCGGGTGAGCTGATTCAGATCGACTGCGGCGGCTCGGGCGCCGTCCGCGGGGCGGCCCGGCGGCCGGTGATCGCCGAGATGCCGGTGACCTCCCGGCCCACGATCAGCGCCTGCACGTGGTCGGTGCCCTCGAAGGTGTAGATCGCCTCGATGTCGGCGTGGTGCCGGGCCACGTGGTGCTCCAGCAGGATCCCGTCGCCGCCGAGCAGGTCCCGCGCGTCGGCCACGATCGCCCGGGCCTTCTTCGCGTTGTTCATCTTCGCCAGCGACGCCATCGCCGCGGTCATCCGGTCCTCGTCGGCCAGCACCGACAGCCGCCAGCACAGCAGCTGCATGCTGGTGATCTCCGCGAGCATCCGGGCCAGCTTCTCCTGCACCAGCTGGTAACCGGCGATCGGCTGGCCGAACTGCTCCCGCCGCAGGGTGTGCGCCAGCGCCAGCTCGTAGGCGGCCTCGGCCACGCCCAGCGCCCGCCAGGCCACGGTGTACCGGGTCCGGTCGAGCACCTTCGCGACGTCCTTGAAGGAGTGGCACCCGGCCAGCCGGTTCTCCGCCGGCACCCGCACCCCGTCGAGGGTGATCTCGGCCTGCCACACCGCGCGCAGCGCCGTCTTGCCGGTCATCCGGGTCGCGGTCCAGCCGATCGACCCCTTCGGGACGACGTAGCCGCCGACGTCGCCGTCCTCGTCCCTGGCCCAGATCAGCACCAGGTCGGCGATGGTGCCGTTGCCGATCCACTTCTTCGCCCCGGTGAGCACGTACTCGTCGCCGTCCCGCACCGCCCGGGTCTCCAGCGCCACGGCGTCCGAGCCGTGCTGGGGCTCGGTCAGGCCGAACGCGCCGATCGTCTCCAGCCGGGCCATCGCCGGCAGCCAGCGCTCCTTCTGCTCCGCGCTGCCGAGCATGTCGATCGACTGCATCGCCAGGAAGCTGTGCACGCCGTAGAAGGTGCCGAGGCTGCCGTCGGCGCGCGCCCACTCGCGGGCCACCAGCCCGGCCGCGACGGCGCTCATGCCGGGGGAGCCGTACCCGCGCACGGTGCCGCCGGCGATGCCCAGCCCGGCGATCCCCGGCAGCAGCGCGTGCGGGAACTCGGCGCGCTCCCAGTAGTCGTTGATCACCGGGGTGACCTCGCGGGTGCAGAACTCCCGGACCCGATCGCGGACCTCGATCTCCGCCGGGTGCAGCAGGTCCTCGAGGACGTAGAAGTCGGTTCCGGTCGGGGTGGTGGCAGCGCTGCTCACCCGGCGGACGTTACGCGCGCGAGCGGTTCAGCGGCGGTCGAGGGTGCCGCGCAGGAACGCGGCCTGGCCGGCGTGCTGCAGGTCGTCGGTGAGCACGCTGACCAGCCGGACCCCGAGGGTCACCGGCGGGTCCCAGCGCTCGTCGACGACCCGGTCGAGGTCGGCGTCGGACAGGCCGCGGACGAACTCCGCGGTCCGGCGGTGCACCTCGGTGGAGTAGCCGGTCAGCAGTTCGGGGTCGGTCACCCGGGTCGCGGCGACGTCGTCGCTGCTGAAGCCGTAGCCGGTGGCGCCGAGGTCGAACGGGAGGTCGAACCGCTCGGCCCACCCCGCGTCGGTCCAGGCCTGCGGACGGCCGGCGACCTCGGCCACGTGGTCGTCCTGCACCCGGAGGAGGTGCCAGACCAGCCAGCCGATCGTGTTGGCCTGGGGGTCGATCCGCTCGTCCAGCAGTGCCGGGTCCAGGCCGTCGAGGACTCCCCGGACGGCCCCTTCGACGTTGTCGAACGCGGTCAGCAGCAGGTCGCGGCTCAGCATGCCGGCGGCGTACCCCCGAGCCGGGTCGCGGCAACATGCGTTCCGCCCGAGCACCCGCTCGGCTGATCGGCGTTCCCTTCCTGCCGATGTCGTACTACTTTCCCGACCATGGAGCCCGGGGAGCAACAGGGGTTGCGGTCTGGTCCGGTGGGGTTCGCGCCCCTGGACGAGCGCAGCGTGGACGACTGGTTGATCGACCGGATCGCCGAGGTGGCGCTCGGCCAGCCGGAGGTGCCGGCGCTGGCCGACCGGGATCGCGCGGTGTCCTACGCCGACCTCCTGCGGGAGGCGGAGACCGTCCGCGCCGCGGTCGTGGCGGCCGAGGACGACGGCCGCCCCGTGTGCGTGCTCCGGCGGCCGGGGGTCGACGCGGTGGTCGCGGTTGTCGGGGTGATCGCCGCCGGCACGCCGGTGGTGGTGCTCGACCCCACGACCCCGGCCCCGCGGCTGCGGCACTACGTGGAGCTGGCCGGGGCGCGGGTGTGCGTCTCCGAACCGGCGCACGCCGAGGTCGCCGCCGAGGTCTGCCCGGTGGTCGTCCAGCCGACCGGGCCGGCGGGCGACCCGGAGCTGGCGTCGGTCGCCGCGGCGCTCGGGTCGGCACCGCGAGGGCCGGGCGAGGCGGTCAGCCTGGTGTTCACCTCGGGATCGACGGGGCTGCCCAAGGGCGTGTTCTCCGACTCCCGCACGCTGGTGCACGACGCCTGGACGAACTCCGTGGCCAGCGGTTGCTACGGCCCCGGTGACGTGGTGGCCAACCTGCTGCCGCTCGGGTTCGACGCGGGGTTGAAGGGCGCTCTCGCCGGGCTCCTGGCCGGCACGACGCAGCAGCTGTTCGACCCCCGCACCCGGTCGGTCTCCGAGCTGCCGGGCTGGTTGCGGGAGGTGGGCGCCTCCGTGCTGGTGGCCAGCCCGGCGATCATGCGGGGCCTGGTCGCGACGCTCCCGCCGGGGGACCGCCTGGACACGCTGTCGACCGTCACGATGGGCGGGGAGACGGTGCACGCCGCCCAGATGGCCGCGATCCGCGGGGTCGTCGGCCCGGACTGCGAGATCCGCAACCGGTACGGGTCGACCGAGACCGGGCTGCTCGCCGAGTTCCGGCTGCGGCCGGGAGACCCGGCGCCCGCCGGCGCCGTACCGGTGGGCCGGCCGGTGCCCGGCATGCAGTTCCTCGTGGAGATGGAGGACGGCGAGCGGCGCGAGCACGGCACCGGGCGCCTGGTGGTGACCTCCCACTGGCTGGGCCGCGGGTACTGGGGCGCGCCGGAGCTGACCGCGGCTGCCTTCTCCGACGCGGCCGACGGGGCCCGCACGTTCCGGACCAGTGACTCGGCCCGGATCGACGAGGACGGCTACGTGACCCTGCTGGGCCGCACCGACCACAGCGTCAAGGTCCGCGGCCACCTCGTCGAACCGGGCGAGGTCGACGCCGCCCTCTTCGCCCTCCCCGAGGTCCGCGAGGCGGTGGTCGTCGGGGCCGAGAACGCGCGGGGGCAGATCCGCCTCGTCGCCTACGTCGTTCCAGCGGCCGAGCGGCTGGACGCTGCGACCGTCCGGCGCGCCGTCCGCGACGTGCTGCCCGGCTTCATGGTGCCGCAGGACATCGTGTTCCTCACCGCCCTGCCGCGGACCGAGCGGGGCAAGCTGGACCGTTCCGCGCTGCCGCCGCCGCCCGCCCGGACCGGGACCGTGCCGCCCGGCACCGACTGGGAGCGGGTGGTCGCCGCCGAGTTCGCGCGCGCCCTCGAGCTCGAGGAGGTCGGGCTGCACGATGACTTCTTCGAGCTGGGCGGCGACTCGCTGGCGGCGGAGGCGCTGCTGGCGTCGATGGGCACCGAGATGAAGGTGCCGGCGCGAGTGCTCACCACCACGCTGCTGCAGGAGTCGCCGACGGTCGCGTCCTTCGCCGAGGCGGTGCGACGGGGCCGGACCCCCGAGCACCCGACCATGGTCCGGCTCCGCGGCGAGGGCAGCCGTGCGCCGCTGTTCTGCGTCGCGGGGGCGGGGGTGTGGCCGTCGGTTTCCGGTCGCTGGCCCTCCGGCTCGGGCCGGACCAGCCGGTGTGGGGGTTGCAGGCCCACGGCATGGAGAACCGCGGGCTGCCGGACTGGTCGGTGCAGGCCATCGCCCGCCGTCACCTGGTCGCCGTGCGGACCGTGCAGCCGCACGGGCCCTACCGGCTCGCCGGGCACTCCCTGGGCGGGGTCGTCGCCCTGGAGATGGCTCATCAGCTGCGGGCCGCGGGGGAGGAGGTCGCACTGCTGACCGTCCTCGACTCGTTCCCGCCCGACCCCCGGACGTCGCCTCCGGCGATCGACGGTGGGCCGCTCAGGCGGGTGAAGCAGATCGGTGCCCTGGTGCTGACCGGGATCGTCCCGGACGCGGGCAAGGGGCACTACCTGCGCTTCTTCCGGCAGGGGATGTGGCTGCAGCGGCGGTACCGGGGGGTTCCCTGGGACGGCCGCACGCTGGTGCTGGTGGCCGGGGATGACCCGGACTCCGCGGCGCGCTCCCGCTGGTCCGGCTACCTGACCGGGCAGTGGTCGATGCACGAGGTGCCGGGCAACCACACCGGGATGCTGCACGAGCCGAACGTCGCCGAGGTCGCGAAGCTCGTGGCGGCCGAGCTCGACGCGGTGTCCGGCGTCGGCAGCTGGGTCCCCACGGGGCTGGACGCGTGACCTGACGAGGCAGGGGCGGCCTCGCCCCGACCTGCACGCCAGGACGGCCCGGATGTTGCTCCGGACGGTTCCGTACTAGCTTCCCGATCATGAGCCATGCGGAGCGCGACTCGGTTGGCCACCATTTTTCGATGGTTGGTGCAACCGACCGGCTGTCACCGCTGGACGGGCGCGATGCGGACGGCCGCCTGATCGACCGGCTGGTCGAGGTCGCGCTCGCGCAGCCGGAGGTGCTGGCGCTGGCCGACCGGGAACGCTCGGTCCGGTTCGCCGACGTCGTGTTCGAGGCCGAGGCCGTCCGCGCCGCGGTGGCCGAGGCCGAGGACGCCGGCCGTCCGGTGTGCGTGCTCCGGACGCCGGGGGTCGACGCCGTGATCGCGGTGGTGGGCGTGATCGCGTCCGGCGCGCCGATGGTCGTGCTCGACCCCACCACCCCGGCTGCCCGGCTGCGGCACTACGTGGAGCTGGCGGGCGCGCGGGTCTGCGTCAGTGACGCCGCGCACGCGGACGTCGCCGCGGAGGTGTGCCCCGTGGTGCTCCTGCCCGGTAGGGGACCCGACGGGCAGGACCTGCAGGAGGTGGCGGCCGCGCTCCGGTCCACCCCGCACGGTTCGGGGGACACGGTCAGCATCGTCTACACCTCCGGCTCGACGGGCCTGCCCAAAGGCGTGTTCTCGGCCGCCGGCACCGCGCTGCACGACACGTGGACGAACTCCTCCGGCAGCGGCTGCTACGGGCCCGGTGACGTGGTGGCCAACCTGCTGCCGATGGGGTTCGACGCGGGGTTGAAGACCGCCCTCGGCGGCCTGCTGGCCGGCAGCACCCAGCAGCTGTTCGACCCTCGCACCTGCCCGGTGCCCGAGCTGGCGGGCTGGCTGCGGGAGGTGGGCGCCTCGGTCCTGATCGCCAGCCCGGCGATCATGCGCGGGGTGGTGGCGACCCTCCCACCCGGCGACCGGCTGGAGACGCTGACGAGGGTCTCGATGGGCGGGGAGACCGTCCACGCCGCACAGCTCGCCGCGATCCGCTCCGTCGTCGGACCCGGCTGCGAGATCCGCAACCGCTACGGCTCGACCGAGACGGGCTTGCTGTCGGAGTTCCGGCTGATGCCCGGTGACCCCCTGCCCGCCGGTGCCGTCCCGGTGGGGCGGTCGGTCGAGGGGATGCACTTCGCCGTGGAGGACGAGCAGGGTCAGCGGCACGAGCACGGCACCGGGCGTCTGGTGGTGAGCTCCCGGTGGCTGACCGAGGGCTACTGGGGCGCGCGGGAGGCCACCGCGGCCGCCTACTCCGGTCCGGTCGACGGGGTCCGGAGCTTCCGCACGAACGACGTCGCCCGGATCGACGAGGACGGCTGCGTGACGTTGCTCGGCCGCACCGACCACAGCGTCAAGATCCGCGGCCACCTGGTCGCGCCGGGGGAGGTGGACGCCGCCCTCTTCGCCCTGCCCGAGGTGCGGGAGGCGGTGGTCGTCGGCGTCGAGGCGGGCGGGCAGACCCGGCTGGTCGCCTACGTCGTCCCGGCGGTGCAGCGGCTGGACGCCGCGACGGTGCGGCGCGCGGTCCGCGAGGTGCTGCCGGGCTTCATGGTGCCGCAGGACGTCGTCCTGCTGCCGGCGCTGCCGCGCACGGAGCGGGGCAAGCTGGACCGTTCCGCGCTGCCGCCGCCCCCGCCCCGGACCGCCACCACCCCGCCGGGCACCGACTGGGAGCGCGTGGTGGCCGCCGAGTTCGCGCGCGCCCTCGGGCTGGACGAGGTGGGGCTGCACGACGACTTCTTCGAGCTCGGTGGCGACTCGCTGGCGGCCGAGGCGCTGCTGGCGGCGATGGGGACGCAGATGGACGTGCCGGCCCGGCTGCTGTCCACGACCCTGCTGCAGGAGTCGCCGACGGTCGCCTCGTTCGCCGAGGCGGTGCGGCGCCGCCGGGCGCCGGAGCACCCGACCATGGTCCGGCTCCGCGCCGAGGGCAGCCGCCCGCCGCTGTTCTGCATCGCGGGCGCGGGCGGCGTGGCCGTCGGTTTCCGGTCGCTGGCGCTCCGCCTGGGGCCGGACCAGCCGGTGTGGGCGTTGCAGGCGCACGGCATGGAGAACCGGGGGCGGCCGGACTGGTCGGTCCAGGCGATCGCACGCCGCCACCTGGCCGCGGTGCGGACCGTGCAGCCGCACGGCCCGTACCGGCTCGCCGGGCACTCGCTGGGCGGGATCGTCGCGCTGGAGATGGCCCACCAGCTGCGCGCCGCGGGGGAGGAGGTGGCGCTGCTGGCCGTGCTCGACTCCTTCCCGCCGGGCAGGAAGACATCCCCACCGGCGATCGACGGGGGGCTCCTCCGGCGGGTGAAGCAGATCGGCGCCCTGGCGTTGACCGGCATCGTCCCGGACGCGGGCAAGGGCCACTACCTGCGCTTCTACCGCCAGGGCATGTTCCTGCAGCGCCGGTACCAGGGCGCTGCCTGGGACGGCCGCACCCTGGTGCTGGTCGCCCGGGACGACCCGGACGCCACCGCCCGGGCCCGCTGGTCGAGCCACCTCACGGGGGAGTGGGCCTTGCACGAGGTGCCGGGCAACCACACCGGGATGCTGCACGAGCCCGACGTCGGCCGGGTCGCGGAGCTGGTGGCCGCCGAGCTCGACGCGGTGGTGAACTCGGGACGTCGACCGGGCCACGGCGCGCCGTGAGGGGTTGCGCCGCTTCGCCGGCACCCCTTCACTGAGGCCCGGAACGCGGGCTCGGCACCGGTGGTGCCGGGGCCGCGTCGGGGGCTCCGGGGCGGCGACACGATCCCGGGCTGCCTCAGACCGTTGGGGGACGGATGAGCAGGTGGCGGGGGCGGACGGCGGTCGGGTACCGCGGGGCTCCGTCGGGGACGCTCGGGCGCCGCGTGGGTGTCGTGGTCACCGCGGGGATGACCGTCGCGGCGCTGGCGAGCGCATCGGGCGCCGAGGTCGTGCCGGCGGCAGCGTCGGCTCCGGTCGTGGAACGGCCCGCGCCCCGCACGGAGCGTTCGGCAGCGCCTCCGGCGGCCGCGAGCGAGGACGCACCCGCCCCACCCGTCGCCGGTGAGCCAGCGGTCCTGGCGGACACCGCGCGACCGCCGGAGCCGCCCGTGGCCGGGCCGGTGCAGAGCTCACCGCTGGCCGCCGGCGGGATCCCGGCGGCGGCGCTCGGCGCCTACACCCGGGCCGCGCAGGCAGCGCCCCCGTCGTGCGGCATCCGCTGGGAGCTGCTCGCGGGGATCGGCCTGGTCGAGTCGAACCACGGCCGGTTCGCCGGCGCGGTGCTGCAGCCCGACGGCACCTCGAGCCCGCGGATCGTGGGCATACCGCTCACCGGGTCCGGAGCGACGGCGGAGATCCGGGACACCGACCAGGGCCGGCTGGACGGCGACGCCAGCTACGACCGGGCGGTCGGCCCGATGCAGTTCATCCCCTCCACCTGGGCGCGCTACGCGGCCGACGGCGACGGTGACGGCCGCACCGACCCGTTCGACCTCGACGACGCGGCCGCTGCTGCCGCGCGCTACCTCTGCGCCGCCGGGGGCGACCTGTCGAACCTCGCCGGGCAGGCCCGCGCGGTGTACGCCTACAACCACTCCACCGAGTACGTGACCTCCGTGCTGCTGCTCGCCGCGAGCTACGCGGGGACGCCGGTGACGCCGACCGCCCCAGCGCCGGCCGTACGGGTGCCCGCGCCGGAGCCGGTGCCCGCGCCGTTGCCGGTGCCCGCGCCGGCCGGTCCGCCGCCACCGCCGCCGGTGCTCCTCGCCGCCGAGCCGGCAGCGCCTGTCGAGCCGACCCCGCCGACCCCGCCGACCCCGCCGACCCCGCCGACCCCGCCGGTCGAGCCTGAGGTGCCGGTCGAGCCTGAGGTGCCGGTCGAACCCGAGGTGCCGGCTGAGCCGCCGCCCAGCCCGAGTCCGGAACCCACCCCAACGCCGAGCCCGGAGCCGACGCCGAGCCCGGAGCCGACGCCGAGCCCGGAGCCGACGCCGAGCCCGGAGCCGACGCCGAGCCCGGAGCCGACGCCGAGCCCGGAGCCCACGCCGAGCCCGGAGCCCACGCCGAGCCCGGAGCCGACGCCGCCCACGCCGAGCCCCGGCCCGGAGCCGACGCCGCCCACGCCGGCCCCGGAGCCCACCCCGCCGCCGCCCGCGACCTGTGACCCCGAGCCGTGGACCGTCGACGTCCGCGATGCCTCCGCCGACCCCGCCACCGCGGAGGCGGTCGTCGCGGAGCTGCGGCAGGACGGCGCCGTCGTCGGCACCGTGAGCGTCGCCGACGGCCCGGCGCCGGAGACCGCCGTCGAGTTCCCGGCCGGCCGGGAGGACGAGGCCGGCGTCCTGGCCGAGGCGCTGGGCCTCGCGGCGGCAGAGCGCGAGACCGGCGCCGTGCGCGAGGCGGACGTCCCCCAGCTGACCGTCGTCCTCGGCGCCGACGCGGGTGAGCTGCACGCCTTCCTCGGCGGGCTGACCGGCCTCCCGGTCAGGCCGTGCGAGGTGCCGGCCGAGGACTGACCGGAGGGCGAGGCGCTAGGTTGCCGGGAACGCCCGACCCGGCAGGAGGCCCGTGTTCACGTTGTTCTCGCGGCTGACCCGTGTGGTGAGCAGCCGGCTGCACGGCTGGCGGCTGCCGCTGGTCGTCATCGTGGTCGTCTTCCTGACCAGCTGGCTGGCGATGGCGCTGGTCGAGCCGCCGGACAGCGAGATCGCCTCGCCGGGCAACTACTGGTGGTACTTCGTCGTCACCGCCGCGACGGTGGGCTACGGCGACCTGTTCCCGGTCTCCGACGGCGGGCACGTCGTCGGGGCCTACGTCATCGTCGGCGGCATCGTCACGCTGACACTGCTGTTCACGCGGCTGGCCGACTACCTGTCGACGGTCCGCGGCAAGCGTCTGAGGGGCGTCGTGGTACTGGACCTGACCGACCATGTCGTCGTCCTGGGGTACACCCCGGGGCGCACGGAGCGGATCCTCGCCGAGCTGGCGAACGAGGGCGCCGGCGAGATCGTGCTCTGCGCCTGGGAGGACGTCCACGAGCACCCGGTGCCCGAGCAGGACGACGTCTCCTTCGTCCGCGGCGACCTGACCCACACCGACGTGATGAGCCGGGCCTGCGTCCCCCGGGCCCGGACGGTGATCGTCGACGGGCGCGACGACAACGAGACGCTGGCCATCGCGCTGGCCGCCGACCACGCCAACCACGGGGCGCACATGGTGGCCGCCCTGCGTGACCTGGGCCGGCGGGAGAACCTGCGCTACGTCGACCCGCGGATCGCCTGCGTGCAGTGGCACATGCCCTACCTGCTCACCGAGGAGGCGCTGGACCCGGGCATCACCGACGTCTACACCGACGTCATGAGCCACGGCGGGCACGGCAACACCTACTCGGTGCGGCTGCCGGCCGGCCACCGGTTCGCCGCCTTCGGCGACTGCCAGACGCACCTGGGCCGGGAGTTCGGCGCGACCGTGCTGGCGGTGCGCGACGGGGGCGAGCTGGCGGTCAGCCCGCCGTGGGACACCCCGGTGCCGGAGGGGACGACGCTCTACTACATCGGCCGACGGCGGATCGAGGCGCGGGAACTGCTCAGCCGCTGACCGGCGGCCCGGAGGAGTCGGGGGGCAGCAGCGTGCTGAGCAGCCGGGCGGTGTGCTCCACCGTCGGCAGGAACCGGGCCATGCTGCGCGGCTGGGCCCGCGCGGAGAAGCCGCACAGCGTGCCGAACAGCTCGCCGGAACGCGTCACCAGCGGCACCCCGACGTAGGCGGCGATCCGCTCCGGGTGGCCGGCCAGCAGCTGGGAGTACACCGGGACGGCGGCGGTGACGGTCGCGACCCGGGGCCCGGTGCCGCTGACCATCTGGCGGCAGAAGGTCTGCTCCCAGGGGAACGCGGTGCCGGCGGGCACCGCCTCGCGGGGATGGGCGTGCAGCACCACCTGCTCGGCACCGGTGACCTCGGTGAGCATCCAGACGTCGAGGCCGATGGTGCGGTGCAGGTGGGTGAGCGAGGCCTGGACGGCGGCGGCCCAGTCGTCGAACGGCGCGAGGTCGTCGACCACCAGAGGGCGCATGCGGCAACCTGACCGCGTGTCCGGTCGGACGTCAATCCCCCCGACCGTTCGGGATCCGGTACAGCCGGGTCGGCACGCTCCGTCAGCGGGTGGTCTCGCTCAGTTCCGTTCCCCGAACCGCCGGTTCAGCACCTCGTCCTCGCGCCGGAACACGACCCCGATCAGCTCGCGGACGGCGGCCTCGGCCTGCCGGCCGATCAGCGGGGCGTCGACCGTGGCCTCACCGGTCACCGTGGAGCGGCTGCCCGCGGCGTCCGGGACCAGGCGCCGCTCGCCGGTGACCTGCACCGTCCGGCCGAACACCTCGGCCTGCACGTCCAGGTCGCTGCGGTGCCCGCCGGTGCCGTCCGGCGTCCACGCGGTGCGTTCGACCACGGTCACCCGGTCGCCGACGAAGCGGGCGAACACCGGTGGGATGCCGGTGGTCGGCGCGGCCAACCGCACCTCGGTGCGGGGCCGGTCGCCGTCCGTGCGCACGGTGAGCTCCTGGACGTCGGCGCCGAGCGCGGCCGCCCGTTCCCGGAGGAAGGCCTCGTCGGTCAGCGCCGCGAGCAGTGCGTCGGGGGACACGGGGTAGGTGGCGTCCTGGGTGATCGGCACGCCGTCATCCTGCCGCCGGCGCGCCCGGGCCGCTCCGTGGCCCGGGCGTCGGGCTCAGTCGTCCCGGCCGACGATCCTCAGGTGCGGCCTGGTGCGCGCACCGGTGGGGGCGGTGGTCGGCAGGCCCGCGGCGCGGCGCACCCGGTGCTCGGGCACCCCGAGTGACCGGGCCAGCGCCCGGGCGACCCGGTCGTTGACGTAGATCGACGTGGTGCCGGCGACCAGGCCGCGGATCGCCTCCTTGGAGAGCGTGCCCTCGGTGCGCTTCGCCGCCTCGTCGGCCGTGAGGCCCAGCTCGAACAGCCGGCGCCAGATGAGCCGCTGCAGCCGCAGCCGGGTCGTGGTCACCAGCGCCTCGATAGCCCCTGGCGGGGGCCGGGAAACCTGGTGCGCCGGGAGGGGGTCAGGGCAGGCCGAGCTCCGCCCGGGTGGCGGCGAGCGCGGCGTCCGGCGGCGGGAGCCCTCCGGAGGCGAGCACCGAGCCGCCCGCGATCAGCGACTCCAGGGCCAGCCCGGCGCGCACCGAGCGCCGCAGCGCGGCTCCCCGGAGCCCGCGCCGCCGGCCGTCGCCCACCAGCGCGGGCACCAGCCACAGCCAGTTCGACGGGGAGACGACCTCGATCGCGACGTCGTCGGGCAGCCCGGTGCGCAGCGCGCGGTAGACCGCGCCGACCGGGTCGTCCGGCGTCCGGTGGTGGTGCTGACCACCGGCGTCGAAGGGGCGCACGTCCCCGCTGCAGCACCCGCCTCCGCCCGGGCCGCGCGCGCCCCGGACCAGCACGACGCGGCGGCTCACCGCGGCTCGTCCCGCGCCACCGCCGGTCGCTCCCCGGCGTCCGTCGTCGTCCGGTCGCGGAAGGCGCCGCGCAGCGCCAGGGCGGCCTCGACGATCAGCCACAGCGCGAGCAGGAAGATGACGGCGTCCAGCGGGGCCAGCACCCACTGGTCGTCGCGGACGAAGTTGCGCAGGTTGACCAGCAGCGCCCACGAGGTCATGGCCAGCAGGAACACCAGCGGGATGAGCACCACGACCGGGCTGCGGCCGCGGCGGGTGACCCAGACGGCGATGACGGCGAGCGCGAGGCCGGCGGTGAGCTGGTTGGTGGTGCCGAACAGCTGCCACAGCACGCCGAAGGTGTAGCCGGCCTCCCCGCCGCCGGGCAGCAGCGCCATCGCCAGCGGGATCACCACGGCGATGGTGGTGGCGAGGCTGAGGTTGCGGGCCAGCACCCGGATGCCGGTGAGCTCACCGATCTCCTGCACGACGTACCGCTGCAGCCGGACGCCGGTGTCCATCGTGGTGGCGGCGAAGCTGATCACCACCACTGCGGCGAAGATCGTGGCGATGTCCAGCGGGATGCCGATGTTGTTGGCGAAGACCGCGACCCCGTCGACGAAGTTCCCGGTGGCGCCGCCCGATGCGGTGGCGAAGTCGGGGTAGAGCGCCTGCCACTCGGCCTGCGAGGCGGCCACGCCGGCGGTGGCGGCGAGCACCGCACCCGTGGCCAGCGAACCCTCACCGACCGCCCCCATGTACCCGACGTAGCGGGCGTCGGTCTCCCGGTCCAGCTGCTTGGACGTCGTCCCCGAGGCGACGAGGGAGTGGAAGCCGGAGATGGCGCCGCAGGCGATGGTGATGAACAGGAACGGGAAGAAGCTCGGCGACCCCTCGGGGACGTCGTTGACCAGCGGTGCCTGGATGGTGTTCAGGCCGATGATCACGCCGAGGGAGATGACGCCCAGGGCGATGAAGAGCTGGTGGCTGTTGATGTAGTCCCGCGGCTGGAGCAGCACCCACACCGGGATGCGCGAGGCCACCCACGTGTAGACGAACAGCAGGATGACCCACAGGTTGCGGGTCTGCTCGAAGCCGAGGGTCTCGGCGAGGCCGTCGAGGGAGACCGGGACGGCGTTGCCGACGAGGATCAGCGCGTAGAGCAGCAGCACCCCGACGATCGAGGGGATGAGGGCGGAGGACCGGGTCTTGTAGATGTACTGGCCGATGAGCATGGCCACCGGGATCTCCACCACGATCGGGATGACCGCGCCGGGGTTGTTCACGAACAGGTTGCCGATGACCACGGCGAAGACGGCGTTCACCAGGGTCAGCAGGAAGAAGATGATCGCCAGGAACAGGCCCCGGGCCCGGCCGTTGACGACCTCGCCGGCGAGGGTGCCGATGCTGCGGGCCTTGTGCCGCACCGAGACGACCAGCGAGCCGAAGTCGTGCACGCCGGCGGCGAAGATCGTGCCCAGCACGATCCAGGTGAGCGCCGGGCCCCAGCCCCAGAACACGGCGATCGCCGGGCCCACGATGGGGGCGGCGCCGGCGACGGAGGTGAAGTGGTGGCCGAAGAGGACGTGCTTGTTCGTCGGCACGAAGTCGTTGCCGTCGTTGAACTCGTGCGCCGGCGTGACGAACGCCGGGTCGAGCACGTAGACCTTCCGGGCCAGGTAGCTGGAGTAGTACCGGTACCCGAGGAAGAACAGCACCCCGACCACGGCGGCCACGACGACTGCGGGCACGGCGACCTCCAGCGCAGGGCGGCCCGAGCGGCCGCAGGCACGGAGAGTAGACAGCGGATGTGACAGCGGACACAAATCCGACGCGAGCGGTGCGGGCCGCCGGGCTGGCCGAGCTGGTCTGGCGGCGCGACGGCGGTCCACCCGGGGCTCTCGGCGTCGTCCCGCTGCTGCTCGGCGAGCGCCCCGCGGTGGCCCTGCCGTGGGCGCAGGCGGCCACCGCCCGCAGCGCGGCCGGGGCGGACGCCGTCGCGCTCGTGCTCTCCGACCCCCGGCTCACCGGGTCCGGCTGGGAGCCGCTGGTGCTGAGCGGCCGGCCGACCCTGCTGGAGGACGGCGACGGTGCGCTGTTCACCGGGGAGCTGCTGGCCCAGGAGCTGCGCAAGCACCCGCCCTCGCGCGCGCTGGCCGACTCGGCGATGCTCCGCCGGGAGCACTGGTGGTACCTGCCGCGGCTGGTGCTGGTCCTCGACGACGTCCGGATCACCCCGACCCGGCGCCGCGACGGGCCGGCGGACGTCGTCCTCGCGGTCGACGACGGCGGCCTGCACGTGGGCACGGCGCGGGTGGGGGAGTGGGGTGCCGACCCGCTGGTGCTCGAGGGCGCGCCGGACGTGTCCGGCCCGGCGACCCTGGTCGGACAGGAGGTCTCGGTGCCCGACGCCGAGCGGTGGACGGTGCACGAGACGACCGGGTGGCTGGCCGGTGGACAGCTGTCCGGCGTCGTGCCTGCGGCGACCCGCGAGCTGGAGCCGACCCCGGGCCTGCTGGCCCGGGTCCGCCGGCAGCGGGCGCTGCACCGGGCGTGCGTGGCGGAGCTGCGGGCAGCCGGCCGCGCCTGACCGGATCAGTCCCGGCGGGCGGTGCGCTCCTCCAGGGCCTCCTCGGCCTGCAGGTCGCGGACGTGCCCGAGCAGGCGGCGCAGCAGGTGGTTGAGCTGGGCGACGTCGTCCTCGGAGAGGTCGGCCAGGATGATCTCCTGGCCGCGCAGCGAGATCGGCAGCATGGCGTCGTGCATCTGGGCGCCGGCCGTGGTCAGGAACAGCTGCCGGGACCGGCCGGTGTCCTCCACCTGCACGATCAGCCGGCGGTCGGTCAGCACCCCGACGCTCTTGGAGATGATCGCCTTGTTCATCGCCACGAACTCGGAGATCTCACTCGCCGTCGCACCGGGACGGATGGCGAGGGCGGAGATGACGCGCCAGTCGTTGGTGCCCAGGCCGAAGCGGGTGCGCAGGGCGCGCGACTCGCGCCAGACCAGGGTGTTGGACAGCAGGGAGATCAGGCGGGGGGTGAAGTTGTCGCTGTCGATCACGGTCGGCATCGGGTCGGAGACGGCATCCGGCGGCAGCTCCATCGTTCGCGTTTCCTCATCGGGGTGGCACGGCGCGCGGCCCCATCCCTCATGAGATGCGACTTCTGCCTGTCCGGAAAAGCCTAGTCACGGCACGGTGCCGGGGCGCGCTGTGCGCCCCGGCACCGCGGGTCAGTGCGCGGCCCCGGCCTGCTGCGTCTCGTTGGCCGCGTGGGCGATCGAGCGGGTGTCCTGGAACGCCCGGACCCCCTCGATGCCCTGCTCGCGGCCCATGCCCGAGGCCTTCATGCCGCCGAAGGGGGCCCGCAGGTCCAGCCGCGCCGCGCCGTGGTCGTTGACCCAGACGTAGCCGCACTCCAGCTGGGAGCCCAGCCGGTCGGCCGCGTCGTCGTCGGCGGTCCACACCGAGGCGCACAGCCCGGCCCAGGTGTCGTTCGCCTGGCGCACGGCCTCGGCGTCGTCGTCGAAGGGGATGACCGGGATGACCGGGCCGAACTGCTCCTGGGTGACCACCCGCAGCGAGGGGTCGGGGTCCACGACGACGGCCGGGCGGAGGAAGTTGCCCTCGGCGAACTCGCCGCCCGGCAGCTCGCCGAACTCCAGCACCGTCGCCCCGGCGGCCTTGGCCTCCTCGATGATCTCGGCGACGAAGGCCTTCTGCGCCGGCTGGTGCAGCGGGCCCATCGTGGTGCCCTCGGCCAGGCCGTGACCGAGCACGACCTTCTCCAGGCGGGCGGTGAGCCCGGCGACGAGCTCGTCCATCCGGGACCGGTGCACGTACAGCCGCTTGGCGTTCATGCAGATCTGGCCCGTGGTGTCGTACACGGCCCCGAACAGCCGGTCCAGGTGGTCGTCGTCGAGGACGGCGTCGGCCCGGATGATCGCCGGGTCGTTGCCGCCAAGCTCCAGGGTGACCCGGGTGAGGCTGCGGGAGGCCATCTCCATGATCCGCTTGCCGCCGTTGACGCTCCCGGTGAAGCAGACCTTGGCGATGTCGGGGTTGTCGATCAGGCCGGCCATCTCGCCGTCCCGGCCGGTGACCACGTTGAGCACGCCCGGTGGCAGCTTCTCCGCCACGCGCTGCACCAGGCGGGTGGTGGCCAGCGGGGTCGAGGGCGGCGGCTTGACGATGGCGGTGTTCCCCGCGAGCAGGGCGTGGGGCAGTGCCGCCGCGAGGATCGCGATCGGCCAGTTGAACGGGACGATCACGGTCACCACGCCGATCGGCTGGTAGGCGACGGTCGTCTGCACCGGGATGCCGGGGGCGGGCGGCAGCACCTTGGTCGCGTCCACCTCCTCGGCGAGGGAGAGGGCGAGCTGCCAGCGGATCTCGAAGACCAGCGCGTCGACCCACGCCTCGTGCACGATCTTGCCGTTCTCCAGGGAGAGCACCCGGGCGTCCTCGTCGCGCTCGTCGGCGATCCCCGCGATGGCCGCGGCCATCCGGGCCGCGCGCTCCGTGGCCGACAGCGCCGACCAGGCCGGGTACGCCGCCTTCGCCGCGGCGACGGCGTCCGCCACGTCCTCCTCGGACGCCGCCGCCGCGTGGCCGACGACGACGCCGGGCCGGGCCGGGTCGACGACGTCGAGCACGTCGCTGGTGCTGCGCTCCTGTCCGCCGATGTAGAGCCCCGTCGTCACCGGAGCCGTCGTGCTGGATGTGACCGTCATGCGGATCTCCACCTCTCTGTGTGTCCGTTGCTGGTCGGGCGCCAGGACCGACGCCCCCGGGCCGGACGTCGGGAGCGCCGGCCCGTCGTGTGTCCCGCACTCCGGCGGGGCGAGCTGTTTACATGTGAACCATAGCTGGTTAGTGTGGCGGCGCACACAGTGTTGACATGTGAACCATCCACTGCAACTGTGACGCAGCTCACATAACAGGGCGCAGCTGGCGCACCCGGCAGTCCGGGCGCAGCCGCCAGCACCCGCACCTGACCGTCATCGACGAGGAGTTCCCGAGGATGAGTGACGACGTTGGCCGGCTGGAGGGTGAGCGACCCTCGGTGCCGGAGCTGGAGGACCTGGCCTTCGAGCTGCGGTCCAAGCTGCTGCACCTGTGCGGCACGTACGAGGGTGCGGTGCACATCGGCGGGGACCTCTCCGCGGCGGACATCTTCACCGCGCTGTTCCACTACGGGCTGCGGGTCGACCCCGACGACATCAGCAACCCCCGGCGGGACCGCTTCCTGCTGAGCAAGGGCCACGCCGCCGTCTGCATGTACATCGCGATGTCCATGCGCGGCTTCTTCTCCTACGACGGGATCGTCGAGACCTACGGGAAGCTCGACAGCGCCTACGGGATGCACCCGTGCAAGGTGCAGCTGCCCGGCGTGGAGGCGTCCACCGGCTCGCTCGGCCACGGCCTCCCGCTCGCGGTCGGCATGGCGCTGTCCGCCCGGCACCGCGGTGAGTCGCACCGGGTGGTCTGCCTGCTCGGCGACGGCGAGACCGGTGAGGGCTCGGTGTGGGAGGCCGCGATGGCCGCCCGCAGCAACCACCTCGGCAACCTGGTCGCCTTCGTCGACCGCAACCGCCAGCTGATGACCAGCCACGCGGAGGAGCGGATCGCCTTCGAGCCCTACCCGGACAAGTGGCGGGCCTTCGGCTGGGACGTCGTGGAGATCGACGGCCACGACATGGCCTCGCTGGTGGCCGCGATCGACGCGCTGCCGGCCACCGACAGCGACCGCCCGACCGTCGTCATCTGCGAGACGGTCAAGGGCAAGGGCGTCGACTTCATGGAGCGCAACCTCGCCTGGCACGCCGGCTCGCTCGGCGCCGCCGACCTCGAGCGGGCGCTGGCCGCCCTCGAGGCATCCCGGGAGAAGGAGTCGGTCTGATGCCGGTCACGTTCACGTTCGGCGAGATGCTGTCGGCCCGGTCGGTGATCGGGTCGACCCTGGCGGAGCTGGGGAAGACCCACGACAACCTCTGGGTGCTGACCCCGGACATCGGCGCGACGCTGGTGGAGTTCCAGGAGACCTTCCCCGACCGCTTCGTCGACGTCGGCCTCGCCGAGCAGGTCTGCGTCGGCATCGCCGCGGGCCTCGCCTACGACGGCAACATCCCGGTCGTCTCCGGGATGCTGCCCTTCCTGAGCATGCGGGCGCTGGAGCAGATCCGCACCGACGTCTGCTACCCGAACCTGCCGGTGAAGATCATCGGTACGCACGGCGGGCTGGTCGGCAACGGGGGCTCCACGCACTACGCCGTCGAGGACCTCGCGCTGATGTGCGCCCTGACCAACATGACGGTCACCTCGATCGGCGACCCGATGATGGTCGGCGAGGTGCTCCGCCAGTCGATGACCATGCCGGGCCCCCTCTACATCCGGCTCGCGGTCGGCAAGAAGGACAAGGTGCTCTACGCCGAGGGCGAGCACGACGTCCGGATCGGCAAGGGCATCGTCGCCCGGGACGGCACCGACGCCACGATCTTCACCCACGGGACCACGGTGGCCCAGGCGCTGCAGGCCGCCGAGGACCTCGCCGTCGACGGCCGGTCGGTGCGGGTGGTCGACATGTTCACCCTCAAGCCGATCGACGCCGACCTCATCGCCCAGTGCGCCGAGGAGACCGGTGGCCGGTTCGTCGTGCTCGAGGACCACCTGGCCTACGGCGGCCTCGCGAGCCGGGTCGCCGACGTCGTCGCCGACCGCGGCATCCGCCTCACCGGGTTCGAGCGGCTCGGCATCCCGCAGGTCTACGCCGGCTTCGGCGACGACGAGGAGCTGCGTGACAAGCACGGTTACGGCCTGGCGGCCACCGTGGCCGCCACCCGCCGCGTGATCGCCGCCAAGCCCTGACCCCCTTCCCCGCTTCATCGGCGCTCAACGGAGAGACGGATGAGAACAGTCGCGGTCACCAAGATCGGCAGCCTGCGCGACCCGGACGAGTCGGCGCGCGGCCGGGTCGGCATCGTCGAGCTGCCCGACCAGCCGCTCGGGCCGGAGGACGTCCGGATCCGCGTCGCCTACGCGGCGATCTGCGGTTCGGACCCGCACCTGGCCGAGGGGTTCTTCGGCACCGACGTGCCGATCGGCCTCGGACACGAGCTGTCCGGCGTCGTGGAGGCGGTGGGGGACGGCGTCCGCACCGGGATCCGGGTGGGCGACCGGGTCGCCGGCAACTTCCTGCGCTTCTGCGGCAGCTGCGGGCCGTGCCGGGACGGGCGCCAGCAGTTCTGCGAGCACATCCAGGACTACAACCGCCCCGGCATGGCCGAGACGGTCACCTGGCACGAGTCGCAGGCGTACCGGCTCCCGGAGTCGGTGAGCCTGCGGCAGGGGTGCCTGCTCGAACCGGTGTCGGTCGCCGTCCGGATCGCCGACAAGACGCGGCTGCGGGTCGGTGACCGGGTCGCGGTCTGCGGCGGTGGCCCGATCGGGCAGCTCGCGCTCCAGGTCATGCGGCTGCACGGCGCCACCTCGCTCACGCTGATCGAGCCGATCGCCGCCCGCCGCGAGATGGCGCTGGCCGCCGGCGCCGAGCACGTCATCGACCCGGTCGGGGAGGACCAGGCGGCCCGCGCGGCCGAGATCACCGGCGGGCGCGGGTACGACGTGGTGATCGACGCGTCCGGTTCGACCCGCGCGGTGCGCGGCCTGCTGGACATCGCGGCCAAGGGCGGCACCGTCGTCTACGGGGCCATGTACCCGCACGACTTCGAGATGCCGCTGAACCTGTCGGACGCCCTGTACCTCAAGGAGCTCACCCTCACCGGCGTCTTCGTCTCGCCCTACGCCTTCCCGCGGGCGGTGCAGCTGCTGCCGCTGCTGGACCTCGACGCGCTGAGCGCCACCTGGTTCCCCTTCGACCAGGCCGTCGAGGCGTTCGCCGCGCACCTGTCCGGCGAGCACCCGAAGGTGCTCATCCGGTGCAACGACCTCGACAGCCACGACCTCGACAGCCACGACCTGGACGAGGGTGGTGCGTCGTGAGCACCGCGTTCGCGGCGGCGGAGTCGACGGCGGCGCTGGAGGCGGTCGGCATCTCCAAGCACTTCGACGGGGTGTTCGCCCTCGACGACGCCCGGTTCTCGGTCCGGCCCGGGGAGATCCACGCGCTGCTGGGCGAGAACGGCGCCGGCAAGTCGACGCTGGTGAAGGTGCTCACCGGGGTGCACGCCCCGGACGGCGGCAGGATCATGCGCGCCGGTGAGCCGATCGAACTCGCCAACGTGCGGGTCGCCAACCGGGCCGGGATCGTCGCGTTGTACCAGGAGCTCTCGATCATCCCCTCGATCAGCGTGGCCGAGAACATCCTGCTCGGTGAGCGGCTCCCCAGCCGCGGCGGCATCGTGCAGTGGTCGGCCCTGCGCCGGCGGGCGAAGGAGCAGCTGGACCGGCTCAACCAGCGGATCCCGCTGCGGCAGCTGGCCGGCGAGCTGTCCCCGGTGCAGCAGACGATGGTCTCCTTCGCCCGGGCGCTGGCCAACGACGCGCGGATCCTGATCCTCGACGAGCCGACCGCCTCGCTGACCGACACCGAGATCACCGAGCTGTTCGCGGTGCTCCGCTCGCTGCGCGACGACGGGGTGGCGATCGTCTACGTGTCGCACCGGCTCGAGGAGGTCTTCGAGCTCTGCGACCGGCTCACGATCATGCGCAACGGCGAGACCGTGCTCACCAAGGACGTGGCCGACTCGACGATCGACGAGGTCATCTCGACGATGGTCGGCCGCTCTCCCGGTGACCTGTTCCCGGAACGCGGGACGGCGACCTCGGAGGTGGCCCTGCGGGTCAGCGGGCTCTCCGGGCGCCGGGTCCAGGACGTCTCGTTCACCGCCCACCGCGGTGAGGTGCTGGGCATCGGTGGCCTCGCCGGGTCCGGGCGCAGCGAGCTGCTGCGCATCCTCGCCGGGGCGCAGAAGCACAAGACCGGGACGATCGCGGTGGGGGACACCCAGCTGCCGCACTCCGCCGGCGTCGCCAAGACCCTGGACGCCGGCATCGCGCTGGTCCCGGAGGAGCGGCGGAGCCAGGGGGTCATCCTCAGCGCGTCCATCCAGGACAACGTGGCGCTGGCCAACATCGGCGCGGTGAGCTCGCTGGGCATGGTGAACGGCGGGCGCATCGCCGACATCACCCGACGCGGCATGTCCGACCTGCAGGTCAAGGCGCGCAGCCCCCACCAGCCGGTCGGTGAACTGTCCGGCGGCAACCAGCAGAAGGTCGTGCTGGCCAAGATGCTGGCCCGCAACCCGGCCGTCCTGCTCATGGACGAGCCGACCCGCGGGATCGACGTCGGCACGAAGGCCGAGATCTACCGGCTCATCCGCCGCCTCGCCGCCCAGGGCACGACCGTGATCGCGGTCAGCTCCGAGCTGCCGGAACTGATCGGCATGAGCGACCGGGTGCTGATCATGCACGAGGGCCACATCGCGGGCGAGGCCCGCTCCGAGGACGCCACCGAGGAACTCCTGCTCGCCCACTGCTACGGGAAGACGGTCTGATGACGACGAGTGAAGACCGCGCCGTGACGGCGCGGGACGACCGCCCGATGGCGGCTCCGGACCTCCCGGCCCAGCCGCGCACGTCCATCGGGAAGACCCTGGTGCAGAGCGGTACGTCCATCGCCCTGCTGGCGCTGATCGTGTTCTTCTTCGCGATGCGCCCGGACGTGTTCCTGACCTTCACCAACGTCCGGAACATCCTCTACCAGATCTCCATCCTGGCGATCATCGCCGGGGCGCAGACCCTGGTGATGGTCGTCGGGGACTTCGACCTCTCGGTCGCCGCCACCTCCAGCCTGGCCGGCGCCGTGGCCGCCTCGCTGATGCTGGACGGGCAGCCGACCCTGGCGGCGATCCTGGTCGCGCTCGCCGTGGGGCTCGCGATCGGCCTGGCCAACGGGGCTCTGGTCGCCTACCTCAACCTCTCCGCCTTCGTGGCCACACTGGCGACGATGACGTCGGTGACGGGGCTGGCCTACCTCGTCACCGAGGGGACGACGCTGTTCAACCTCCCGGCCGGGTTCAACTCACTGGGCCAGGGCCGGGCGCTGAACATCCCCGTGCCGGTGTTCGTCGCCATCGGGCTGGCCGTCCTGCTCTGGGCGTTGCTGCGGTTCACCACGACCGGGCGGAAGTGGTACGCCGTCGGCGGCAACGTCGAGGTGTCCCGGCTCTCGGGCATCAACGTCCAGCGGGGCCGGCTGATGGCCTTCGCCGCCGCGGGGCTGATCGCGGCCGTCGGCGGGGTCCTGCTGGCGGCCCGGCTGGGCAGCGCGAGCGCCGTCCAGGGCAGCGACAACCTGCTGTTCTCGGTGGCCGCGGTGTTCCTGGGGATGACGGTCATCAAGTCCGGCCGGGCGAACATCGTCGGGACGATGGTGGGCGTCGCGATCATCGGGGTGATGAGCAACGGGCTCAACATCCTCGGCGTGAACTCCTACGTCCAGCAGGTGGTCACCGGGCTGATCATCATCGCCGCCGTGACCCTCTCGTCGGTCCGCACCCGGGAGCGGTGACCGGGACTCCTCCCGCCGCTCCGCACTCCCCGCACTCCCCGCACCCGGCCGGCACCCGCCGGCCTCGGTTGGCACACCCGCACGTCCTACAAAGGAGTAAGACCATGCGCAGAATCACCGGACTGGGCGCCAGCGTCGCGGTCCTGACCCTGGTCCTGGCCGGCTGTTCGTCCGGTGACGACGGCGGCGGTGGTGGCGGGGGCGGTGACGACTCGTTCCGGGTGGTCGCCTTCACCTCGGGCAACCAGACCCCGATCGGCGCCTGGTGGGTCAAGGCGGTGGAGGAGAAGGCCGACGAGCTCGGCTGGGACCTGACCATGATCCAGGGCGACTTCGACTTCCAGAAGATGAACCCGCAGGTGGAGAGCGCCATCGGGCAGGGCACCGACGTGGTCCTGGACGGCTACACCGACGTCGCCTCGATCGGGTCGATCGTCACCGCTGCCCGGGACGCCGAGGTGCCCATCTTCGCGATGGACAGCGCGACCGAGGCGACGGACGCGTTCGCGCTCAACATCACCACCGACCAGCAGGGCATCGTCGACGGCACGCTGGGGGCGCTCGAGGAGTCGCTCGGTGGGCTCGAGGGCAAGAACGTGATGGTCATCGGCCACGACCCGCACCCCGGCATCCGGATGCGGGCCGAGCTCGCGATGGAGAGCCTGGAGGAAGCGGGGGCGACCATCGCCGGCGGCGGGGTCCAGAAGGTCGAGTCCCCGGCCACCGGCCGTACCGAGGCGCTGTCCCTGGTCACCGACTACCTGACGGCCAACCCGGACGGCCTGGACGCGGTCTGGGTCGGCTGGGACGACGCGGCGCTGGGCGCGTCGCAGGCCATCGCGGAGGCCGGTTCGCAGGCGAAGGTGACCGGCTCGGACGCCACCAGCGAGGCCATCGCCCAGATCCAGGGCGGCGACACGTTCGTGGCCACCGCCAACCAGCCGTGGCCGGAGGTGCTGGACACGGTGGTCGAGCAGGTGGAGACCTACCGGGAGACCGGTGAGCTGCCGGCGGAGAACTACGAGGCGGTGGACACCACCATCGTCGACGACGAGAACGCCTCGACCATCACGCCCTCGGACAAGTTGGGCTGAGCCCCACCCCGAGCGGTCGGGGGCGGGAGCGTCCGTCCCGTCCCCGACCGCTGTCCACGATCGACGTCAGCGGAAGGCAGTTCCCATGCGTGGAGAAGGCAAGCGTCTCGAGGGCAAGGTCGCCCTGATCACCGGCGGGGCCAGCGGCATCGGCCTCGCGACGGTGCAGAAGTTCGTCCGGGAGGGCGCCAAGGTGCTCGTCGTCGACATCGACGCCGAGCGCGCGGAGAAGGTGGTCGCGGAGATCGAGGCCGACGGCCAGGCCGGGTCCGTCGCGGCGGCGCAGGCCGACGTGTCGGTGTACGCCGACGTCGAGGCCGCCGTGCAGCGCGCGGTCGACGTCTTCGGCAGGCTCGACGTCATCTTCAACAACGCCGGCATCGCCGGGGGCAAGGCGCTGCTCGACCACGACCCGGCTGTCGACTACGCGCCGATGATCCGGGTCGACCAGGACGGCGTCTACCACGGCATCCTCGCCGCCGGCCGCCAGTTCAAGTCGCAGGGCACCGGTGGGGTCATCATCAGCACCTCCTCCATCTACGGGGAGCAGGCGGCCGAACTGGCGTTCAGCTACAGCGCGGCGAAGGCCGCGGTCATCTCCTTCACCCGCTCGGCGGCCTACGAGCTGGCCGAGTACGGCGTACGCGCGGTGGCGATCACGCCCGGGCGGGTGGGCACCCCGATCATCAACCAGTTCAGCGAGGAGCTGCGGACGACGTTCGCATCCGAGCAGCTGCGCAACGCGCTGACCGAGCCCAGCGAGATCGCCGACGTCGTGGCGTTCCTCGCCTCCGACGAGGCGAACGCGATCAACGGCACCGTGGTGCACGTCGACGACGGCTACTCGGTGTTCAAGCAGCGCCTCGACCTGCCGACGTTCTGAGGGGTCGACGTGCCGATCGAGGTCGCCTGCCACCTCAACGTGCTGGTGCCGGACATGGCCGAGCCGGAGCTGGGCCGGGCGCTGCGCACGCTGGCCGACCTGGGCTACACCGCGGTGGTGCTGCCGCCGATCGACCCGGACAGCGCGCCGCTGGGGGAGTGGGCCGCGGTGTTCCGCGACCACGGGCTCACCCCGATCACCATCGCGGGGCAGGCGCCGGGTGCCGACGTCTCCTCCGCCGACCCGGTCGAGCAGGAGCGGGGCGCACAGGCGCTGCGCCGGATGGTCGAGGCCACCGCGGCGCTGGGCGGTGACCAGATGAACGGGGTCTCCTACGGGCTGTTCGGGCGGGCGCCGACCGCGGCGCCGGCCGGGGCGTTCGAACGGGCGGCGGCCCAGCTCGGCGCCGTCGCCGACCACGCGCACGACCAGGGGGTCGCGATGACCTTCGAGGTGCTCAACCGCTACGAGACCGCGCTGATCAACACGGCGGCGCAAGCGCGGGACTTCGTGGCCGCCAGCGGCTCATCGCACCTGCGCGTGCACCTGGACACCTTCCACATGGCGGTCGAGGAGACCGACATGGTGGGTGCGGTGCAGGAGACGGCGCCGGTGCTCGGCTACCTGGAGCTGGGGCAGTCGGGTCGGGGAGCGCTGGCCGGCGGGGTGGTGGACGTCGAGGCGGTGGTGCGGGCGGCGATCGACGCCGGGTACTCCGGCCGGGTCGGGCTGGAGGCGTTCTCCCGCTCGGTGCTGACGGCCGGGGCGAGCGACCTGCTCGCCATCTGGCGGGAGACCTACACCGACGGCGCCGCGCTGGCCGCGGAGGCGATCGAGCTGGTGCGGAAGGCCGAGGCCGGCTGACGGCCCGGTCCCTTGCCCTCCGCGGTGCGCCGGGCCAGGGTGAGCGGGTGCCCACGCTCCGTGCGCCCTACCTCTGGTTCGTCGGGCTCTACGCCGCCGCCCTGCTGGTGGCGCAGCTGCCCGGCGACCCGAGCGGGGACTTCCCGCCGTTCTGGCTGGCCGTCGACCTGCTGCTGACGGTGCTCGCCTGGCGGGGGAGCCGGGCGGCGTGGGCGGTACTGCTGGCGCTGCACCTGTTCTTCCTGGCCAGCTTCTTCCTGCTGGTCTGGCCGATCGGGTGGCAGCTCGCCGCCTTCTACGGCCTGCTGGCGCTGGCCGCGGTGTCGCTGGCTGGGGTGCCGCTGGGCAGCCGCGAGGCCCGGGGTGCGGGTCCGGCGGCCCGACGTGAGGTCATCGCCGGTCGAAGGGCGTGACCTCGTCCGGGGTGGCGGTGAACGGGTTGGCCCATTCCGAGGCGGCGCCGGTGATCGGCTGGGCATCGGTGACGACGGTGAACGGCGTGCCGGGGTAGATCGCCAGCACCCGGGTGGCCGAGGTCAGCGTCTCGGTGTGCTCGAGCACCTCACCGCGGCGCAGCAGCCGTGTGGTCCGGACGCCGCTCAGCTCCTCACCGACCTGCGCGGTCCACCGGGCGTCGTCCTGGTCGAAGGTGATCGCCCGGACCCGCTCGCCGGCCGGGGCGGCGGCGACGCCGGCGAACTCGGCCAGCGCGTCGTACAGCCGTTCGGCCTGCTCGGCGTCGGCGGCGCGGGGGACGAAGAAGGCGACCATGCCCGACAGCCTGCCTGCTCCCACCGACGGTTCCGTTCGCCAGGCGATGGGGCCCCCGCCGGCCACGGGGGTAACCGGCGGAGGCGGAATCGACAGTACATGCGGAACCTGGCGTTCTCGGTAGGTGCTCCCCGGGGCCACCCCAAGGGGTGTGCCGATGCGGTGGGGCGGGTGGGGCTCGAACCCACGACCCAGGGATTATGAGTCCCATGCTCTGACCGGCTGAGCTACCGCCCCAGGTCGTTCACGCTAGCGGTCGCGCTCAGTCGCCCAGCACGGTGCTGCCCAGCACGCCGCCGTCGGCGTCCAGCGCCTCCACCGCCACGTACGCCGGGTCGCCGTCCAGTGGGACGGCCGTCTCGAAGCCGGTGCGCGGCACCGGGTCGCCGGCCACCGCGCTCTCCTCGTCCTCCCCGGTCACGACGCGCCAGGCGGCCACCTCGGTCGCGCCGTTCCAGCTCACGTGCACCCGGCCGTCCGCCAGCACCGCATCCGGGTCGGTCTCCGGCCGCCCGGTCCACCGATCGCGGTAGGCCCGGTAGTTGTCACCCGAGCCGAGCGCGACGTCGGTCAGCAGCGTGCCGTCGTCGGCGAACTCCGAGTAGAACGGCCGCGACCCCCAGCCGATGAGCACGGTCCCGTCGGGCAGCTGCTGGAAGCTGCCCTGGCTGCCGGCCAGCCGGTCCGGGTCGGGCGGCAGGTACTCGGTCACCACCGCGGCCGTCATCGCCTGCTCGTCGAGGGCCAGCCGCAGCCCCCGGGACGTCGGGCCGACGTCGGGCTCGGACTGGTTGTCGAAGAGGGTGAGCGTGCCGTCGGGCTGGCGCTCGGCGTCGTGCTGCCAGGCGAACTCGACGCCGTCCCCGAGCGCGAAGTCGCTGGCCTCCCCGCCGAGCGTCCACGCGACCTCCCCGGTCGCCCGGTCGACGTCGTAGACCGCCCAGGTGTTCCGCGCCGACACCAGCAGCGACCCGTCGGCGTCCTCGGCGACCGAGTTGACGTGGAACCAGTCGAACGGCTCCTCCTCGGTGCCGCCGTCCTCGGGCAGCTCGCTCCTGGTCTCCTCCAGCGGCACGTGCTCCAGGGCGCTCCAGTGCAGCAGCACCTCACCGGTGTCGACGTCGACCTCCTGCACGACGCCGTCCCAGACCCAGCCGTCCTCGGAGCCGCCCACGGAGGTGAGGTCGTGCTCCTGCTTCACGTACGCGGCCAGCAGCATCGTGCCGCGGTCGGTCAACCGGCCCTCGTGGATGTCGGCCTGGCCGGGTTCGAGCGGGGCGCCGGTGGTGACCGTGCCGATCTCGGAGTAGGACTCGTCGACCAGCACGAACTCCCCGGCTCCCAGGCCCACGGTGGGGCTCTCCCCGCGCCACCAGGTGAGCACCGGCTCGCCGTCCAGCTCCTGCACCCGGACGTCGTAGGCGCGGCTCTCCGTGGGGTGGATCCAGACCGGGTCCCCGGCGTCGTCGACGATCAGGACCCCGGTGAGCGGCGCCCCCTCGCTCTTGGGCCCCAGGAACAGCAGCGACCCGTCGGGGGAGCGGGCGGGGCCGCGCTGGTCGACCTCCAGGTCGGGCGCGACCAGGTCGGGCCGGCTCACGAACTCCACCGCCGGGCCGGTGCTGGGGGCGGCCTCGGACGTCTCCGGGTCGCCGTCGCCGCACGCGGTCAGCAGCAACCCGAGGCACACCATCGCCACCGCCGGCCGGTTCATCGCCGCAGCGTCCCAGACGTGTGGCGCGGCCGCGCGCCGATCGCGCACCACTACCTTGGAACGGGTGCGTACCGAGCAGTCAGGCAGTCCGACCGTCCCCGTCGCCGACGGGGGGCTCCGCACCTCGCCCGGCCACGTCGTCCGCGGCCTGGCGATGGGTGCCGCAGAGGTGGTGCCCGGGGTGAGCGGCGGCACCGTCGCGCTGGTACTGGGGGTGTACGAGCGGCTCATCGACGGGGCGGGGCACGTCGTCACCGCACTGCGGCACGCCGTCACCGGGCGGTTCGCCGAGGCGCGCGCGGAGATCGGCCGCGCGCACTGGTGGACCATCCTGCCGCTGCTGGCCGGGATGGCCGTCGCCGTCCTGGCCGGTGCCCGGGTGCTCGAACCGCTCATCGAGGACCACCCGGTCGGCGCCCGGGCGGTCTTCTTCGGCATGGTGCTGTTCTCCATCGCCGCCCCGGCGCGGATGGTCGGCCGCTGGTCGGCCCGGGACGTCGTCGTCGCGGTGCTGGCGGCGGTCGGCGCCTTCCTGCTCACCGGCCTGCCGCCCGGTGGCGAGGCGAACCCACCCCTGCCCGTGGTCGTGCTCGCTGCCGCCATCGCGATCTGCGCCCTCGTGCTGCCCGGCATCTCCGGGTCGTTCATCCTGCTCACCCTGGGCCTCTACGGGCCCACGCTCGCCGCCGTCAACTCCCGCGACCTCGCCTACGTGGGTGCCTTCGCCCTGGGCGCGGCCCTCGGGCTGGGGCTGTTCGTCAAGGCGTTGCAGGCGGCCCTCCGCAGCCACCGCGCGCTCACGCTCGCGCTGATGACCGGCCTCATGGTCGGCTCGCTCCGTGCGCTGTGGCCCTGGCAGACCGAGGACCGCACCCTGTTGAGCCCGGACGACGGCGGCCTGGCGATGGTTGCCCTCGCGCTCGGCGCCGGCCTCGTCGTCGCCGGTGCCCTCGGGCTGCAGACCTGGCTGGACCGGCGTGCCGCGGCCCCGCCTCTGGCGCCGCGGGCCGACTGACCTGCAGACTGGGCGTCGACCGGCGAGGGGCGTCGAGCCCGCCGGGCGTCCACTCAGTGAGATGGACATTTACTGCCCGTATCGTCCACTTCTCGCGGTAAAAGCCGTGGTCGACGCGCGCCTCACTCGTCCCACTGGACACATCGCACCCCAGGCGTCTCGCTCGTCACAGATGGCACTGGCGCGCTGCATGATCGGTCGGGCAGACTGGCGGCCGGTTGCTCCTGGAGCCGCCGCAGTGCGAACGCAGCGCCACCGAACACGACAGGTCCGTTGGGGAAGACGAACCAGTCGAGTCGATGGAGGTGCGCCGTGCAGCGACGGTCAACCCAGGGTGTCGTCTTCGTGCACGCGTGCCCGAAGGCGTTGTGCCAGCACGTCGAATGGGCGCTCGAGCGCGTCGTCGGCGCGCCGGTGTCTTTGACGTGGGCCGACCAGCCCGTGGCGCACGGCTCCTACCGTGCCGAGATCGCCTGGACGGGCGCCCCCGGCACCGGGGCCAAGCTCGTCGCTGCCCTCAAGCAGTGGCCGATGCTGCGCTTCGAGGTGACCGAGGAGGCCAGCCACGGCAACGACGGCGAGCGCATGTCCTACGTGCCCGGGCACGGGGTGCACCGCGCGCCGGTCAGCGCCAACGGCGACCTCGTCATCACCGAGCAGCAGCTGCGGCACCTCGCCGCCACCGCCACCTCGGTCGAGGCCTTCCGGCACGGCGTCGACACGCTGCTCGGTGCCGCCTGGGACACCGACCTGGAGCCCTACCGCTACGCCGGCGACGCCGCGCCGGTCACCTGGCTGCACCAGGTCGTGTGAGCAACGGGCGGCGTCCTGACTCGACCGCCGCCGTCCCTGGGGCGCACCAGCGCCCCTCCTCCCGCACCACAGGGCGTCCCCCTGCACCGATGTCGGTGCAGGGGGACGCCCTTTGATCAGGTGACCTGATCGAACCCACCGGACGACGACGGCCCGGCACCCTCTCAGCGGGGTGCCGGGCCGTCGTCGTTCGTCAGAGCGGGATGTTGCCGTGCGCGCCCCGGCCGGCCGGGGTCTCCGCCAGCGCGGCCACCAGCCGGCGCTTTGTCTGGGCCGGCTCGACGACGTCGTCGACGACGCCGATCTCCCGGGCCCGGTTCACCCCGCCGGCGATCCGCTCGTGCTCCTCGGCGAGCTGCGCGTGCAGCGCCTCCCGCTCCCCGGGCGGGGCGGCGGCGAGCTTCTTGCGGTGCAGGATGCCGACCGCGGCCTTGGCGCCCATCACGGCGACCTCCGCGCCCGGCCACGCGAACACCGCGTTGGCGCCCAGCGAGCGGGCGTTCATGGCGATGTACGCGCCGCCGTAGGACTTGCGGGTCACCAGCGTCACCCGCGGCACCACGGCCTCGGCGAAGGCGTGCAGCAGCTTGGCGCCCCGGCGGACGACGCCGTCCCACTCCTGGCCCACGCCGGGCAGGTAGCCGGGCACGTCGACCAGCACCACCAGCGGCACCCCGAAGGCGTCGCACATCCGCACGAAGCGGGCGGCCTTCTCCGCCGAGGCGGAGTCCAGGCAGCCACCCAGCCGCAGCGGGTTGTTCGCGATCACCCCGACGGTGCGCCCGGCGAGCCGGCCCAGTGTGGTCACGATGTTCGGCGCGAACCGCGGGTGCAGCTCCAGGCCGGGACCGTCCAGCAACGCGGCGACCAGCGGCTTCACGTCGTAGGCCCGGTTGCGCTGCTCGGGCAGCAGCGCCGCGAGGTCGACGGCCGGCTCGTCCTGGGCTGGGGCGAAGCTGCCCTGCGCGGCCAGCAGGTCGACCGCCGTCCGGGCGGTCTCCAGCGCCTCGGCCTCGGTGTCGGTGACCACGTGCACGACACCGGAGCGCCGGCCGTGGGTGTCCGGCCCGCCGAGCTGCTCCTGGTCGACGACCTCGCCGGTCACCGACCGGACGACGTCGGGACCGGTCACGAACACCCGCCCGGCCGGACCCATGATCACCAGGTCGGTGAGCGCCGGCCCGTAGGCGGCGCCGCCGGCGGCCGCCCCGAGGACGACGGAGATCTGCGGGACCCGCCCGGAGGCGCGCACCATCGCGGCGAACACCTCACCGACCGCGTGCAGTGCGGTGACGCCCTCGGCCAACCGGGCACCGCCGGAGTGCCAGATGCCGACGACGGGCAGCCGCTCGCGCAGCGCGGTGTCGATGGCGTCGACGATGTGCCGGCAGCCGTCGAGGCCCATCGCCCCGCCCATGATCGTGGCGTCGGTGCAGTAGGCGATCGCCGGGGACCCGGCGACGGTGCCGCGGCCGGCGAGCACCCCGGAGGTGTCGCGGGCGGCCAGCAGCTGCAGCGAGCCCGGGTCGAAGAACCGGGCGAGCCGGTCCTCGGGGTCGCGGGGGTCGACGGTCGCGACCGGCGGCGCGGGGGTGGCGGTGGTCATGAGCAGCTCCTCATCAAGCCGTGGTGAAGACCAGGGCCATGTTGTGGCCGCCGAACCCGAAGGAGTCGTTGAGCGCGGCGGTGAACGAGGCCTTGCGCGGCTCGCGGCGCACGATGTCCAGCGCCTGGACCGCGGCGTCGTCGTCGGGGTCGTCGAGGTTCGCCGTCGCGGGCACCAGCTGGTCGCGCAGCGCCAGGATGGTGAACACCGACTCCAGCGCCCCGGCCGCGCCGAGCAGGTGCCCGGTCTGGCTCTTGGTGGCGGTGACCAGCGGGTGGTCGCCGATGGCGTTGCGGATCGCGGAGGCCTCGGCGGTGTCGCCGATCGGCGTCGACGTGGCGTGCGCGTTGACGTGGCCGATGTCGGCGGCGGTGAGGCCGGCGTCGCGGATCGCGGCGGCGATCGCCCGGCCGGCGCCCTCGCCCTCGGGGTGCGGGGCGACCAGGTCGTAGCCGTCCGCGGTGGCGCCGGCGCCGGCGAGGCGGGCGTGGACCTTCGCGCCACGGGCCCGGGCGGCGTCGGCCCGCTCGAGCACCAGCGCGCCGGCGCCCTCGCCGAGCACGAAGCCGTCGCGGCCCTTGTCGAACGGGCGGGAGGCGCGCTCGGGCTCGTCGTTGCGGGTGCTCATCGCGCGCATCGCGGCGAAGCCGGCCATCGGCAGCGGGTGGACGCAGGCCTCCGTGCCGCCGACGACGACCATGTCGGCGCGGTCGAACCGGAGCAGGTCCAGGCCCCAGCGGATCGCCTCGGCGCCCGAGGCGCAGGCGCTCACCGGGGCGTGCACGCCGGCCTTGGCGCCGACGGCCAGGCCGACCGCGGCCGCGGGGCCGTTGGGCATGAGCATCGGGATGGTGAAGGGGGAGACGCGCTTGGGGCCCTTGGCCTCCAGGATGTCGTCCTGGTCGAGCAGGGTGACCGCACCGCCGATGCCGGTGCCGAAGACGACGGCGATGCGCAGCGGGTCGACACCGGAGTCGGCGCCGGCGGCATCACGCCAGGCCTCCTCGGCGGCGATGACGGCGGTCTGCTGGCTGCGGTCGAGCCGGCGGGAGCGGACCCGGTCCAGCTGCTCGGACGGCTCGACGGCGAGCCGCGCGACGAGCTGGGCCGGCATGTCCGCCGCCCACTCGTCGGTCAGCCGGCTCACCCCGGACCGGCCGGCCAGCAGTGCCTCCCAGGTGGAGACGACGTCACCACCGAGGGGCGTGGTGGCGCCGAGCCCGGTGACGACGACGTCGGCGGTGGGCGTGCTCATGACTTCCTCCTGGGACTGACTGGCCGGACGGCCCGGGTGAGCGGCTGGAACGAAGGCTGATCAGCCTCGGCTCAGGCCTGGTTCTTCTCGATGTAGGACATGGCGTCCCCGACGGTCTTGATGTTGCCGAGCTCGTCGTCGGGGATGGCCACGCCGAACTTGTCCTCGACGGCCGTGGCGATCTCCACCATCGACAGCGAGTCGACGTCGAGGTCCTCGGTGAAGGACTTCTCGGGGGTGGCGTCGGCCGGGGCGACGCCGGCCACCTCCTCCAGGATCTCGGCGAGGCCGGCCTGGATCTCTGCGGTGCTGGGCACGCGGGGTCCTCTCTCTGGCTGTGGGTGGCGGAGCCGGGTGGCCCCGCCGTCGACCGGGACGGTGCCCCGGCAGGTCTGGTCTATCAGGGCAGGCGGACGACCTGGCCGGCGACGGTGAGGCCGGCGCCGTAGCCGAGCACCAGCGCCAGATCGCCGCTCTTGGCCTCGCCGGACTCCATGAGCGCGGTGAGGGCCAGCGGCACCGAGGCCGCGGAGGTGTTGCCCGACTGCACGATGTCCCGGGCGATGACCGTCTTCTCGCCGAAGCCGAGCTTCTTCGCCATCGACTCGATGATCCGCAGGTTGGCCTGGTGCGGGGCGAACACGTCGATGTCGGCGGCGGTGACGCCGGCGGACTCCATCGCCTCGGTGAGGGTGGCGGTGAGCTTGGTGGTGGCCCACCGGTACACGGCCTGCCCGGCCATCGACATCGTCGAGGTGCCGGGGGCGATCTCGATGGCGGTGTACTGGTCGCCGTCGCTGCCCCAGGCCACCGGGCCGATGCCGGGCTCCTCGGACGGCCCGACCACGGCCGCGCCCGCGCCGTCGGCGAAGATCACCGCGGTCGAGCGGTCGGTGAGGTCGGTGACGTCGGTGAGCCGCTCGACGCCGACGACGAGCACGTGCTGCGCGTCGCCGGTGCGGATGGCGTCCGACGCCATGCCCAGCGCGTAGCAGAACCCGGCGCAGCCGGCGTTGAGGTCGAACGCGCCCGGCCGGGTGACGCCCAGCCGGTGGGCGACCTGCGGGCCGATGCCCGGGATCGGCGCGGTCAGGCTCGCGCTGGCCACGATGACCAGGTCGACCTGGTCGGGGGAGAGCCCGCTGGCGGCCAGTGCCTTGCCACCGGCGGCCACGGCCATCTCGACCAGCGTCTCGTCGTCGGAGGCCCAGCGGCGCTCGGCGATGCCGACGCGGGTCTGGATCCACTCGTCGCTGGTGTCCATCACCGTCTCGAGCTCGGCGTTGGTCACCCGGCGCCGGGGCCGGTAGCCGCCCAGGCCGAGGATCTGCGCGCCGGGCGCGCCCTGACGCAGCTTGATCGTGCTCCGGGTCTTCTGTTCCATCCCGCCCTCGTTCCGCTCCTCGGTCGCTGGCGCTCCCTGCGATGCTCGCTCGGGCGTCCTGCTCACTGGGCCACCTCCGGGTAGAGGCGGGCGATCGGGTCGCCGGCGTCGACGAGGTCCCCGTCGGCCACCAGCCACTCGGCGAGCACGCCGTCGTAGCCGGCGGAGACGTTGACCTCCTCGCGGCGGCTGCGGATGCAGCCGAGCGGCGTGCCGGCCGGCAGGTGCGTGCCCTCGGCGACGTCGGCCGGGGCGACCGTGCCGCGGGCGGGGGCGACCACGACCCGCCAGTCGGGGGAGTGCTCGGCCTCCGCGCGCCCGCGCTCGGCGGCGATGAGCTCCCGCGCGCGGTCGAGGTCGGCGGGCTTGGTGAGCGCCAGCACCTCGATGTCGGCACCCTTCCACTCGCGCTTGGCCAGGCCGGCGAGCGCACCCGCCGGCGGCAGCTCCAGGACGGCGGTGACGCCGAGGTCGCGCAGCGTGGCCAGGCAGGCGTCGAACCGCACCGGGCTGGTGACCTGGCTGACCAGCCGGGAGAGCACCTCGGCGCCGCTGTCGACCGCGGCGCCGTCGGCGTTGGACAGCAGCAGCCGGCTCGGGTCGGCGGGGCGCAGGCCACCGACCAGCGCCTCGAGCTCCTCGCGGGCGCTGGCCATGAACGAGGTGTGGAAGGCGCCGGCGACCGACAGCGGCATGATCCGCGCCTTCTCCGGCGGGTCGGCCTTGAGCGCGGCGAGGCCCTCCAGCGACCCGGCGGCGACCACCTGGCCACCGCCGTTCATGTTCGCCGGGGTCAGGCCGTGCTGCTCCAGGGCGGCGAGCACCTGCTCCGGGTCGCCCCCCAGGACGGCGGACATCCCGGTCGGCGTCTGCGCGCAGGACCGCGCCATCGCCCGGCCGCGCACCGCGGTCAGCGCGATCGCGGCCTCGACGGAGAGCACCCCGGCCAGCGCGGCGGCGGTCAGCTCGCCCACCGAGTGACCGGTGATGACGACGTCGCGGCCGGCGGCGGGGGCGTGCACCACCGGGCCGGGCATCCCGCCGAGCTCGCGGGCGATGAACAGGCTCATCGCCACGACCAGCGGCTGGGTGACCGCGGTGTCCTTGATCGCCTCGGCGTCACCTGTGGTGCCGAGCTCCAGGAGGTCGGCGTCGGCGATCGCCCCGGCCCAGCGGAAGAAGGACTCCGCGCCGGGGAGGTCGAGCCAGTCGGTGAGCATCCCGGGCTTCTGGGCACCCTGTCCGGGGGCGAGAACGGCCAGCACGTGACAACCCTGGCAGTTGCCGGGCCGATGCGGAGCCGGAAGTCCCACGAATTACAGCGGTCGGTCTTTGGAGGAACCCTCCAAAAGACCGTCTCCTGACCGCCCCCGGTGACGCGTTCGGGTGGGAGGGGCCACGATGACCGGCTGGATCAGTGCCAGAGCGACCGGGAGCCCTCGAGGCGGGTGAGCGCCAGCGCCAGCTGCAGGGTCCAGGCCCCGCGCGGGTCGGTGATCGAGCACCCGGTCAGCTCGGTGGCCCGCTTGAGCCGGTACCGGACGGTGTTGGGGTGCACGAACAGCGCCCGCGCCGTCCCCTCCAGGTTGCCCCCGTGTGCGAGCACCGCCCGCACGGTGTCCAGCACCTCCCCGCCGGCGGCCTCCAGCGGGCGGGCCACCCGCTCGGCCAGCTCGGTCCGGGCCACCGGGTCACCGTCGAGGGCGCGCTCGGGCAGCAGCGCCTCGGCGTCCACCGGGCGGGGCGCGTCGGGCCAGGCGGCCGCGGCGCGCAGCCCGGCGAGGGCCGCCGCCGCGGACTCGGCGGCCCGGGCCAGCGAGTCGACCTGGGGTCCGACGACGATCGGGCCGGGGCCGAACTCCCGGCACACCCGCTCGGCGACGGCGCCCAGCCCGTCGACACCGCCCAGCACCACGACGAGCTTGTCCGCGTGCACCCCGACGAGCACCTCGCTGCGCAGCGAGCGGGCCGCGCGGCGCACGCCGGCGCGGGAGTCCCGCTCGGCCGAGGGGGCGGCGCCGACGAGCACGAGAACCGGGCCGGTGGTGGCCCAGCCCAGCGCCGCGGCCCGGCCGGGCAGCTCCTCGGACCGGTCGCCGCGGACGAGGGCGTCGACGACGAGCGCCTCCAGCCGCGCGTCCCAGGCGCCCCGGTTCTCGGCGAAGCTGGCGTAGACGTGCGCGGTGGCGAAGGCGACCTCGCGGCTGAACTGCAGCACGGCCAGCCGCAGCGGCTCGGCCTCGCCGGGCTCGGCGACCTGGGTCACCCGGGCCTCGACCACCTCGACGGTCACCTTGATCAGGTCGACGGTCTGCTTGAGCGGCACCGCGCGGGCCAGCTCCCGGGGCGCGGCGCCGAACACCTCGCCGGTCAGCCGGGGCGGTCGGCCGGGGTTGCGGCACCACTCGACCAGCGAGGCGATGCCCGCCTGGGCGACCAGCGTGACCCAGGAGCGCTGGTCGGCCGGCATCGCCCGGAACCAGGAGAGCTCCTCGTCCATCCGGGCCACCGCCTGGGTGGCCAGCGACCCGGAGGCGCGCTCCAGCCGGCGCAGCGTCGCCTCCGACGGGCGCACCCGGGCCGGTCGCGCCGCCGTGGTGTCCGCCGTCGGGGTGTCCTCCACGGCGGCAAGGGTGTCACGGCGGCTGCGGTCGGGGACCCTGGAGCCGTGCACACACCGGGAGCGGGGCTGGAGTCACGGGTGCTGCTGGACCCCGCGGACGGGTCGCTGGGCCCGCTGCTGCGGGTGGCGGACGACCGGCTGGGCGGGGGAGCGGGCTACGGCCGGCACCCCCACCGGGACGTCGACGTGGTCGCGGTGGTGCTCCGCGGCTCGGTGCGGCACGCCTGGGGCCGGGAGGCGGTGGCCGGACCGGGTGACGTCGCGGTGCTGCGGGCCGGGCGCGGGCTGGAGCACGACGAGATCGCCGGCGCCGACGGCGCGCACGTCGTCCAGACCTACCTGCGGGCCGCCGCACCCGGGGGCGAGCCGGCGCACGACGTGCTGCTGCGGCCCACCGGCTGGGTCGACCTCGGCCGCGCCGACGCCCGGCTGTGGCTCGGGACGGCGGGGCCCGACGTGCCGCCGGGGCTGCGCCTGGTCGCCGGCGACGACCGGGTGACGGCGACCGTGGGGGAGGGCCCGGTGCCCGGCGACGGCGTCGTCCTGGTCTGGCAGCTGGACACCGCCCGGCCCGCCTGGGCCGACTGACCCTGCCGCGATCCTGAGCGTTGCTACAGACTGGCCCCCATGTCCGAACTCCTCTCCGCCGCCCGCGCCGACGCCGACCGCACCCTGGACCTGCGCCGCCGGCTGCACCGCCGTCCGGAGATCGGCCTGCACCTGCCGGAGACGCAGGCCGCCGTCGTCGAGGCCTTCGCCGGCCTGCCGGTCGAGCTGACCACCGGCACCACCACCAGCTCGGTGGTCGGCGTGCTCCGCGGCGCCCGGCCCGGGCCGACCTACCTGCTGCGCGCCGACATGGACGCGCTGCCGGTGCAGGAGGACACCGGGCTGCCCTTCGCCTCCGAGGTGCCCGGGGTGATGCACGCCTGCGGTCACGACACCCACGTCGCGATGCTGCTGGGCGCGGCCCGGCTGCTCGCCGCGCGCCGCGATCAGCTCGCCGGGCAGGTCGTGTTCATGCTGCAGCCGGGGGAGGAGGGGTTCCACGGCGCCCGGTTCATGCTCGAGGAGGGGCTGCTGGACGCCGTCCCCGAGGCGCCGGTGAGCGGCGCCTTCGCGCTGCACATCTCCACGGTGTTCCCGACCGGGACGATCAACGTCCGGCCCGGCCCGATGATGGCCTCGGCCGACCAGTTCCGGATCACCGTGCACGGCCGCGGCGGGCACGCCTCCACCCCGCACCTGGCCGCCGACCCGGTGCCGGTCGCCGCGGAGATCATCCTGGCGCTGCAGTCGATGGTCACCCGCCGCGCCGACGTCTTCGACCCCGCCGTCGTCACCGTCGGCCACCTGGAGGCCGGCCGCACCGACAACATCATCCCGGAGACCGCACTGGTGCACGGCACGATCCGCACCCTGTCCGCCGAGCGCCGGGCCGACATGGTGGCGTCGGTGCAGCGGGTGGGCGAGCACGTCGCCGCCGCGCACGAGCTGCGCGGGGAGTTCGAGCGGGTCGAGGGCTACCCGGTCACCGTCAACGACGCCGGGGTCGCCGCGCAGGTCACCGCCGCGGCCGCCGCGATGCTGGGCGAGGACGCCAGCGCCGTCATGGAGTGGCCGCTGATGGGTGCGGAGGACTTCTCCTACGTGCTGGAGCGGGTGCCGGGCGCGATGGCCTTCCTCGGCGCCTGCCCGCCCGACCTCGACCCGGCCACCGCCCCGGGCAACCACTCGAACCTGGTGGTCTTCGACGAGGACGCGCTGCCCGCCGGCGTCGCCCTCTACGCCCAGATGGCGATGGACGCCCTGGCGGGCTGACCCCGGGTCGGGGCTTCGATCAGGTTCCCTGATCGAAGGGCGTCCGCCTGCACCGACGTTGGTGCAGGGGGACGCCCTTCGGTGCAGGGGGATCGGGTACAACGCTGTCAGGCGGCGGACCACCGGGGCGTCACCCGGAGACCGCCGTTCCACAGCTCCGTGCGGTAGCGGGGTGCCCCGGGCCGGCCACCGCTCAACAAGGCGCGCAGCCGTGTGACCTTGCCGTCGAGTCGGCCGTCCAGGTCCTCGGGCGCGATCCGCACTCCCCGCAGGTCGAGGTCGAGCAGATCGTCCTGACGGCGCTTCTCGTCCCAGAGCACCTGAGCGGGCGTCCGGTTTCGCCAGGGGTCGGTGTACTTGACCCTGCCGTCGCACTCGGCGAAGACCCCGTGTTCGGGCCAGTACATGTCGAGTACGGCGATCAGCCGGGACCCGACGCGGACCGCCTGCTGCAGAAGCGGCTCGGGCAGGCCGGCATCGAGCAGAGCCAGGCGGGTCAGCGTCTCGTGTGGAGAGTGTGCGCCGACGCGAGCCAGCGAGAAGGCACGGGCGGCGCGACCGCAGCCGACCCAGTGCGTCTGGGCGAGGGCGGCCGCGCGCAGTTCGTCCAGCGTCGTCCGCCCATCGGCCAACGCGTCATCGACGGCCACGACCGTGTCGGGGAGAGCCCATTCCCGGCCGACGTCCGCGAGCGTGCGAGGGACCGTGGTAAGGGAGACGCCGTCCTGGATGACGACGTCACCGAGAGGGAGCGCCGCTTCGCTGATCCGGTAGCCACGGCCGGTGCGGAACTGCTCGGGGTCGGTCAGTCGCACGTCGGTCTCGGGGGAACGGGGCAGGACGAGCCCGTGCAACCGGGCGGCCGAGCCGTGGCTGACCGCGGCGCCGGACCGGTCGAGGCGGCGGAGCACGGCCGCGCACTCGAGGCGGTGCGCCCGCCCCATGGCCTCGTGCTCGTGCCACACGTCAGCGGTCGTGTAGACGCCGAACCGGATGCGGCGCCACTCGCCGGAGCGCAGGAGAGGTCCGATGGCCTTCGGGTGGACGCCGGCGGCCAGGGCATCAGAGGTCGCGAAGACGCCGGCGTGGCGACTCATCGCGCGGGTGAGGCTCATGATCACGGCGTCACCGTGCCGCGGGAAGGTGCCGGTCGGGAAGCCGTGCCGGCGAGCTGTGGACCACCGGCGCAGCTGTGGACGACTGCCCGGCATGACCGAACCCTGCGGTAGCAGGCGTCCGCGGTACTGGGCGCTACATCCGTCATCCGCCTGCACGTCGTCCCCCTGCGCCAAAAGGCGTCCCCCCGCACCGATGTTGGTGCGGGGGGACGCCTTTGAATCAGGTCACCTGATCGAACCCCCAGGGGGCGTGGACATAGTGCTCAGGTGGCCGGGCTCTCGTCCGTCCGCTCCTCGGCGGGCGCCTTCGTCTCATCGCCGATCTGGTACTTCTCGACGGCCTGCCGGACGACGTCGCGCTCGATCTCGCCGCGCTGCGCCAGCGAGGCCAGCGTGCGGACGACGATCGACTCGGCGTCGACCTGGAAGTGCCGGCGCAGCGCCGGGCGGGTGTCGGACAGGCCGAACCCGTCGGTGCCCAGCGAGGCCAGGCCGCCGGGGACGAACGGCGCGATCAGGTCGGGCACCGCCTTCATCCAGTCCGAGACCGCCACGACCGGCCCGGGGGCGTCGGCCAGCTGCCGGGTCACGAACGGCACCCTCGGCTCCTCGGCCGGGTGCAGCAGGTTCCACTCGTCGGCCTCCACGGCGTCGCGCCGCAGCTCCGTCCAGGAGGTCACCGACCACACGTCGGCCGACACCCCCCAGTCGTCGGCCAGCAGCTGCTGCGCCCGCAGCGCCCAGGGCACCGCGACACCCGACGCCAGCACCTGGGCCTTCTTCCCCGACCCGGTGCCCTCCGAGCAGCGGTACATGCCGGCCAGCAGACCGGTGACGTCCAGGTCCTCGGGCTCGGCCGGCTGCTGGTAGGGCTCGTTGTAGATCGTCAGGTAGTACATGACGTTCGGGTCGCGGTGCCCACCCAGCGGGGCGCCCGGGTCGGTGCCGTACATCCGGGCCAGGGCGTCCTTGGTGATGTGCCCTACCTCGTAGGAGAAGGCGGGGTCGTAGGTGACGACGGCGGGGTTGGTCGCGGCCAGCAGCAGCGAGTGCCCGTCCTCGTGCTGCAGGCCCTCGCCGTTGAGCGTCGTCCGCCCGGCGGTGGCGCCGAGCAGGAAGCCACGGGTCATCTGGTCGGCGGCCGCCCAGATGGAGTCGCCGGTGCGCTGGAACCCGAACATCGAGTAGAAGATGTAGATCGGGATCATCGCCTCGCCGTGCGTGGCGTAGGAGGTGCCCGCGGCGATGAACGACGCCGTGGAGCCGGCCTCGTTGATCCCCTCGTGCAGGATCTGCCCCTGCTCGGACTCCTTGTAGGCCAGCATCAGCTCGCGGTCGACCGAGGTGTAGTTCTGCCCGTTGGGGTTGTAGATCTTCTGCGTCGGGAAGAGCGAGTCCATCCCGAAGGTGCGGGCCTCGTCGGGGATGACCGGCACGAAGCGCGGGCCGAGCTCCTTGTCCTTGATCAGCTCCTTGAGCAGCCGGACGAAGGCCATGGTGGTGGCCACCTCCTGCTTGCCCGAGCCGCGCTTGAGGACGTCGAAGGCCTTGTCCTCGGGGGTCTTCAGCGGCTTGTGCTCCGACCGGCGCCGCGGCACCGACCCACCGAGCTGCCGGCGCCGCTCGAGCATGTACTGCATCTCGGGGGAGTCGGGGTCGGGCCTGTAGTAGGGCGGCAGCGTCTTGTCCAGCTGCTCGTCCGGGATCGGGATCTCCAGCCGGTCGCGGAAGCCCACCAGGTCCTCGGCGGTGAGCTTCTTCATCTGGTGCGTGGAGTTGCGGCCCTCGAAGTGGCTGCCCAGGGTCCAGCCCTTGATGGTCTTGGCGAGGATGACCGTCGGCTGGCCCTTGTGCTCGGTGGCGGCCTTGTAGGCGGCGTAGACCTTGCGGTAGTCGTGCCCACCGCGGGCGAGGTCCCAGACCTCCTGGTCGGTCATGCCCTCGACCAGCTTGCGGGTGCGCGGGTCGCGGCCGAAGAAGTACTCGCGGACGTAGGCGCCGTCCTCGGCCTTGTAGGTCTGGTAGTCGCCGTCCGGCGTCTGGTTCATCAGGTTGACCAGCGCGCCCTCGCGGTCGGCGGCCAGCAGCTTGTCCCAGCCGCTGCCCCACACGACCTTGACGACGTTCCAGCCGGCGCCGCGGAAGAACGACTCCAGCTCCTGGATGACCTTGCCGTTGCCGCGCACCGGGCCGTCGAGGCGCTGCAGGTTGCAGTTGATGACGAAGGTGAGGTTGTCCAGCTCCTCACGGGCGGCCAGCCCGATCGGGCCGAGCGACTCCGGCTCGTCGGTCTCGCCGTCGCCGAGGAAGGCCCACACGTGCTGGTCGCTGGTGTCGGCGATGCCGCGGTTGTGCAGGTAGCGGTTGAACCGCGCCTGGTAGATCGCGTTCATCGGGCCCAGGCCCATGGAGACGGTGGGGAACTCCCAGAAGTCCGGCATCAGCCGCGGGTGCGGGTAGGACGACAGCCCGCCGCCGGGGTGGCTGGTCTCCTGGCGGAACCCGTCGAGCTGGTGCTCGGTCAGCCGGCCCTCGAGGTAGGCGCGGGCGTAGATGCCGGGGGAGGCGTGGCCCTGGAAGTAGATCTGGTCGCCGCCGCCGGGGTGGTCCTTGCCGCGGAAGAAGTGGTTGAAGCCGACCTCGTAGAGCATCGCCGACGACGCGTAGGACGAGATGTGGCCGCCGACGCCGATCCCCGGCCGCTGCGCGCGGTGCACCATGATCGCGGCGTTCCAGCGGATGGCGTGGCGGATCTTCCGCTCGGCCTCCAGGTCGCCGGGGAACCACGGCTCCTGCTCCGGCGGGATCGTGTTGATGTAGTCGGTGCTGCGGAGCGCGGGGACGCCGACCTGCTGCTCACGGCTGCGCTCGAGCATCCGGAGCATGAGGTAACGGGCCCGGTTGCGACCGGCGTGGTCGACGACCGCGTCGAGGGACTCCAACCACTCGGAGGTCTCGTCCGGGTCGGTGTCCGGGAGTTGGCTGGCCCGCCCGTCGGTGATGACCGCGCGAGGGGTGCCGGTGGTGCGGGCGGGGTCTCCGTCCGACTGCTGCGGTGCGCTCATGGGCACATCGTCCCCTGCCGGGGTAGCGCGCGTCACGCGGCCCGCCCGTGGCGTCCTGCAGAACGGGATCCGGGGGCTCCGCGGGCCCGCCGCGGTGCGCTCCCGGAGGCGGTCGGGACGTCGGGCCGGCCACCCGATGAGCCGGTCGGGTATCGCTGAGGGCCTCCGAACCAGCAGACTGTCGGTCCACCGGCACCGCGCGGGGTGTGTGATCGTGCGCAGGACCGCCGGAACCGATCTACTGGGACACATGGAGGACGAGCAGGGATGAGCGTCGACTCGGGCAGCACCAGCATGGCTGCCCGGCTGGGGATCAAGCCGGGCATGGTCGTGCAAGAGCTCGGCTGGGACGAGGACGTCGACGACCAACTGCGCGACTCCGTCGAGGAGCTCTCGGGCAGCGAGATGGTCGACGAGGACTCCGACGAGGTGGCCGACGTCGTCCTGCTGTGGTGGCGGGAGGAGGACGGCGACCTGATCGACGCCCTCGTCGACTCCATCGCCGCGCTGGCCGACGACGGCGTGGTGTGGCTGCTGGTGCCGAAGTCCGGGCGTCCCGGCCACGTCGAGCCCGGCGACGTCACCGAGGCGGCGCCGACGGCGGGGCTGCAGCAGACCTCGAGCATCTCCGCGGCCAAGGAGTGGTCGGGCATCCGCCTGGTCACGCCCAAGGCGGCCCGCCAGCCCCGCCGCTGAGGAAGGACCCCCTCGCCCCCCACCGCTCTCGGGCTCGCGGTGGGCCCCTGCGAGGGGGCCGTTCCAGCACGTCGGCCGCTGCGGCACGATCGGGCTCATGAGCCTCTCCGTCGGCGACGTCGCGCCCGAGTTCAGCCTGCCCGACCAGGACAGGCAGCCGGTCTCGCTGAACGGGCTGCGCGGCTCGCCGGTGCTGGTGGTCTTCTACCCCTTCGCGTTCTCCGGCACCTGCACCGGCGAGCTCTGCCAGCTGCGCGACGACCTCGCCACCTACAGCGCGGCCGGCGTCCGGGTCGTGGCGATCTCCACCGACCCCGTGTTCAGCCTCAAGGCGTTCCGCGAGAAGGAGCGCCTGCAGTTCCCGCTGCTGTCGGACTTCTGGCCGCACGGGGCGACCGCGCAGGCCTACGGGGTGTTCAACGAGCGGGCCGGCATGGCGCTGCGCGGCACGTTCCTGGTCGACGCCGACGGCGTGGTCGCCTTCACCGAGGTCAACCAGCCCGGTGACGCGCGGGCCCAGTCGGGGTGGAAGGACGCGGTCGTCCGGCTCGCCTCCTGATCCCGGCGGCCGGTGAACGGCCCGCGTGCAGGGCCCGCTGCGAGCTCGCGAGTGGCGGGGGCGGGAGGGTGACCTCCCGCTACCCTGGCCGCACGGGCGCGTAGCTCAGCGGGAGAGCTCTCGCCTTACAAGCGAGCGGTCGCAGGTTCGATCCCTGCCGCGCCCACCGGTCCTTCCGGAACCAGTTCGTCACTCCGTCGGGGTGGCTGTGCTCAATGCGACCTGCGGCACAGCCGATGTGGCTCACGTGCTGCGCAGACCGACGACGACGCGACGCCGCCCCCGCCCGGGCGCCGGCCGCGGCGTCCCGCTGTGGGTGCACCTGAGCGCGCTGGTCGCCGTACCGCTGGTCGGGGTCGCGGTGCTGACCGCGGCGACGACCCGGTCCAGCATCGCCGAGGCGGCCAGCGCGACCCGTGCGGAGGCGGCGGTCGGGGCGCTGGCGCACCTGGACACCGCCCGCAGCAGCGTGGAGCAGGAGATCCTGCCGACCCTGGCGCTCGCGGTCATCGACCGGCCCGCCACCGCCACCGACCTGGGGCTGCCGGTCGCCGTCCTGGCGCAGCAGCGAGCCATGGTGCAGGCGACGCTGCAGACCGCACGGGCGACCACCGACGAGGCGCTCGCGCAGACCGCCCGCGGCACCTACGGGGCCGACGCGGCCGTCCGGGCGCGCGCCCAGCTGAGCACGTTGCGGGATCGGGCCGACACCTTCGCCGTCTCCGTCGAGGGCATCTACCTGGGCTACCTCGCCATCTCCAACGACCTGGTGCACACCCAGCGGGCGGTGGCCGCGGCGGCCACCGCCGAGGGGCTGCCACCCCGGACCCAGCGCGCCATCCAGGACGTGCAGGTGGTGGCCCAGCTGGCCACCGCCGCCAGCCGGCAGACACCGCTCTACCTGGGCGCCGTCTTCGGCGGCACGGGCACGTTGATCGGCTCCCAGCTGGCCTGGGAGACCGGCTGGCTGGCCTACAGCGACGCGCTGGAGCAGATGCAGGAGCTGTCCCAGACGTCGCTGCGGACGGCCTGGGAGGGCGCGCGCGGCGTCGAGGTGTCGAGGACGCTGGACCAGCTGCTCGGACCGGCACCCGGTGGGGGCCGGCCGACGTCTCCCGACGTCTCCCGGATGCTGTCGCTGCTGCAGCAGAGCGGCGAGCGCGACGCGCTGCTGAGCGGGCTGGTGCACACCGCTGCGGACAGCGCCCGGGCCTCGGCCGCGGCCGACCGGGACCAGGCGGTGGACCGGCGCAACCGCACGCTGGTGGGCGCCGTGCTCGTGGTCCTGCTGTCGCTGCTGAGCGTGCTCGTCGTCGGCCGGGCGGTGGCCCGCGCGCTGCGGGTGCTCGCCGGGCAGGCCGGCCACGTCAGCGACGGTGCGCTCGTGCAGGTCGAGGTCGCCGGTCCCCGGGAGGTGCGCACCGTCTCGGCCGCGCTGGCCTCCGCGGTGGCCAGCCTCCGGCGCGTGCAGGAGCAGGCCCGCGCCGTCGCCCGGGGCGACCTGGACAACGCCCTGCTCGCCGAGCCGCTCCCCGGTCCGCTGGGCGAGGTCGTGCACGCCTCGGTCCGCCAGATCGTCAGCTCGGTGCGCCAGCGGGAGGAGCTGCAGTCGGCGCTGGCCCACCGCGCCGCCCACGACCCGCTCACCGAGCTGCCCAACCGGGCGCAGGCGAGGCAGCTGACCGAGTCGGCGCTCTTCCGCGCCCGCCGCTCCGGCGCGATGACCGGGCTGCTCTTCGTCGACCTCGACGGGTTCAAGGCGGTCAACGACACGCACGGGCACGCCTGCGGCGACGAGGTGCTGCGCGCCGTCGCCGGACGGCTGGAGTCCGCGGTCCGCTCGGGGGACGTCGTCTGCCGCCTGGGCGGGGACGAGTTCGTCGTCCTGGTCGAGCCGGTGGCGGCCGAGCGCGACCTGCTGGAGCTCGCCGAGCGGCTGATCGCGGAGGTCAGCCGGCCGATCGCGGTCGGCGGTCACCAGCTGCGGGTGGGGGCGAGCATCGGTGTCGCGGTCGGCCGGGACGCCGCCACCGACGCCGACGTGCTCTTCGCCGAGGCCGACGCGGCCGCCTACCGCGCCAAGCGGCACGGCCGCGGCCGGGCCGAGGTGTTCGACGAGACGCTGCGCGCGCAGCTCGCCGATCGGGCCGAGCTGGAGGCCGCGGTCGCCGCGGGCCTGGCCGCCGGGGAGATGCTGCTGCACTACCAGCCGGTGGTCGACGCCCGCACCGGGCAGCTCACCGGCTTCGAGGCGCTGGTGCGCTGGGACCGCCCGGGAGTCGGCATGGTGCCCCCGGACGTCTTCGTCCCGGCGGCCGAGGGCTCGCGACTGATCTGCGACCTGGACCGCTGGGTGCTGCACGAGGCCACCCGGCAACTGGCCGCCTGGCGGGGCAGCGTGCCGCTGCCCCCGGGGCACCCGGAGCCGACGGTGGCGGTGAACGTCTCCGGCCGGCACCTGGCCGACCGGCAGGTGGTCACCGACGTCGCCGACGCCCTGGCCGCGTCCGGGCTGCCCGCGCACCTGCTGGTGCTCGAGGTGACCGAGACGGTGCTGGTCGACGACCTGGTGGCCATCGAGCACCTGGTGGCGTTGCGGGCGATGGGCACCGCGATCGCGATCGACGACTTCGGCACCGGCTACACCTCCATCGGCCAGCTGCGGCACATGCCGGTCGACACGCTCAAGATCGACCGCAGCTTCGTCGCCTCGACCGACCCCGGCGCGAGCGAGCTCGTCGCGCTGATGATCCGCGCGGCGCACACCTTCGGGCTGACCGTCGTCGCCGAGGGCGTCGAGGAGCCCGGTCAGCTGGACCGGCTGCGGGCCGAGGGCTGCGACCACGCGCAGGGCTTCCTGCTGCACCGCCCGCTGCCGCCCGCGGCGGTCGAGGCGCTGCTGGCCCGGACGGCGGTCCCCGCGCCGCGCTGAGCGGTGCCCCGATCAGTCGTCGTCGCCGCGGACCCCGGCCCACCGGCCCGGCGTGGTCTCCCGGACCAGCCGGCGGGCGGCGTCGACCTCCCGGGCCACCAGCGCCAGCACCCCCTCGGCGTGCACCTCCGCGTCGTCGGGGAGGCGGTGCGCGCGGAGGTCCTGTTCGAGCTCCCGGATCGCCTTGCACAGCACGGCGACCTGGCCGGTCTCGGGCACCGGCTCACCCGCGCGCAGCTCGATCACCGCCTCGGTGACCGCGTCGGAGGTCCGCTCCAGCTGCACGATGACCGGGTACCAGGCGGCGGCGCGGGTGCTCACCGGCGGTGGCTCGGCCAGCCGCCGCTGCAGCTGCGTCTGCAGCTCGGCCAGCGCCCGGTAGCTGGCCCGGCGAGCCCGGCGGGTGGCCTCCGGGCTGCCGGTGAACGCCGCGTCGACGAAGCGTTCCAGCGCGAGGATCGCGGCGCGCAGCGCGTCGTCCAGCGGCGCCCGCCAGGTCTGCGGCCACAGCAGGTAGCCGAACACCAGCACGATCGCGCAGCCGATGAGCGTGTCGACCAGCCGGGCGCCGACCAGACCGGCGCCGGCCGGGGTGGCCAGGTCCAGCAGCAGGATGATCAGCGGGGTCTGGAAGACCGAGAACAGCCCGAAGCTGCCGCTGCGCGCCCAGGGCAGCGCCGCCGCCGACACGGCCAGGGGGAGCAGGATCCAGGCGTCCCGCGAGACGACCATCAGCAGCAGCGAGCCGATCAGGACGCCGAGCAGCGTGCCGGCGCCGCGGTGCACGGCCCGGGTGAACACCGACCCGTAGTCGGGCTTCAGGACGATCGCCACGGTGAGCAGCACCCAGTAGGGGCGCTCGACCGGCAGCGTCTGGCGGGCGATCTCGGCGACGGTCATGCACAGCGTCAGCCGGACGACGAAGGAACGGGAGTCGGCGTCGCCCACCGTGCGGTCGACCAGGTCGCGGGCGCGGGCCCGGCGGTCGACCTGCGGGCGGGGGACGGCGGCCGAGGCGCGCTCCTCCGGGTCGCCCACCACGTTCCACGCCAGCCGGATCCCGTGGCGGACGGCGCGTCGCTGCGAGGGCCCGTCCTCCACCGGCGGCGGGCGCTCCCCGGCGAGCGGGCGGCGCTCGGTCACGGCGGTGGCCAGGGCGCGGGCGGCGCCGATGTCCCGGGAGTCGGCGGCGACGCCGGTGCGGGCGCTGGCGACCGCCGCCTCGACCAGCGGCGCGGCCGAGTTCAGCACCCCGGCCAGCTCGCCGAGCTCGGCGCTGCGCCCGGCCGCGCGGCTGCGGGCGTGGATCACCCGGTCGTAGCCGGTGTTCAGCGCCAGGGTCAGCGCCCGCCGGGCCTCCTCGGCCCCCTCGGTGCCGACCGCCTCCAGCAGCTCGGCCACCCGGGTGAACACCGCGCCGACCGCGGCCCGGTCGGGGTCGTCGTGCTCGGTGCGGGCCTGCAGCAGCACGGCGAGGGTGCCCAGCGCGGCGCCGGCCAGGAACCAGCCGACCTCCCCGGCGAGCGGCAGGGGGGTCTGCAGACCGGAGGAGATGGCCGTGTAGACGAGCAGCTGCAGCGCACCGAGCGACAGCGGTGCGCTGACCGCGCTGATCAGCGCCGCCAGCGCGGAGACCGTGGCGAGCAGCAGCACCGGTGCCCAGCCGCCGCCGGTCAGTGCGTGCCCGACCACCAGGCCCAGCCCGCCGAGCAGCGATGCGGCCGCGACGCGGCGAAGGCGGATGCGCAGCGGCCCCTGCTGCGGGGCGAGCGTGGCCGCCAGGGCGCCCATGGTGCCGAAGACCCCTCCGCCCAGCGCGCCCCCCGTCGTCCCCCCGAGGGCCAGCGCGACGGCGAGCGGGGCGGGCACGACGAGCCCGAAGCGGACGACGTCGCGCCACGGGACGGAAGGGCGGTTGGTGTGCACGAGCTCCTCGAGCCACGCCGGCGCCCGCAAGCCCCTGTCCGCCACGACCCAACCCTGCCACCCGCCAGCGGCGCGCTGCGGCACGGCGTCGCACACTGGACGCCGTGCCGCGCCCCGGATCCGCCTCGTGACGCGTCCTCCCGGCACCGAGCAGCGCTCCGCCGGTGGCTGGCTGCGCCGGCTGACCGGCTACTGCCTGCGCCACCGCCGTGACCTGGTCGGCGCCTTCGCCGCGGCGCTGGCCGGTTCGGTGATCGCCGCGCTGGTGCCGCTGCTCACCCGGGAGGTCGTCGACCGGGTGGTCGCCGGCGCCGAGGACGGCGGTGCCGTGGACGTCACCCCGTTCGTCGTGGCCCTGGTGGTGGCCGGGGCGCTGCGCTTCGCGGCCGGGTTCGTCCGCCGCTACCTCGCCGGCCGGCTCTCGCTGGACGTGCAGATGGACCTGCGCAGCGACGTGCACACCGCGCTGGCCCGGCTCGACGGCCCCGGCCAGGACCGGCTGCAGACCGGGCAGGCGGTCAGCCGGTCGATCAGCGACATCACGCTGGTGCAGGGGCTGCTGGCGTTCCTGCCCAACCTGACCGGCAACGCGCTGCTGTTCGTCGTCTCCCTCGGCGTGATGGCCTGGCTCTCCCCGCTGCTCACGGTGGTCGCCCTGGCCGTCGGGCCGGCGCTGTGGTGGCTGGCGCTGCGGTCCCGCCGTGACCTCTTCCCGGCCAACTGGGCCGCGCAGCAGCAGGCCGGGGTGCTGGCCGGCGACGTGGAGGCCGCGGTCTCCGGCGTCCGGGTGGTGAAGGGCTTCGGCCAGGAGGACCGCGAGCTCGACCGGGTCGACGGCGGTGCGCGCACGTTGTTCGGGGCGCGGATGCGGGTGGTGCGCTTCACCGCCCGCTACAACCCGCTGCTGCAGGCGGTGCCCGCCCTCGGCCAGGTCGGGGTGCTGGCGCTGGGCGGCTGGCTGGCGCTGCGCGGCTCGATCAGCCTGGGCACGTTCCTGGCCTTCGCCACCTACCTGGCGGTGCTGGTCTCCCCGGTGCGGCAGCTGGCCGCGGTGCTCACCATCGGGCAGCAGGCCCGGGCCGGGGTGGAGCGGGTGCTGGAGGTCATCGACACCCACCCGACGCTGGTCAGCGGATCGACGCCGCTGCCCGGCGGGCCGCTGACCGTCGAGCTGGACGAGGTCACCTTCGGCCACGACCGCGACCGGCCGGTGCTGGCCGGGGTGTCGCTGCGGATCGAGCCGGGGGAGACCCTGGCCCTGGTGGGCAGCTCGGGGTCGGGGAAGTCCAGCGTGGTCAGCCTGCTGCCGCGCTTCTACGACGTCGACGCGGGCGCGGTGCGCGTGGGCGGGGTCGACGTCCGCGAGCTGGACACCACCGCACTGCGGGCGGCGCTGGGCGTGGTCTTCGAGGACAGCTTCCTGTTCTCCGACACGGTGCGCGCCAACATCGCGTTCGGCCGGCCGGACGCCACCGACGCCGAGGTCCGCGCCGCCGCCCGGGCGGCGCAGGCCGACGGGTTCATCGCGGCGCTGCCGCACGGCTACGACACCGTCGTCGGCGAGCAGGGGCTCACCCTCTCCGGCGGGCAGCGGCAGCGGATCGCGCTGGCCCGGGCGCTGCTGCCCGACCCGCGGGTGCTGGTGCTCGACGACGCCACCTCCGCGGTCGACGCGGCGGTGGAGGCGCGGATCCACGCCGCGCTGCGCACCGCCGTGCAGGGCCGGACGACGCTGCTGGTGGCGCACCGCCGGTCGACGCTGGCGCTGGCCGACCGGGTCGCGGTGCTCGACGCCGGCCGGGTGGCCGACGTCGGCACGGTGGCGGAGCTGGAGGAGCGCTCCCCGCTGTTCCGCGCGCTGCTGTCCGGGTCGGCCGACGACCTGCCCGAGCTCGAGCCGGCGCCGGTGGGCGGGGTCACCCGGGCGACCTGGCCCGACGTGGCGCCGGCCGCCGAGGACGACGGCCCGCTGCGCGCCGCGGCGAGCTCCATCGGCGGGCGGGGCTCGGCGATGGCCGCCGCGGCGCCGACCACCCAGCTCAAGGAGCTGGTGCGCCGGCTGCCGCCGACCAGCGACGAGCCCGACGTCCCCGCCGGGCGGGCCCGGGCGCCCGAACCGGACTTCACCCTCCGTGGGCTGCTGCGCCCGTTCCGCTGGGTGCTCGCCGGTGCGCTCGTGCTGGTGGCCCTGGACACCGGCGCGCAGCTCGCCGTCCCGGCGCTGGTGCGGGAGGGCGTCGACGACGGGATCACCGCCGGCTCGCTGCCGCTGCTGCTGGGCATCGCCGGCATCTCGCTCGCCGTCGTGCTGGCCGACGTCGTCGCCGCCCGGGGCGCGGCCTGGCTGACCGGCCGCACCGGCGAGCGGCTGCTCTACACGCTGCGGGTGAAGACCTTCGCCCAGCTGCAGCGGCTCGGGCTGGACTACTACGAGCGCGAGCTCGGCGGCCGGATCATGACCCGGATGACCACCGACGTCGACGCGCTGTCGGCGTTCCTGCAGAACGGCCTCACCACCGCGCTGATCAGCGTGCTCACGCTGGTCGGGGTGCTGGTCGCGCTGTTCTGGTTCGACGTCGAGCTGGCGCTGGTGCTGGTGGCCTCGCTGCCGGTGCTGGTGGTCGCCACGGTGTGGTTCAGGTCCCGGTCGGTGCCGGCCTACACCGAGGCCCGCGAGCGGGTCAGCGCCGTCAACGCCCGGCTGCAGGAGGACGTCGCGGGGCTGCGGGTCACCCAGGTGTTCGCCCGCGAGGGCCACTCCACGGCGGTCTTCCGGGAGCGGGCACAGGAGTACCGCGACGTCCGGCTGCGGGCGCAGCGCTACATCGCCACCTACTTCCCGTTCGTCGAGTTCCTCTCCGAGGTGGCCGCCGCCGCGGTGCTCGCGGTGGGCGCGGCGCGGCTGACGGCGGGTTCCATCACCCCCGGCGTGCTCATCGCCTTCGTGCTGTACGTGAACACCTTCTTCTCCCCGGTGCAGTCGCTGTCGCAGGTGTTCGACAGCTACCAGCAGGCCTCGGTCGGGCTGCGCCGGCTGCGCGACCTGCTGCGCACCCCGACGTCCACCCCCGCGGCGGCCGACCCGCGGCCGGTGGGCCGGCTGCGCGGGGAGGTGCGGCTGGCCGACGTCACGTTCGCCTACCGCGGGGCCCCGACCCCTGCGCTCCGTGAGGTCTCGCTGACCGTGGCGCCGGGGGAGACGGTGGCGCTGGTGGGGGAGACCGGGGCGGGGAAGTCGACGGTGGTCAAGCTGGTCGCGCGGTTCTACGACCCGACGTCCGGGGCGGTGTGCGTCGACGGCGACGACCTGCGGGACCTCGACCTGCTGCAGTACCGCGCGCGGCTGGGCGTCGTCCCGCAGGAGGCGTACCTGTTCTCCGGCACGGTGCGCGACGCGATCGCGTACGGCAGGCCCGACGCCACCGACGCGGAGGTGGAGGCGGCGGCCCGCGCGGTCGGCGCGCACGAGATGGTGGCGACGCTGCCGCAGGGCTACCGCACCCGGGTGGGGGAGCGTGGGCGGTCGCTGTCGGCCGGGCAGCGGCAGCTGATCGCGCTGGCCCGGGCCGAGCTGGTCGACCCCGACGTCCTGCTGCTCGACGAGGCCACCGCCTCGCTGGACCTGGCCACCGAGGCGGCGGTCACCCGCGCGGCCGATGCCGTCGCGCGCCGGCGGACGACGCTGGTGGTGGCCCACCGGCTGACGACGGCGGCGCGCGCGGACCGGGTGGCGGTGCTGGACGGCGGGCGGATCGTCGAGGTGGGCACGCACGACGAGCTGCTGGCCGCCGGCGGCGCCTACGCGGCGCTGTGGGCGGCGTTCACCGCCGACGAGGACGCCGCCCCGCTGCTCACCTGAGCCGCGTCGCCGAGCCCCGTGCGGAGCGCGGGAGCACTGTGCGGTGGGTGCCCGGATGGCGACCGTTCTGGGCAGTGGGCGCACATCGCTCGGGCGGGACGTCGATGGTGCGACTGCTCACCTGACGTTGCAGCGGAGGGTGGGCGGGGCACAACAGGTCCCATGACGGCGAACACCGCGGACCTGCAGACCGACCGGACGCTGGGCGAGCTCGAGGTGGTGCACCAGTTCACCGACGGGCCGATGCCGACCGGCGTCTCCGTGTCGCACACCGGCCGGGTGTTCGTGAACTTCCCGAAGTGGGGCGACGACGTGCCGGCCACCGTGGCCGAGATCCGTGACGGGCAGGTCGTGGCCTTCCCCGACCAGGCGTGGAACGACCCGTCCGGCGACGACGACCGCGGGGCCTTCGTCAGCGTGCAGAGCATCGTCGTCGACCCCGCCGACCGGCTGTGGGTGCTCGACACCGGCTCACCGCTGTTCCAGCCCACCCAGGTCGGCGGGCCCAAGCTGGTCTGCGTCGACCTCGCCACCGACACCGTCGTGCAGACCATCGTCTTCCCGCGCGAGGTCGCGCTGGAGACCACCTACCTCAACGACGTCCGGTTCGACCTGCGTCGCGGCGAGGCCGGCATCGCCTACATCACCGACTCGGCCGACTCCGGGGAGAACGCGATCATCGTGGTCGACCTGGCCAGTGGCGAGGTCTGGCGGCGGCTGCGCGACCACCCCTCGACCAAGGCGCAGGTGCCCCCGGAGCTGCTCCTCATGGTCGAGGGCCGGCCGTTCCTGGAGCAGCCCGAGCCCGACGCCCAGCCCCAGCCGGTTGCGATGGGCGCCGACGGCATCGCCATCTCCGCCGACGGCGCCCGGCTCTGGTACTGCCCGCTGGCGTCGCGGCACTGGTACAGCGTCGCCACCGACGCGCTGGTCGACCGCGCGCAGGACGACGCGGCGGTCGCCGCCACCGTCGTCGACGAGGGCGACAAGGGCTGCGCCGGCGACGGCCTGGAGACCGATGACGCCGGCAATCTCTACGCCACCGCCGGCGAGCAGAACGCGATCGTGCGCCGCCGGCCTGACGGGACGATGGAGACCGTCGTGCACGACCCGCGGCTGCTGTGGCCCGACACCATGTCCGTCGCCACCGACGGCCACCTCTACGTCACCGCCAACCAGCTGCACCGCCAGTCCCGTTACAGCGGCGGTACCGACCTGCGCCGCTTCCCCTACGTCCTGTTCCGCACGCCGATCGGCGCCGGCCCCGTGCTGCTCCGCCGGTGAGCCCGGCCCTCCTGCGGCGCGGACCGCTCCCGGTGCATCCGGACCGGGCCCGGCGCACGAACGCCGCACGATGACCACCACCTCCGAGGGACGTCACACCCTCGATACGTCGCGCACAACAGGCCGCCGCGCGCGGGCTGACCTACAGTCCGAGACCGTGGCCATGCCGGTGGGTGACGACGAGACGACGATCCGACAGCTGCCGCTGCCCGGGGCACCGCTGGCCGAGGTGGTGGCGGCCCTCGAGTCCCGCTACGACCCGGCGCTGGCCGAGAGCTGGGACGCCGTCGGCCTGGTGTGCGGCGACCCCGCGGAGACCGTCCGCTCGGTGCTGTTCGCCGTCGACCCGACCGCGGCCGTGGTCGACGAGGCGATCGCCACCGGCGCCGACCTGGTGGTGACCCACCACCCGCTGCTGCTGACCCCGGTGCACGGCGTCCCGGCCGACGACGCCAAGGGCCGGCTGGTGCACCGGCTGATCCGCGCCGGCATCGGGCTGTTCGCCGCGCACACCAACGCGGACCGCGCCGCCGACCACGGGGTCAGCGACGCCCTGGCCGCGGCGCTCGGGTTGGCCGACACCCGCCCGCTGGAGGCGGTGGGCGCTCCCCGGACCGACACCCTGGTCGCCTTCGTCCCGGTGGCCGGCGCCGACCGGCTGGCCGACGCGCTGTCCGCGGCCGGCGCCGGGGTGATGGGCGACTACACCCGCTGCGTCTGGCAGACCACCGGCACCGGCTCCTTCATCCCCGGTGGGGAGGCGCACCCGGCGATCGGCTCGCAGGGCCGGCTGGAACGGGTCGCCGAGGCCCGCCTGGAGATGGTCGTACCGCGGGACCGCCGGGCGGACGTGCTGCGCGCGCTCCAGGAGTGGCACCCCTACGAGGACCCGGGCTACGCCTTCTTCGAGAACTCGGCGACGCCCTCCCGGGCAGGTCTCGGCCGGGTCGGCGAGCTGGCCGAGCCGATCACGCTCCGCCAGTTCGCCGAGCGGGTCGCCCGGGTGCTGCCGGCCACGCCGGGCGGGGTCCGGGTCGCCGGTGACCCCGACCGTCCGGTGCGCACCGTCGCCGTCTGCGGCGGCAGCGGCGGGTCGCTGCTGGGTGCGGCGACCGCCGCCGGCGCCGACGTCCTCCTGACCAGCGACCTGAAGCACCACGCGGTGTCCGACGCGCTGGAGACCCCCGGCCCGGCGCTGGTCGACGTCGCGCACTACGCCTCGGAGTGGCCGTGGCTGTCGGTGGCCGGCGAGCTGCTGGCGCGTGACCTCGGTGGCCGGGTGCAGGTCGCGGTCTCCGAGCACCGCACCGACCCGTGGACCTGGCACGTGCCGAACCCGGCAGACGATCGCTGACCCACCCGCCGCCGTCCCGGGGCTCGGGACGGCGCGGGTAGTCGAAGGGCCCCCGTGCCCCCCACCACTCGCAGGCTCGCGGTGGGACCCTGCACGGGGGCCGACGAGCACGGACGAGCCCGGTAGGTTGATGGCGTGCAGGCTGACCACTTCGACCAGCAGAAGCTGCTGGCTCTCGCCGCGGAGGACGTCGCCCTCGCGCAACTCGCCCACCGCCGGCGGACCCTTCCCGAGCTCGCCGCCGTCGAGGCCGCGCTGGAGGCCCAGCGGACCGCGTCCGACGACGCCGTCCGCGCCGAGACCGGCGTCCGCGACCTGGACCGCGAGCAGAAGCGGCTGGAGAGCGACGTCGACACCGTGCGCCAGCGGGCCGACCGCGACCAGCAGCGGATCGACTCCGGGGGCGCGACGCCCAAGGAGATCACCGGGCTGCAGCACGAGCTGGAGTCGCTGCAGCGCCGGCAGGGCGACCTCGAGGACCAGGTGCTCGAGCTGATGGAGCGCCGGGAGGCCGCCGACAGCGCGCTGGCCGCCGCGCAGGCCGCGGAGGCCGCGGCCCGCACCGAGCAGGAGCGCGCCGAGGAGGCGCGCGACGCCGCGCTGGCCCAGATCGCCGAGGGCGAGCAGCAGCACACCGCGAAGCGCGCCGAGATCGCCGCCACCGTCCCGGCCGACCTGCTCAAGCTCTACGACCGGGTCGCCGGGCAGACCGGCAGCACGGGTGCGGCCGAGCTCAAGGCCCGCCGCTGCCAGGGCTGCCGGATCGAGTTCTACGGTGCCGAGCTCGCCGGGTACCGCAAGGCCGACCCGCACACGGTGATCCGCTGCGAGAACTGCGGCCGGGTGCTGGTCCGCACTGCCGAGTCCGGCCTGTGAGGACGACGACGGGCGAGCGAGCATCGCAGGGAGCGCCAGCGACCGAGGAGCGGAACGAGCCCGGAGCCGAACGGATGACGCTGTGACCTCGCGCAAGCTGATCATCGAGGCGGACGGCGGGTCGCGGGGCAACCCGGGGCCGGCCGGCTACGGCGCCCTCGTCCGCGACGCCGAGACCGGTCGGGTGCTCGCCGAGCGCGCCGAGTCGGTCGGGCGTGCCACCAACAACGTGGCCGAGTACGGGGGCCTGGTCGCCGGGCTGCAGGCCGCCCTCGACCTCGACCCGACGGCGAGCGTCGAGGTCCGGATGGACTCCAAGCTGGTCGTCGAGCAGATGTCCGGGCGCTGGAAGATCAAGCACCCGGACATGCAGAAGCTTGCCGTCCAGGCCCGGGACATCGCCCGCCAGCTGGGCCCGGTCCGCTACACCTGGGTGCCGCGGGCGCAGAACGGCGCCGCCGACGCGCTGGCCAACAGCGCGATGGACGGCAAGCCGGTGCGCCGCGACCTGGCCGCGGAGCCGGTGGTCGTCGAGGACGACGTGCAGCCGGCCGAAGCTGTCCTCGACCCGCCCTCGACCACCCCAACCGTCACGACGGTCACCCACCTGCTGCGGCACGGGCGCACCGAGCACACCCCGGAACGTCGTTACAGCGGCAGCAGCGACCTGCCGTTGTCCCAGCTCGGACGCGCGGACGCCGAGGCCGCGGCCCGCCACCTCGCCGGCCGGGGCATCGACGTCATCGTCAGCTCACCGCTGCAGCGCACCCGGCAGACCGCCGAGGCCGCCGCCGCGGTGCTGGGCGTCCCGGTGGAGGTCGACACCGACCTGCGCGAGCTGGACTTCGGCGCCTGGGAGGGGCTGACCGCCGACGAGGCGCGCCAGAAGAGCCCGCTGGCCTACCGCCGCTGGTCCGGCGCCACCGACGTCCGCCCGCCCGGCGGGGAGTCGATCGCCGACGTCTCCGCGCGGGTCGCCCGGGCGCGCGCCCGCATCCTCGAGCGGCACGCCGGGAAGACGGTGCTGCTGGTCAGCCACGTCACCCCGATCAAGCTGCTGCTGGCCGCCGGGCTGGGCGTGGGCGACGAGATCGTGCACCGGGTGTTCCTCGAGGCCGCGTCGCTCTCGACGGTCACCTGGGCCTCCGACGGCCGCACGACGGTGCGGCTGGTCAACGACACCAGCCACCTGAGCTGAACCGGGAAGCCGGAGCCCGACCGTTCCGTTGTACGTCCCGGTAGCGAGAGCCCGCACGACACTGGAGTCCGCGTGACCCTGACCACCCCTGACCGCACCGGCCTGACCGGCGACCGCAGCATGTCCCCGGCCGAGTACGGGGCGTGGGCCGCCGAGGTGCGCCGGCTGGCCGACGAGCGCGGCGCCGTCGTCCTGGCGCACAACTACCAGGTGCCCGAGATCCAGGACGTCGCCCACTTCACCGGCGACTCGCTCTACCTGTCCCGGGTGGCGGCCGAGACCGACGCCCGGGAGATCGTCTTCTGCGGCGTCCACTTCATGGCCGAGACGGCGAAGATCCTCTCGCCGGAGAAGACCGTGCTGCTGCCCGACCACGCGGCCGGCTGCTCGCTGGCCGACTCGATCACCGCCGCGCAGCTGCGCGAGTGGAAGGCCGAGCACCCGGGCGCCGTCGTCGTCAGCTACGTGAACACCACGGCGGCGGTGAAGGCCGAGACCGACATCTGCTGCACCAGCTCCAACGCCGCCGACGTCGTCCGCTCGATCCCGGCCGACACCGAGATCCTGTTCTGCCCCGACCAGTTCCTCGGCGCGCACGTCAAGCGGGTCACCGGGCGCGAGAACATCCGCATCTGGGCGGGGGAGTGCCACGTGCACGCCGGCATCAGCCCCAGCGACGTCCGCGCGCAGATCGCTGCCCACCCCGACGCGGAGGTGCTGGTGCACCCCGAGTGCGGCTGCACCACCTCCGTCCTCGACCTGGTCAGCCACGGTGACCTGCCCGCCGACCGCACCCGGGTGCTCTCCACCGGCGGCATGGTCGACGCCGCGGCCGCCACCCGCGCCCCGCAGGTGCTGGTCGCCACCGAGCTCGGCATCCTGCATCAGCTGCGCGCGGTCAACAGCGGCACGGAGTTCCTGCCGATGAACGACCAGGCGGCCTGCCGCTACATGAAGATGATCACCCCGGCCAAGCTGCTGCACACGCTGCGCACCGGCGAGGGTGCGGTCGACGTCGGCCCCGACGTCGCCGCCCGCGCCCGCCGCGCAGTGGAGGCGATGGTCGCCATCGGCGAGCCCGGCCGCGGCGGCGAGTGACCCGACCGGCAGGCGCGCGGGTCAGATCTGCAGCGCCAGCCAGAGTGCGGCCGTGGCGGCGGCGAGGGTCAGCGGCACCGTCACCAGCCCGACCGAGCTGAACCGGGCGGCCGCCGGCGCGTGCTCGCCCAGCACCCGCCGCCACAGCAGGTTCGCCAGAGAACCGGCGTAGGTCAGGTTCGGGCCGACGTTCAACCCGATCAGCACCGCCAGCACGGTGGGGGTGCCGGCGGCGGCCGCGACCGGCACCAGGGCCAGTGTCGCCGGCAGGTTGTTGACCAGGTTCGCCAGCAGTGCCGCGAGCCCCGCCGCGGCCAGCAGCGCCGACAGGCTCGCCCCGCCGGGCAGCAGCGCGGTGAGCAGCGAGCCGAGCCCGGCCCGCTGCAGCGCGGCCACGATCACGGCCAGGCCCAGCACGAACAGCGCGAACGGCAGGTTGGCCGCCACCAGGAGCTCCGCCGGGCGGGTCCGCCGGGTGGCCAGCTGCCGGACGGCGAGCACCAGGACGCCGGCCACCGCGGGGAGCACCGGCGGCAGGTCCGCCAGCGACGCCGCGACGAACCCGGCCACGGTCAGCCCGACGACGGCGAGCGCCAGCCGCGGCACCGCCGGGCCGTCCGGTGACGGTGCGCCGGCCACGGCCCGCAGGTCCCGGCGGAACAGCCACCGCAGCAGGCCGTACTCGACCGCGACGGCCGCCAGCTGGGGGAGGGCCATGAGCCCGGTGAAGTGCACGAACGACAACCCGGTGGCCGCGACGGCGAGCAGGTTGGTCAGGTTGGAGACCGGCAGCAGCAGCGACGCCGAGTTGGCCAGGTGCCCCACGACCATGCCGTGCGGCGCCACCGGTACCCGCATCCGTGCCGCGGTGGCCACGACGACCGGGGTCAGCAGCACCACGGTGGCGTCCAGGCTGAGCACGGCGGTGACCGCCGTGGCCAGCAGCGTGACCCGCCAGAGCAGGCCGCCGGCCGAGCGCCCGGCCCGTCGGGCGGTGACCGCGGCAGCCCAGCGGAAGAGCCCCTCCCGATCGGCGAGCGCGGCCAGCAGCAGCACCACCACCAGGAACCCTGCGGTGGGCGCCACCTCCCGGAGCCGGTCGACCGCGGCCGGGACCGGGAGCGCGCCGGCCACCACCAGCAGGGCACCGGGGACGGCGACCGCAGCCGGTGGCACCCGGCGGTGGTCGGCGGCCGCGGCCACCAACGTGCCGGTGAGGAACACCCCGGCGGGCACGACGGCCCAGGCGGCCACGGCGGTCAGCCGCGGAGGAACAGGTAGATCGAGACGGCCACGCCGAAGACGACGATGAGCACCCGCAGCGGGGTCGTCGGGATGCGGGTGGCGACCTTCGCCCCGAGGAACCCGCCGACCAGGCTGGCCGGCGCGCACACCGCGACGTAGGCCCAGGAGACCGGGCCGAAGAGCCCGAAGACGACGACGGTGACCGTGGCGGTGACCGTGGCGATCGCGCTCTTCATCGCGTTGGCGAGCTTCAGCCGGCCCAGGCCGAGCCCCAGCACCCCGACCAGGATCACGCCCAGCGCGCCGCCGAAGTAGCCGCCGTAGACGGTGGCCAGGAAGAGCGCGACGTAGAGCCACGCGGGGTCACCGGTGCGCCGGTCGGTCTCCCGCCGCTTGAGCCGGGTGGTCACCAGGGGCTGGGCGGCCAGCAGCAGGCTGGCCAGCAGCACGAGCACCGGGACGATCGTGTCGAAGGCCTCCGACGGCAGCGTCAGCAGCAGGATCGAGCCGACCGTGCCGCCGAGCACCGCGACGACGGCGAACGCGATCAGCCGGCGCCGCTGCCCGGCGTACTCGCGGCGGAAGCCCAGCACCCCGCCGATGTAGCCGGGCCACTGGGCGATCGAGTTGGTCACGTTGGCCGCGACCGTGCCCAGGCCCAGGGCGACCAGCACCGGGAAGAGGATCAGCGACCCGCCGCCGGCGATGGAGTTGATGCCACCGGCGAGGAGGGCGACCCCGGCGGCGATGAGCAGGTCGACGGCGGACACGACCGGCGAGCCTACTGTCGCCCCATGCGGGAGCAGACACGCGCGCTGGTGATGGCGGCCGGGATGACCGGCACCGGGGTGTTCCACCTGGTACGGCCACAGGTCTACGACTGGATGATCCCGCCCGAGCTGGGCCCGGCGCGGCCGTGGGTGATCGGCAGCGGCGTGGTCGAGCTGGCCACCGCGGCGCTGCTGGCGCTGCCGGCCACGCGCCGCGCCGGGGGGTGGGCTGCGGTCGGGCTGCTCGTCGGCGTGCTGCCGGCGCACGCCCAGACGCTGCGGGCCACTCGTCGGCACCCGGCGAAGCTGGCGGTCGCCGCCGCGCGGATCCCCTTCCAGGTGCCGATGGTCCAGGCCGCGCTGCGGGTGGCCCGCGGCCGCTGACCGGACCGGCCGGAGCACACTCGGCGCCATGGCCGTTCCGTTCCCCGACGACTGGCAGCGCGCCCTCGTCGTCGCCGCCCACCCCGACGACATCGAGTACGGCCCCGCCGCGGCCGTCGCGGTCTGGACCGCCGCGGGCAAGGAGGTCCGCTACCTGCTGGCCACCCGGGGTGAGGCCGGCATCGCCGGGCTCGCGCCCGCGGAGGCCGGGCCGCTGCGCGAGGAGGAGGAGCGCCGGTCCGCGGCGGTCGTCGGCGTCCCGGTGGTGGAGTTCCTCGACCACGCCGACGGCGTGCTCGTGGCCGACCTGGGGCTGCGGCGGGACCTCGCCGCCGCGATCCGCCGGCACCGGCCGGACCTGGTGGTGACCATGCACGGCGGGGACACCTGGACCTCGCCGGAGGTGACGCCCGGCGCGCTGAACTCCGCCGACCACCGGGCGCTCACCCGCTCGGTCCTCGACGCGGTCGCCGACGCCGGCAACGAGTGGATCTTCCCCGACGTCACCGAGACCCCGTGGTCGGGCGTGCAGTACGTCGCGGTGCACGCGGTCGGGTACCCGCCGCCGCACGTCGTCGACGTCACCGCCGGGGTCGAGCCCGCCGTCGCCTCGCTCACCGAGCACCGCCGGTACCTGGAGGCGCTGTCGGACGACCCGGTCGAGGAGCAGGCCCGCCGCCAGGTCGACATGTCCACGCTCACCGAGGACGGCGACCGGCAGGTGGGCTTCCGGCTCTACTGGGGCTGAGCAGCGGGTAGGGTGCCGGCACGACGGACGAGTCGGCTGGGCGGTCGCGTCGGTGGGGGAGACCCTGCCGCCGAGGAACGTCCGGGCTCCACAGGGCAGGGTGGTCGTTAACAGCGACCCGGGGTGACCCGCGGGACAGTGCCACAGAGAACAGACCGCCAGTGCTCGCACTGGTAAGGGTGAAACGGCGGTGTAAGAGACCACCGCACACCGGGTGACCGGTGTGGCTCGGTAAACCCCACCCGGAGCAAGGTCGAAAGGGACGGCGGTCCGCCGCCGTCCTGCGCAGGCGATCGAGGGCTGCCCGCCCGAGCCTGCGGGTGGACCGCTCGAGCCTGCCGGCAACGGCAGGCCCAGATGGATGGCCGCCCAACGGGGTGCCGCGAGGCCCCCGGGGACAGAACCCGGCGTACAGGCCGACTCGTCCGTCGCCCCCCCCCCCCCCGGCCGGGAGGGCTCAGCCCCCGGCCGGGAGGGCTCAGTCCCCGCCGGGTGGGTTCAGTCCCGCTGGGGGGAGACGTCGGCGACGATCGCCCGGAAGGTGGTCGTGTCGACCTCCTCGTCCACCGTCACCCGCACGATGTCGGTGACCTGCTGGTGGGTGGCCGGGCCGCAGGCGCTGACCCGGGCGGCGGCGATCAGCCGGAGCTGGTGCAGGCGGGCGGTCGAGGAGGTGGCCGGGGAAGGGCGGTTCTCGCGCATGGACGGACGGTAGGGCGATCGTCCACCGCAACTGCGCGCGTCGGGCGTCGTGTCGGGCGCGACCGACCCCGGGCGCCCCACCGGGCGCAGCCGTCCCGTCAGCTGTGCGCGCGGACCAGGGCGCCGCGCACGCGCAACCACTCCTCCAGCTCGTCGGCGGGCAGCGCCGGGGAGTGCAGGTACCCCTGGCTCTCGTCGCACTGCAGCACGCGCAGGTGGCCCAGCGTGGCCAGGTCCTCGACCCCCTCGGCGACCACCCGCAGGCCCAGCCGGTGTGCGAGGTCGACGGTGCCGGCGACGATCGAGGCGACCCGGGGGTCGGTGAGCAGCTCGGCGGTGAAGGTCCGGTCCAGCTTGAGCTCTCCGACCGGTAGCTGGCGGAGGTAGGTCAGCGACGCCCAGCCGGTGCCGAAGTCGTCGATGCTGACGGTGGCGCCCAGGTCGGCGAGCGCCCGCACCACCGCGAGGCTGCGCTCGGCGTCGCTCATCAGCACCGTCTCGGTCACCTCGAGCACCAGTGCCGCGGGTGGGACGTCGTGCGCCCGCAGCAGGGCGGCCACCCGGTCGGGCAGCGCGGTGTCCAGCAGGTTGCTCGCCGACAGGTTCACCGACACGCGCAGCTCGCGCCCGGCCCGGTGCCAGGCAGCGGCCTGCGCGACGGCCTGCCGGAGCACCTCGTCGGTGACCGCGCCCATCAGGCCGTGCACCTCGGCCAGCGGCAGGAACTCGGCCGGTCCGAGGAGGCCGCGCTGCGGGTGCTGCCACCGCAGCAGTGACTCCACGCCCACCGCGCGGCCGGTGGTGACGTCGACCTGCGGCTGGTGGTGCAGCACCAGCTCGCCCCGGCTCAGCGCCGTGCGCAGCTCCTCGACGAGGGCGAGGTGCCCGCTGCTGTCCGCGTGCCGGTCCCGGTCGTGGACGACGAAGCCGTCGCCGGTGTGCTTGGCGTCGTACATCGCGGCGTCGGCCTGCCGCAGCAGCGCCGACCGCGCGGTGCGGGGGCTGCCGGCGGCGCCGGGGGAGCACCAGGTGACGCCCACGCTCGCGTTGACGTGCACCGCCATGCCCCCGACCGGGAACGGTGCGGCGAGCGTCGCGCGCAGCAGGCGTCCGAGCGCCGCCGCGCGGTCGGCCGTCGCCGGGCCACCGGTCGTGGTGACCACGGCGAACTCGTCCCCGCCCAGCCGGCCGACGAGCTCCGCCGAGGCCACCGCCGCGCGCAGCCGGAGGCCGACCTGCCGCAGCAGGTCGTCGCCGGCGGAGTGCCCGAGGCCGTCGTTGACCTCCTTGAACTTGTCCAGGTCGAGCAGGGCGAACAGCACCGGCCGATCGGCGGCCGCGAGCTCGTCCAGGCGCCGGAGCACGGCCCGGCGGTTGGCCAGCCCGGTGAGCTCGTCGGTCAGCGCCTCGTGCTGGCTGACCGTGAGCTGGGCCAGGTCGCGCACGTTCAGCAGCAGCCGGACACCGGCGCCGGCCGCGGCGACTCCCGCGGCCCAGGCGGCGGCCGGCGTCGGCCACCCCACGGCGGCGATGACGAGCACGACGGTGGAGACGCTGAGCACCACGAAGGCGCCGATGGTCGTGGTCGCCGGGTCGGTGCGGGTCCGGGGGATCGACGCGGGGCGCATCAACGCGGCCACCGCGGTGCAGGCGACGCCGACCGCGGCCACCGCCCACCCCTCGGGGTGCCCGGTGGCGACGGCGCTGCCGGCCACGAGCTCGGCGGTCACCGCCGCCAGCAGCCACCGGGACCGGGGGTCGCGGTGCATGCCGGAGATGAAGGGGACCGTCGTCGCCGTGCCCACCAGCACCAGGCCCGCGGCGACCAGCACGAGCACCGGCTGCAGCTGCCACCAGGGCTCGGTGCTCAGGACGCTGCTGACCCGGCCGAGGACGGTGTCGGTGACGGCGACGGCGGCGAGCACGGCGGCGACGCCCAGCAGGGTGTCGCTGGGGTCGGCGACGTTGCTGGCGTCCCGGTTCCACAGCACCATGCCGCCGTAGACCAGCGGGAACGCGGCCACGTGCGCCAGCACCAGCGGGAGCGCCGCGGTGGTGGCCCCGGCCCCCGCCGTCGCGAGCACCGCCGCGACCGGCGCAGCGCCGGCCACCAGCATGTGGCCCAGGGCCAGCCGCAGCCAGAGGGACCGCTCGTCCGGGCCCCGGCGGGAGCGGCGCAGCAGCAGCACGGCGAGGGTGAGCTGCACCACCGCGGCGACGCCGAGCAGGAGGGCCGGGTGGGTCGCGCCGAGCGACAGGGCGACGACGACCTGCACGGCGCACAGCAGCGCCAGAAGCGCGCCCGACCGTCGGCCGGCCGCGTCCACGAGCGGCACGCGGTGGCGGTCGGGCATGCCTGGGACATCGGCCGATCGGTCACCCGGTTGAGTGGGCGGGCCCGCCGGCTCACTCCTTCGGGCCCCCGGCGACCTCAGTCGCCCGCGGTGACCTCCAGCGTCTCGACCATCCGGTCCAGCACCTCGACGTTGCGGGCGTAGTCGAACTGCGGGAGCTCCACGGTGTCGACCACCAGCGTGCGCGGCCCGTCCTCCCCGTCGGGCAGGCCGACGACGTAGCCGGTCCAGCGGGTGCCCGCCGGCCACAGGCCGCGGCCCCGGCTCTCGCGCTCCACGCGCACCGCGGGCCGGCCGTCGACGGTGGTCTCGCTGCGCTGCAGGTCCCGTTGCGGGTCGGGCGCGGCGACCTGGTCCACGGCCGCCGGCTCGACCGATGCGGTGACCGCACCCACGCGGGCGTCCGTTCCCGCCGGCACCGTGAACGGGTCGGGTGCGAAGCGGGTGCACGGCGGCGCGATGTCCCCGTCGTTCACCGCCCAGCCCTCGGGGTAGCTGACCGCGAACCCGGCCGGGCTCTCGCACCGCTGGCCCAGCGGGACGACGCCGGACCGCTGCTCGGCGACGAGGTCCACGACGATCCGCTGCGGGTCGCTCAGGAGGCCGACCGCGAACGGCCGCCGCTCGTCGAGGCCGGCGAAGAAGGTGGCCCACCCGTCCAGCACGGTGTCGCGGACCAGGGCGTCCAGGACGCCGGTGCCCGGGACCCGCAGCCGCGCCGGCCCGTTCCACGGCTGCACCCCAGCCGGTGCGTCACCGGGCAGCGCGATGGTGGTGAGGGTGATGCCGAGGGTCGCCTCGCCGGGCACCTCGACCGGCTGTCCCGACCCCTGCGACAGAGGGCTGTCGGTGTAGCCGACCTCCCAGCCGGCCAGCCCACCCCCGGCGAGTTCGAACACGATCCGGTCGAAGGCCTCGTGGGTGCCCAGCCGCACGTCGACCAGGGTCACCGGGGCGCCGGTCCCCGCGGCAGCGGAGTCGTTCGTGTCCGGTACCCCGATCGGCTCCAGCTCTCGGTCGGCCGGGTCCTCGCCGGGGAGGGGGCGCCCACCCCGGCGGTGGCGGTCGCGCCGGTGGTCCCGGTGGCGCCGGTCGTGGGCGCGGCCTGTGGCTCCGGGACGGCGGCCGAGCCGCAGCCGGCCAGGAGGAGGGCCGCACAGGCGCCGGCGAGGGCGTGACGCATGGGGATCGGTGCCTCCCGTGCTCGGGTCCGGGTCACCGGGGGAGTTGCCGCTCCCGGAGGCGCGGAACGTCCGGGAGGTCATCTCCACGAGAGCGTCATGTGGGCCGGGTGCGCCCGCCCGGGCACCGGGTCGGCCACCATGGGGGCATGAGCGGCTGGTGGACGGCGCTGGGCACCGCTCTGGCGGTGGTGCTGCTGAGCTGGGGCGTGCTGGTGCTGCTCGCCCGGCGGCTCCCGCCGGGCACCGCCCGCGAGCTGGCCCGCTTCCTGCCCGCCTGCGTCACCACCGTCCGCGTGCTGCGGCGGCACCCGGCGGTGCCCGGCCGGGCGAAGGTCGCGCTGGTCGTCGCCGGGCTGTGGGTGCTCTCGCCGATCGACCTGATCCCGGAGTTCCTGCCGGTGATCGGCCCGCTGGACGACGTCGTCGTGGTGGCGCTGGCGTTGCGCTACGCCGCCCGCCGGGTCCCCCGCGACGTCCTGCTGGGCGCCTGGCCGGGGGACCGGCGGATCATCGAGCGGCTGCTCGGCCCGGTGGGCCGGCTGACCCACCCGCCGTGACCCACCCGCCGCGAGTCAGCCCGTCGAGCGGGGCTGTGCGGGGTTGGTCGGGTCGCCCTGCGACGGCGGGTTGACCACCGGGCCGGTCGTCGCCTCGGACACCGGCGAGCCGCCGGCCGGGGCTGGGGCGTGCTCGGGCTGCGTGCCCTCGGGGTCGCCCCCGGAGGGCTGGGCGCCCGACCTCAGCTCCGCGAGCCGGTGGTCCATGGCCTGCACCACCTGCACCCGGTTGGCGTGCGCCCGCTCGTAGCCCAGCACGGTCTCCAGCTGCTCGGCGTCCAGCGTGCGGATGCGCGAGGTCAGGCTGCCCACGGGCAGGTGGTCGTAGTCGGGGACGGGGAGGGCGTCTCGATCGGTCATGCCGGCTCCTTCGTACGTCGCGGCAACGGGTCCGGGTCCGCCTACCCGCGCCGCCGGGACTGACACACCGGGTGTGAGCACCGGGGGCGTGGGTAGGCCGCGACGACGCACATCGCGACGCTGCACACCGCGGTCCCACCGGGCCGCGAGACGAACGACCGAAGGAGCTGCACACCCGATGGACGTGTCCTTCCTGGAGCCGGTGTTCGCCGCCCCGGGCCCGTACGCCACCGTCTGCGTGGACGTCACCCACACGACCGAGAACGCCGATGCCGAGGTGGAGCTCCGGGTCCGCGCCGCCTGCGAGCAGCTGGGCGGGCAGGGGGCGCCCGAGGAGGTCGTCGAGGCCGTCCGCAGCCGCCTGCTGCAGGTGAACGAGGGTGGCCAGCTGGCCACCCTGCGGGGCCGGGCGCTGATCGTGGCCGGCGACGGCCGCATCGTGCTCGACGAGGTGCTGGCCGACGCCCCCCGCGAGCCGCTCGCCGACTGGTCGCCGAACCCGTCGCTGCTGCCGGTGCTGCGGCAGCTCGCCGGGCGCGTGCCGCACGTGGTCGTCGTCGCCGACCGGGTCGGCGCCGACGTCTCCGTCGCCACCCTTGCCGGGCACCCCACCGACGAGGACGAGGTCGACGGCGACACCTTCCACATGCGCAAGGTCAAGGTCGGCGGCTGGGCGCACAACACCTACATGCACACCGCCGAGAACCAGTGGGAGGAGAACGCCGGCCGGGTGGCCGCCGAGGTCGACACCCTGGTCAAGCAGTACAAGGCGCAGTTCGTGCTGCTCGCCGGCGACGTGCGGGCCAAGCAGCTCATCACCGACAAGGCCACCAAGGAGGTCTCCGACGTCCTCGTGTCGATGGACGGCGGCGGCCGTGCCGCAGGGGCGGACCGCGAGCCGATCGAGCAGCGCGCCGTCGAGCTGGTCGCGGAGAACGAGGCGCACGAGCAGTCCGGCGCCGTCGAGCGGGTCCAGGCGGCCAGTGCCCACGGCCTCGCGGTGACCGGGACGGCGCTGGTGGTCGAGGCGCTGCGCAAGGCCCAGGTCGAGGAGCTGGTGCTGGCCGACGACATCACCGGTGAAGGCGACCTGCTGGTCGGCCCCGAGCCGCTCCAGCTGGGCGTCGGCGCCGACGAGCTGCGCACCCTCGGCGTCGACGGCGCGGAGTCCGTGCCCGCCGACCGGGCGCTGCTGCGGGCGGCGATCGGCAGCAGCGCGCGGGTGGTCGTCGTCCCGCGGACGGCGATGCCCGGCGACACCCCGGTGGCCGCCGTCCTGCGCTACACGGACGACTCCACCCCCAGCTGAGCGACCACCGTGATCGACGAGGAGGCACCGTGCCGAGCATGAAGGAGCCCACGCCGGAGGCGCGGGCCAACGTCACCGAGGACAACGTGGAGTCGCGCGCCCAGCTGCTGCCGGAGGAGACGTCGGTCGGACCGAGCGCCGACCCCGAGGCGCAGGCCGCGGCGATCCTCGCCGAGTCCGAGGAGCGCACGGTGCACCCCGACCCCGACGACGCCTCGGGCGGGCACCGGCAGAGCTCGGACACCGCCGACTGACCCGCTGACCGACCCGCGCACGACAGCGCCCCCGAGGAGTTCCCCGGGGGCGCTGTCGTGCGTCAGGCCGGCGGTGGGGCCGTGCTGTCCCGGACGACGAGCTCGGTGGCCAGCTCCAGCCGCGGGCTCTCCACCGGCTCACCGCGGACCAGCCGGAGCAGCGTGCGCGCGGCCACCATGCCCATCTCGGCCAGCGGCTGGTGCACCGTGGTCAGCGGCGGCGAGCACCACGGGGCCGCCGGGAGGTCGTCGAAGCCGACGATGCTGACGTCCTCGGGCACCCGCAGCCCCCGGCGCCGGACCGCCTCGTAGACGCCCATCGCCATCTGGTCGTTGGCGGCGAAGACCGCGGTCGGCGGCTCGGGGAGGGCGAGCAGCCGGCTCGCCGCCGCGAAGCCGGACTCGTACCCGAAGTCGCCCTCGTCCATCAGCTCCGGGTCGACGCGCAGCCCGGCCGCGGCCAGCCCGGCCCGGTACCCGCCGAGCCGCGCCCGGCTGCAGGACAGCGACGGTGTGCCACCCACGTAGCCGATCCGACGGTGCCCCAGGCCCAGCAGGTGCTCGGTGGCGCTGACGCCGCCGGCCCAGTTGGTAGCGCCGATGGTCGGGACGTCGAGCGCCGGCACCCCCGCGGGGTCGATGACCACGGCGGGCACGTGCAGTTCGCGGAGCTCGGACTCCAGGGTCGGGTCCAGGGCGCTGGTCACCAGCACCGCGCCGTCGCTCGCCCGGGTCCGCAGGTTGTCCAGCCACACCCGGGCGTCGCTGGCCCGGCGGTGGATGGCGCTGATCACCGTGCCGGCGCCCTCGGCGTGCACGGCCCCCTCGACGCCCCGGATGATCTCCACCGCCCACGGGCTGTCCAGGTCGCTGAAGACCAGGTCGACGAGCTTGGGGGCCTCCGGGGCACGCCCGCCGCGCCGTTGGTAGCCGTGCGAGCGCAGCAGCGCCTCGACCCGCTGGCGGGTGTGCGGGGCGACGTCGGAACGGCCGTTGAGCACGCGCGAGACCGTGGGCACGGACACCCCCGCCTCGGCCGCGATGGCCGCGATGGTGACCGTGCGGGTCTGGGTCTCGGACACGAGCCCCTCCTGTCGTCGAGGAGGTCACCCTACGGCGCGCCGGCGACACGCTCGACGCGCCGTCCACGGGTCCCACCCGATGGGACGACCGTCGGCCGGGCACCCGATCGTCCCTGCGCCTGGAGTCATCCCCAGCGGGAGGGGGTGGGTGTTCGCGCACCCCCTCCCTGGGTAGCCCTGCCCGGTCCATCGCACCGACCGGAGAGGAGCGCGCCGTGCCGAAGACCACGAAGAGCGGCGACGCGAAGCAGAGCGAGATCCCCAGCACCCTGCAGCGCTCGGACGAGAAGGCGCAGCGCACCTTCGCCAAGGCGCACGACTCGGCCGCCGAGTCCTACGACGACGAGCAGCGCGCGAACCGGGTCGCCTGGGGTGCGGTGAAGCACACGCACGAGAAGGTCGGCGACCACTGGGAGCCGAAGGACCACAAGGGCCCCAGCGACGAGCAGTCGGCCGAGGGCAACGCCGGCACCGACTACGACAGCAAGGGCGGCGTCGACGCGAACGCCGCCAAGTCCCACCTGTACGACCTGGCCAAGGACGCCGACATCCCGGGCCGCTCCACGATGGACAAGGACGAGCTGGCCGACGCGCTGCAGAAGTCGAACGACCGGAAGACCGCCGAGGCGCGGGAGAAGTGACCCGGCGACACTGAGCAGGTGCACCGGGAGGAGATCAGGGTCCGCTACGAGCGGGCCAGCCAGTGGCCGCTCGTCGTCGTCGCGTTGCTGTTCGTCACCGCCTACGCCTGGCAGGTGCTGCGCACCGGCCTGCCGGACTGGGCCGAGACGACGCTGACCGTCGTCACCCTGGCGGCCTGGCCGATCTTCCTCGCCGACTACGTCGTCCGGCTGGTGCTCGCCGAGCGGCGCTGGCGGTTCGTCCGGCGGAACTGGGTCGACGGGCTGGCGGTGCTGCTGCCGCTGCTGCGGCCGCTGCGCATCATCAGCCTGGTCCGGGTCGCGCGGGTGCTCGACCGCAAGCTCACCGGTTCGCTGCACGGCCGGGTGGCCTGGTACGTCAGCGCGATCGCGCTGCTGATCTCCTTCATGGCCTCGCTGGCCGTCTACGACGCCGAGCGGGACGCCCCGGACGCGGTGATCACCAGCTACGGCGACGCCGTCTGGTGGGCGCTGACCACCATCACCACGGTCGGCTACGGCGACACCTACCCGGTGACCACCGAGGGTCGGCTGGTGGCAGTGCTGCTGATGGTCGGTGGCATCGCCCTGCTCGGTGTCGTCACCGCCGCTGTCGCCTCCTGGTTCGTCGGCCGGGTGGCCGACGCCGCCCAGGCCGACCGCGCGCTGGAGGAGCACCCCACCGTGCTGCAGGAGGAGGTGCGCCAGCTCGCCGAGGAGGTCCGCCGGCTGCGCGCCGAGCTCGGCCGGCGCCGGGACGACGTGGTGACCGACGACGTCAGGACGACGGGAGGACGATGAGCTCGGTCTGCCGGCCGTCGAGGTACTCCACCCCGGCCGCGGTCAGCGCGATGCCCTGCTCGAGCCCCATCCGCACCAGCTGACCGCCCCACTCGGGCACCGGCACCCGCACGCACAGCTCCAGCGCCCAGACGGTGTCGGGGTGGACGACGGCCTCGCCGGCGCCGGGGACGCCGCCCTGCTGGTCCCACATCCCGATCGCCGGGCCGGCGCCGTGCCCGTGCACGCCCACCGGGTGGGAGTAGACGTCGCCGTCGATGCCGGCGGCAGCCGCACCGGCGCGGGCGGCGGCGAGCACCTCGTCGCCGGTGCACCCCGGCTGCAGCGCCGCCGTCGTCAGGTCCTGCATCCGGTTGCCCACCCGCAGCGCCTCGGCCAGCCCGGCCGGCGGCCGGGTCTCCCCGGGGCGCAGCACGTAGGCGTTGCGCTGGGTGTCGGTGGTGAGGCCCAGGCTGGACAGGCCGACGTCGCAGTGCAGGAGGTCCCCGGGCTGGACGACGGCGTCGTAGGGCACCCCGGGCAGCGCCGTGCCGTGCTCGTCGACCAGCGGGGTGCCCGCGCGCTGGAGCCCCACGGTCGGCTGGAACCACGGGTCGACGCCCAGGTCGGCGAAGCGCTGCCGGATCCACCAGGCGACGTCCAGCGCGGTGGTCCGCCCCACCTCGACCACCGCGGGGGAGAACGCCTCGGCGATGACCTCGTGCACCAGCCGGTTCATCGCGCGCAGCGCGGCGATCTCCTCCGGCAGCCGGGTCTCCAGCCAGCCGACGACCAGCTGCTCGGCGGAGACGACCCGGTCCGCGTGCGGTCCGAGCGCGGCCATCAGCAGCCGGTGCTCGGTGGTGGACAGCCCGTCGGCGTGCGCGAACGTCGCCGACACGTCGACGCCGATCGTCCGGGGCGCCGCCTGGTCGACGAACCGGCGGACCGACGCCCACTGCGACTCCTCGGCGCTGGTCCCCGGGCGCCCGTCGTCGTCCCAGGCCGGCTGGAACTGGCCGACCGGGTAGCGGGACACCGCCGCCGCGGTGACGCCGTCGTCGCTGCGGTGGAACAGCAGGATCGTCCGGCGCCGGGCCGACAGCCAGGTCGCCGGCAGCAAGGTCGTGAGCACCGGGTCCTCGTTGTACTCCCGGCCCACGACCACCCACAGGTCGATGCCCGCCCGGTCCATCAGCGCCGGCAGCAGGTCCAGCAGCCGCTGGGTGAGCCAGCGGTCGCGGACGTCGGCCTGGTCCCGCAGCGGCAGCGGCACGGTGCGGGTCGGGTGCGGTCGGGTCGGTGCCCGGACGGCCCGGAGTGGTCACGGTCATGAGAGGGAGGAAAGCAGAACCGGCGGCGCTCCACCGCTCGACGCCGTCAGGCCATGCCACCGGACGCCGGGTCGGGTTCGGGCGACGAGGGCCGCCGGGCTCCGGGTGGCGGGGAGCGGCACGAGCTGGGTGCCGGCCAGCACCACCTGGTCCCGGCCGCTCTCCTTGGCCCGGTACATCGCCGCGTCGGCCCGGTCGACGAGCCGCCACAGCGCCTCCGTCGGGTCCTCGGTGTCGCCGGGCCGGGTCACCGCCACCCCGATCGAGACGGTGACCTCCCGGTCGCGCCCGGCGGTGCTGGTGGCCACCGCGGTGCGCAGCCGCTCGGCCAGCTGCCGCGCCTCGGCGGGGTCGCCGGCCAGCCCGATGACCACGAGCTCCTCACCGCCGGTGCGGGCCAGCACGTCGGTGGGGCGCACGGTGCGGGTCAGCGCGTCGGCCACGGCGCGGAGCACGTCGTCACCGGCCGCGTGGCCGAAGGCGTCGTTGAGCCGCTTGAAGTGGTCCAGGTCGAGCACCAGTGCCACCACGCGCTGCCCCTCCCGGCGGGCTTGGCGCCAGATCCGCGGTGCCTGCTCCACCAGGCACCGGCGGTTGGCCAGGCCGGTCAGCGGATCGGTGGAGGACAGCGCCCGGGTGTGGGTCAGCAGCCGCTCGACCCGGCGGCGCAGCGTGAAGACGACGACCGTGACCAGGTCCAGCACCACCGAGTTCACCGTGACCTGGACGACCAGGCCGGCGGTGTCGGGGTAGTTGCCGGCGAGCGCGGCGGTGCAGGCGACCACCACCAGCACCAGGTGGATGACCAGCATCCGGGGGCCGAGGAACCAGGCCGCCGCCGCGCAGCAGAACAGCAGCATCAGCGGGGTCGCGTAGAGCATCGGGTCGGTGACCGAGCGGGCCACCACGACGTAGACGACGTCGCCGAGCACGACCAGCCCGGCCGTGGTCGCGGCATCGACCCGCCGGCGCACCGCCAGCGCGGCACCCAGCAGGGCCAGCACCAGCATCGTGGCCAGGTACACCCAGCGGGTGGGCCCGTCGCGCAGCACCCCGTCGATGAACAGGTTCAACGAGCCGAGCCCGGCGCCCACGGCCAGCAGCGCGGCCAGGCACCAGGCGGTCACCCGGTCGTCAGGAGCCCGTCCGGGAGGCGGGCCGGGGATGTCCTCGGGACGACGGTGACGCTGCGTGTCCGGCTCCCGCTCGCGCGTCATGGCAGCAGGATGCACCACCGGCGGCGCAGCAGAAACCCCCGCCGACCTGCACGTTCCACCCTGTGGAATCGGCATGGGGCGGCACGGGCCGGGTCGGGGTGCGAGGCTGGGACGGTCCGGAGGAGAGAGGAGGCCGACGTGGCCACAGGTCCCTGGTTCTGGTGCCTCAAGCACCACGCGGTGGAAGACCGCGACGGGTGCGCGGAGCGGCACCGGCTCGGCCCGTTCGACACCCGCGCGGAGGCCGAGCAGGCGCTGGAGAAGGTCGCCGAGCGCAACGAGGCGGCCGATGCCGCCGACCAGGAGTGGGAGGAGGGGCGCCGCCGCTGAGCGGGGCCGGCCGGTGCCCGCTCGGCCGGGCACGGCCGGGAGGGGCATGATCGTCGGCAGCGGAGCGCGCAGGTGCGCGACCGGAGCGGCAGGAGGGCTCGTGACGGACGGACGTGCGGTGGAGGACCTCGTGGTCGGCGTGCTCGGGGGCACCGGGCCGCAGGGGCGCGGGCTGGCCGTGCGGCTGGCCGCCGCGGGGCAGCGGGTGCTGCTCGGGTCCCGGGACGCCGAACGCGCCGAGGAGGTCGCCGGCGAGGTCGCCACCCGGGCCGGTGCGGCCGCCGGGGGAGTGGAGGTCTCGGTCCGCGGTGGGTCGAACACCGACGTCGCCGGCGCCGCCGACCTGGTCGTCGTCGCCGTGCCCTACGCCGGGCACGCCGACACCCTGGCCGAGCTGGCGACGTCGCTGGCCGGCAAGGTCGTCGTCGACTGCGTCGTGCCGATGGGCTGGGACGAGCTCGGCGCCTACGTGCTCGACGTCCCGGAGGGCAGCGTGTGCCAGCAGGCCGCGGTGCTGCTGCCGGACAGCTTCGTCGTCGGCGCCTTCCACCACCTCTCCGCCGTCCTGCTCGAGGACCTCTCCCGGCCCACGCTCGACGGCGACGTGATGGTCGTCGGCGACACCCGGGAGGCCACCGACGTCGTCCAGGCCCTGGCCGGCCGGCTGCCGGGCATGCGCGGGGTCTACGCCGGGCGGCTGCGCAACGCCCGGCAGGTCGAGGCGCTGACGATCAACCTGGTGTCGGTCAACCGCCGCTACAAGGCCCACGCCGGCCTCCGAGTCACCGACGTCTGACACGCGCGGTGACCGGAGCAGAACTCCGTGCTGTCGAGCTGCGTCGACCGGGCTGGGGGAGGAAGGGCTACCGCACGGAGGAGGTCGACGAGTTCCTCACCCGGGCCGCCGAGGCGCTGGATGCCCTGGGGGCCGGCCGGCGCCCCGGACTGAGCCCGGAGGACGTGCACGACGTCGTCTTCCGCAAGCCGCCCTTCGGCCGTGGCCGGGGCTACGACGAGGACCAGGTCGACGACCTGCTGGACCGGGTCGAGGCCGCGCTGCGGGGCGGACGTCCAGCCGGGGGGATCGAGCTGAACGGCCGCCCGCTGGACGGCTGACCGGCTACTCGAAGGAGTGCTCGGCCGTCGGGAAGGCGCCGGTGCGGACCTCGTCGGCGTACTCCCGGGCCGCGCGCAGCAGCTCGCCCCGCAGGTCGGCGTACTTCTTCACGAACCGCGGCACCCGGCCGCCGGTGAGGCCGGCCATGTCGGGCCACACCAGCACCTGGGCGTCGCAGCCGGGGCCGGCGCCGATGCCGATGGTCGGGATCGCCAGCTCCGCGGTCACCTGCGCGGCGATCGCGGCGGGCACCATCTCCAGCACGACGGCGAACGCACCGGCCTCCTGCACGGCGCGCGCGTCGGCGAGCAGCTGCTCGGCGCCGGCGCCGCGGCCCTGCACCCGGAAGCCGCCCAGGGCGTGCTCGCTCTGCGGGGTGAAGCCGATGTGCGCCATGACCGGGATGCCGGCCTCGTGCAGCAGCCGGATCTGCGGCGCCACCCGGACCCCGCCCTCGAGCTTCACCGCCTGCGCGCCGCCCTCCTTCATCATCCGGACGGCGGTCTCGTAGGCCTGCTGCGGGCCGGACTCGTAGCTGCCGAAGGGCAGGTCGGCGACGATCAGCGACCGCGCCGTGGACCGGGTGACCGCCCGGGTCAGCAGCAGGATGTCCTCGACCGTCACCGGCACGGTGCTGGTGTGCCCCAGGACCACGTTGCCGGCCGAGTCCCCGACCAGCAGCACCGGGATGCCGGCCTCCTCGAAGACCGCGGCGCTGACGGTGTCGTAGGCGGTGAGCATCGCCCACCTCTCGCCGCGCTCCTTGGCCTGCTGCAGGTGGTGCACGCGCACCCGGGCGGTCGACGTGCCGCCATAGAGCACCGACTCGGTCATGACGCTCCTCCACGGACGCCGACGGCGGGGCCGCGGCGCGGACGGTTCCGGCGCCCCCGGCGGGTGGCACCGGGGGAGATCTTCGTCCTGCCGTCCCCGGCCGTGCACGGGCCCCCGGTGCCGACCGGGCCGCGGGCCGCCGATCTGGACTCCGACCCCGCGTCCCACTCGTGCCGACTCCTCCCAGGGGGCAGGCTGGGGGCCGCGTAACACGACCGTCACGACCGGAGGCCAGCATGGCGAGCATGGACCGCCAGCAGGAGTTCGTCCTGCGCACCCTGGAGGAGCGCGACATCCGCTTCGTGCGGCTGTGGTTCACCGACGTCTCCGGCTACCTCAAGGCCGTCGCCGTCGCCCCGGCCGAGATCGAGGCGGCGTTCGCGGAGGGCATCGGCTTCGACGGCTCGGCGATCGAGGGCTTCGCCCGGGTCTACGAGTCCGACATGCTCGCCAAGCCCGACCCGGGCACCTTCCAGGTGATGCCGGCGGCGAAGGGCCAGGCCAGCGACACCGCGCGGATGTTCTGCGACATCACGCTGCCCGACGGGTCGCCGGCGTGGGCCGACCCGCGGCACGTGCTGCGGCGCACCCTGGCGAAGGCCGCCGACATGGGGTTCACCTTCTACACCCACCCCGAGGTCGAGTTCTTCCTGCTCAAGGACCTGCCCAGCGACGGCACCCCGCCGCAGCCGGCGGACACCGGCGGCTACTTCGACCTGTCCACGCACAACGTCGCGCACGACTTCCGCCGCGAGGCGGTCTTCGCGCTGGAGGCGATGGGCATCTCGGTGGAGTTCAGCCACCACGAGGTCGCGCCCGGGCAGCAGGAGATCGACCTGCGCTACGCAGACGCCCTGTCGATGGCCGACAACATCATGACGCTGCGGCACGTCGTCCGGGAGGTGGCGCTGGGCCAGCAGGTGCACGCGACCTTCATGCCCAAGCCGTTCACCGAGCTGGCCGGCTCGGCGATGCACACCCACCTGTCGCTGTTCGAGGGCGACCGCAACGCCTTCCACGACCCGGCCGACCCGATGCGGCTGTCGACGACGGCGAAGCAGTTCATCGCCGGGCTGCTGACCCACGCCCGGGAGATGACCGCGGTCACCAACCAGACGGTCAACTCCTACCGGCGGCTGCTGGCCGGCACCGAGGCGCCCACCGCCGCGACCTGGGGCCGGGCCAACCGCTCCGCGCTGGTCCGGCTGCCGGCCTACAAGCCGAACAAGGGCAACTCGGCCCGGGTCGAGGTCCGCTCGCCGGACTCCGCCTGCAACCCGTACCTGACCTTCGCGGTGCTGCTGGCCGCCGGGCTGCGTGGGATCGAGAAGGGCTACGAGCTCCCGCCCGAGGCAGAGGACGACGTGTGGTCGCTGACCGACACCGAGCGCCGCGCCGCCGGCTACCAGGACCTCCCGGTCTCCCTCGGTGAGGCGCTGACCGCGATGGAGGGCAGCGAGCTGGTCGCCGAGACCCTCGGCGAGCACGTGTTCGACTTCTTCCTGCGCAACAAGTGGGAGGAGTTCAACGCCTACCGGCAGAACGTCACCCCGTTCGAGCTGCAGCGCTACCTCCCCGGCCTGTAGGAGCACCCGCCGCGGACCCCGGCGTGGGCGCCGTTCCATAAGCTCACCTCCGTGGCCCGCCTGCTCGTCGTCGTCCCGTCCGACACCGACCCGCCCACCCGGCTGGGGGAGTGGCTGGCCGACGCCGGGCTGGAGCTCGACGAGCGACGGCTGTCCCGCGCGGAACCGCTGCCCGGTGACCTGACCGGGGTCGACGGGCTGCTGGTGCTCGGCGGCCCGCAGTCGTCGCTGGACGACGCCGAGGTCTCCCCGGAGCTGGTCGGGGTCCGGCACCTGCTGGCCCAGGCGCTGGCCGCCGACCTGCCGACGCTGGCCATCTGCCTGGGCGCGCAGCTGCTGGCCCAGGTCGGTGGCGGCAGCACCCGGGCCGGCGTCGACGGGCCCGAGGTGGGCGCGACGCTGGTGGCCAAGCGGGACGCCGCGGACGCCGACCCGCTGTTCGGCCCGCTGCCGCTGTCGCCGGACGTGCTGCAGTGGCACCACGACGAGATCGACCGGCTGCCCACCGGCGCGACTCTGCTGGCCAGCAACCCGGCGTACCCGCACCAGGCCTACCGGGTCGGGCAGCACGTGTACGGGCTGCAGTTCCACGTCGAGCCCGACGAGGCGGTGCTGCGCCAGTGGGCCGGCTCCGACCCGGTCGGGGTGGCTGCCAGCGGCACCGACGCGGAGACCGTCTGCGCCCGGGCTGTCGCCGTGCTGCCCGACGTCGCCGAGGTCTGGGCGCCGTTCGCCGGCCGGTTCGCCGCGCTGGTCGAGGCGCACGCCCGCGCCCGCCACACCCCGGCCGGGGGCTGACGGTGACCGCCGTGCCGGCCGAGGACGGCGTCCCCCGGCGCGCCGTCGTCCGGCTGGTCCGCCTGGGCTTCGAGGACGGCGAGCGCGCGGCCCGGCAGTTGTCGGACCCGGCGCTGGGCCTCTGGGACCTGGACCGCAACGAGCCCGCCGACCCCGAGGCCGCGCCGGTGGTCTCCGCGCTGGCCCGCGCGGGCGACCCCGATCTGGCGCTGCGATCGCTGAGCCGGCTGGTCGAGGCGCTGGACGGGATCGACCCCGACGGTGGGGCGGCCGCCGCGCTGCTGGCCCGGCTGCGCGGCTCGGCGATGGTCCGCACCCGGCTGCTCGGGGTGCTCGGCGCCTCCGCCGGGCTCGGTGACCACCTCGCCGCGCAGCCCGCGGACTGGGTCGTGCTCGACACCGAGGACCGCTGGGGCGCCCGGCCAAGCCCGCAGGAGCTGGAGCAGCAGCTGCTGTTCGCCGTCGGCGCCGACCCCGACGACCCGCCGTGGGGCGTCGGGCTGGGCACCGCCGCGCCGGACGCCGACCCCGCCCGGGTCCGCGACCTGCGGCACGCCTACCTGCGCGCCGTGCTCTCCCTGGCCGGCCGGGACATCGCCGACGGGCTGCCGGCCGACGAGGTCGCCGGTGAGCTCGCCGACATCGCCGCCGCCGTGCTGACCGCCGGGCTGGCGCTGGCCGTCGCCGAGCAGCCGGCCGACGCCGCGCCCTGCCGGCTGGCGGTGATCGCGCTGGGCAAGGCCGGTGGCCGGGAGCTCAACTACGTCAGCGACGTCGACGTCGTCTTCGTCGCCGAGGCGCTGGCCGACTCCCCGGAGGGCGCCGACGAGGCGGCGGCGCTGGGCACCGCGACCCGGGTCGCCGGCGCCCTCATGCGGATCTGCGGTCAGGCCGCGTGGGAGGTCGACGCCGCGCTGCGTCCCGAGGGCAAGGCCGGGGTGCTGGTGCGCACGCTGGCCGGGCACCGGGCCTACTACGAGAAGTGGGCCAGCACCTGGGAGTTCCAGGCGCTGCTGAAGATGCGGCCGGTCGCCGGGGAGCCCGCGCTGGGGCGGGAGTACGTCGACGCGCTGTGGCCGCTGGTGTGGAAGGCCGGTGACCGGCCCGGGTTCGTCGGGGAGATCCAGGCGATGCGCCGCCGGGTCGAGCAGCACATCCCTGCCGCCCAGGTCGACCGGGAGCTGAAGCTGGGCCGCGGCGGGCTGCGCGACGTCGAGTTCAGCGTGCAGCTGCTGCAGCTGGTGCACGGCCGCGCCGACGTCACCCTGCGGGTCGGCGGCACCGTCCCGGCGCTGACCGTGCTGGGCGCGAGCGGCTACATCGGCCGGGAGGACGCCGCGACCCTGGTGTCGGCCTACCGGTTCCTGCGCACGGTGGAGCACCGGCTGCAGCTGCTGCGCCTGCGGCGCACCCACCTGATCCCGGTCGCCGACGACCAGCTGCGCTGGCTGGCCCGGTCGCTGGGCTACAAGCCCGACGAGCGCGGTGACTCGGTGGCGGTGCTGCGCGCCGAGCTGGCCCTGCACGCCCGGGTGGTGCGCCGGCTGCACGAGAAGCTCTTCTACCGGCCGCTGCTGTCCTCGGTGGCGAAGGTCCCCGGCGACCAGCTGCAGCTGGGTCCGAAGGCGGCGGGGGAGTGGCTGCGGGCGCTGGGCTTCGCCGACCCCGACGGCGCGCTGCGGCACATGGGGGCCCTCACCGGCGGGCTGAGCCGCTCGGCCTCCATGCAGCGCTACCTGCTGCCGGTGCTGCTGCAGACCTTCGCCTCCTGCGCCGACCCCGACGCCGGGCTGCTGGCCTACCGCCGGGTCAGCGAGGCGCTCGGGTCGGACCAGTGGTTCCTCCGCCTGCTGCGCGACGAGGGGCGCACCGCCGAGCGGCTGGCCGTGCTGCTGGGCTCCAGCCAGTACATCGCCGGGCTGCTCACCCGCACCCCGGAGGCGATGCGCACGCTGGCCGACGACGCCCAGCTGGAGCCGCGCAGCACCGAGGCGCTGACCTCCGCCTGGCGGCAGGCGGTCTCCCGGGCCGGCGACGCCGCCGCGGGCATGCAGGTGCTGCGCGCGCTGCGCCGGCAGGAGCTGCTGCGCATCGCCTGCGCGGACCTGCTCGGCCGGCTCGACGTGGTCCGGGTCGGGCAGGCGCTGCACGCGGTCGCCGTCGCCACCCTGCGCGCCGGGCTGGACGCCGCGGTGCGCAGCTGGGCGGCCGAGACGGGCACCACCCCGGCCGACGTGCCGGTCGACCTCGCCGTCATCGGCATGGGCCGCCTCGGTGGCGCGGAGATGGGCTACGGCTCGGACGCCGACGTGCTGTTCGTGCACCGGGTGCGGCCGGGCGCCGACCCGGGGAGGGCGGCCCACGCGGCGAACAGCGTCGCGCACACCCTGCGCCGGCTGCTCGGCGAGCCGGCCCCGGACCCCGCCTTCGAGGTGGACGCCGACCTGCGCCCGGAGGGCCGGCAGGGCGCGCTGTCGCGCAGCCTGGAGGCCTTCGCCGAGTACTACCAGCGCTGGGTCTCGACCTGGGAGGTGCAGGCCCTGCTGCGCGCCGACCCGGTGGCCGGCGACGAGGACCTGGGTCGGGAGTTCGTGCGGCTCGTCGACCCGCTGCGCTACCCGGCCGCCGGGTTGAGCGCCGAGCAGATCGCGGAGATCCGCCGGGTCAAGGCACGGGTCGACAGCGAGCGGCTGCCCCGCGGCGCCGATCCGGCCACCCACACCAAGCTGGGGCGCGGTGGCCTGGCCGACGTCGAGTGGACCGTGCAGCTGCTGCAGCTGGAGCACGCCGCGGCCCACCCGTCGCTGCGGGTGACCTCCACGGTGACCGCGCTCGGCGCGCTCGCCGACGCCGGGCTGCTCGCCGAGGAGCAGCGGGCCGCGCTGCAGGCGGCCTGGGAGCTGGCCAGCCGGGCCCGCAACGCCGTCTTCCTGGTGCGCGGGCGCCCCGGTGACCAGCTGCCCCGCCACGGCCTGGAGCTCAACGGGGTGGCGCGCGCCTGCGGCTACGGCCCGGACGCCGACCCCGGCCAGTTCCTGGACGACTACCGCCGGGTCACCCGGCACGCGCGCACCGTCGTCGAGTCGGTCTTCTACGGCCGCACCGAGGAGGCCTGAGCCCCGTGTACGTGCCCGCGCACTTCGCCGCGCCGGACGACGCCGTCACCCGGCTGCTGGCCGCCCCCGGCGCCGTCGACCTGGTCAGCGTGACCCCGGCCGGGCTGACCGCCACGACGCTGCCGATGGTGCACGACCCGGACACCGGCACCCTGCGCGGTCACCTCGCGCGGAACAACACGCAGTGGCGGGACACCGTGGGGGAGGTGCTGGTCATCGTGCGCGGGCCGGACGCCTACGTCTCGCCGTCCTGGTACGCCACCAAGGCCGAGCACGGGCGGGTCGTGCCCACCTGGGACTACGTCGTCGCCCACGTGCACGGCGAGCTGGTGGTGCACGAGGACCCGGAGTGGCTGGCCGCGCACGTGACGGCGCTGACCGACGCCCACGAGAGCGGCCGCACCGAGCCGTGGGCGGTCGACGACGCCCCGGAGCGGTTCGTCGCCGGCCAGCTGCGCGCCATCGTCGGCGTGGAGGTGCGCATCGCGCGGGTCGAGGCGAAGTGGAAGCTGTCGCAGAACCGGTCGGCCGCCGACGTCGACGGGGTGGTCACCGGCCTGTACGCCGACGGCGCCACCGCGGTGGCCGACGCGGTCGCCGCCGTCCGCCCACCGGCACACGGTTGAGCGCGACCGACCGGGGGAACGGGCTCCCCGTGCAGCCCGACACCGCTGAGCCGACCGACCCCGCCGACGAGATCTCCGACGACAGCGTGCGCGATCTGGGACCCGCCGGTGAGCCGACGGCGACGATCACGCCCTACCGCGACGGGCCCCTGGTGGTGCGGGGCGACTTCCGGCTGGTCGACACCGACGGCAACGAGATCGACCCCGGCCGCAAGACCGTGGCGCTGTGCCGCTGCGGGAAGTCCGGCATCAAGCCGTTCTGCGACGGCACGCACAAGCGCTCCGGGTTCCACGCCGCCAGCGCACCCGCCCGGCCCCGGCCGGCCGCGCGGATCGTGGCGGAGGCCCGCGAGGACCGCGGCTGACCTCGCTGGACGGGGTGGGGTCACCGCCCGTTCACCGGCCGGCCACCGGACGCTGGTCCGCCCCGGTCAGGGTGGGCGCGATCCCGCCCCCGACCGCAGAAGGTGGCCTGTGCTCCAGCGCCCGCTCCGCCCCGTCCACGCCGCAGTCCCCGCCGTCGTCACCGCCGGCCTGCTGACCGCCGTCCTCGCCGCCGGCCCGGCGTCGGCGGTCACCCCGCCGACCTTCCAGGCGCTGGCCACCTTCCCGGTCGCCGGTGAGGTCGCCGAGATCATCTCCGCCACCCCGGACGGCCGCACCGTGGTCTACACCGACTCCGCGCTGGGCCAGGTCGGCCTGGTCGACCTGAGCCGGCCCACCGCGCCGCGCCAGCTGGGCTCGATCGACGTGGGCGGGTCGCCGACGTCGGTGACCGTGCTGTCCAACGCGCGGTACGCCCTCGTCGCCGTCGACACCACCACCGACCTGGCGCAGCCCTCCGGGCACCTGGCGGTCATCGACCTGCCGCGGCGGGCCGTGGTGCGCACCATCGACCTGGGCGGCCAGCCCGACTCGATCGACGTCGGCCCCAGCGGGGTGTTCGCCGCGATCGCCATCGAGAACCAGCGCGACGAGGACCTCGTCGTCGACGACGTCGAGGGCGGCCTGCCGCAGCTGCCGGCCGGCTTCCTCTCCGTGGTCGACCTGCGCGGGCCGGTGTCGGCCTGGACCGTCGACCGGGTCGAGCTCACCGGGCTGCCGGGCATGGTCTTCCCCGCCGACCCGGAGCCGGAGTTCGTCGACGTCGACGGCCGGGACATCGCCGCGGTGACGCTGCAGGAGAACAACGCGATCGCGCTGGTCGACCTGGCCCGCAAGCGGGTCGTGCACTCGTTCTCCGCCGGCACGGTCACCCGCACCGACGCCGACACCGTCGACGACGACGTCGTCGCCTTCGACGACACCCTCGTCGCGCCGCGCGAGCCGGACGCCGTGCAGTGGACGCTGCGCGGTGAGCTGGTCACGGCCGACGAGGGCGACCTGTTCGCCGAGCCCGCCGGCGGCCGGGGGTGGACGGTGTTCCGGCAGGACGGCACGGTCCGCTGGGGCAGCGGCGCCTCCGCCGAGCAGGCGCTGGCGGCCGAGGGGCGTTACCCCGACGGGCGCAGCGACGACAAGGGCGCGGAGTTCGAGGGCGTCGAGGTCTCGCGGATGCGCGGCACCGACTACGCGTTCATCGGCTCCGAGCGGGGCGACGCCGTCCTCGTCTACGACATCGGCCGGTCCGCCACCCCGCGGCTGCTCCAGGTGCTGCCCACGGGCGAGGCCCCCGAGGGACTGCTGGCCATCGAGTCCCGCGAGCTGTTCGTCACCAGCGACGAGGACGACGGCACGCTGTCGGTCTTCGGCCTGCGCTGACGCCCGGGAGCCGGTCGCTGCCTGCTGTCACGGCTGGGCGGCGACCGGCTCCTGCCGCAGCCCCGACCGCCCGGACTCCCAGGCGGCGAGCAGGTACCCGGCGGTGAGGCCGTCCAGGGCCAGCGAGCACTGGGCCCCGAAGAGCACGTCGGTGGCCAGCGCCGGCTGCTCGGCCACCAGCGAGCCGCACATGTCGACGGCGGCGATCTGCTCGTGCACCGCGTCGGCCTCGACGTGCTCGTCGTAGAAGACGCTGGTCTCCGGGCCGAACCCGAGCCGGCGCAGCCCGGCGGAGTAGCGCCGGCTGGGCTCGGAGGAGGTCATCTCCACCGCGGCCAGGTGGCCCAGGCAGGCGCCGCGCCACCGGCGGTGGAGCCCGAACAGCGACATGGTGTTGACCGAGGTGAAGGCGACCGCCGGGGCGTCGTCCCACAGCGCGCCGTAGCCGTCGTCCAGGCCGAGGTCGCGCATCATCCCGGCGAACAGCCGGCTGTGCATGCGCTCGGGTGCGCCGCCGCCGTACTCGTCGGCCTGGATCTCCACCATCGCGGCCTTGCTGCGCCCGGTGATGCGGGGGATGGCCCAGGTGTGCGGGTCGCCCTCCTTGAGGTGGTACACCGAGCGCAGGGCCAGGTACTCGCGCCACTGGTCGGCGGTGCCCTCCTTGGCCATGTACCGCGACAACGAGGGGCCGTCGTCGGCGGCGATCACCGCGGCGAGCTGCCGATCGACGGTCGCCTCGGGGAGGTCCGCGTCCAGACCCAGGCCCCGGACGAGCGTCTGCAGCGCGCGCAGGTGCACGTCCTCGAGCAGCGCCCGCAAACGCAGCAGCTCCGGGTGCCACTCCCAGGCGTCGTCGACGTCGTCGAACCCCTGGTAGTGCAGCTCGTAGCAGATCGCGAGGGACAGCTGCAGGTCCTCGTCGCTGAGCGGGTCGGTGGCGGCCGCGGCGAGTGCCTCGGCGGTGGCGACGGTGGCCGGACCGATCGAGTCCCCGGCGAGGTCGGCGCAGAGCGCGGCGCTCAGCGGGCCCCGTGGCTTGGGAAGGCGCATGTCAGCCACCATGCCCCGGACCGCGTCGTCCCGAACGTGACGTGCAGCGGGCGGCCCCCCGCCGGGTGGGTCAGGCGTGCGCCTCGAAGGCGGTGGCCATCTTCGCCTGCTCCTCCAGCACGTCGTTGATCCGCGCCTGCACCACGTCGAGCTGGCCGATGATCTCGCTGGTGGCGTGGATGCCCTCGGCCACCGCCTTGCTGCTGGCCTGGATCCCGGCGATCTGGTCGGAGACCTTCTGCGTGGCGTTGGCGGTCTCCCGGGCGAGGTCCTTGACCTCGCTGGCGACGACGGCGAAGCCCTTGCCGAGCTCCCCGGCGCGCGCCGCCTCGATGGTGGCGTTCAGCGCGAGCAGGTTCGTCTGGTCGGCGATGCCGGAGATGATCCGGATGACCTCGCCGACCGCGGCCGACGCCTCGTCCAGCGAGACGACCTCACCGGTCATCGTGGACGCCTGGGTGACCGCGCTCTCGGCGACCCGGCCGGCGTCACCGGCGGCCTCGCGCAGCCGGGAGACGGTGTCCAGCAGCTCGCGGGCGTTGTCGGCGGACTCCTCGCTGCGCCGCAGCACGTCCAGCCGCTGGGAGACCAGCTGCTGCACGTTGCGCAGCGCGGCGCGGCGGGACTCCGACAGCTCGATGGTCTCGGTGACGAAGAAGTCCATCGTGCCGATGACCCGGCCGCCGACCAGGAGTGGGAAGCAGACTCCGGACTTCACGCCGGCCCGCTGGGCCGCGGGGGCCCGCACGCAGTCGGTCATCTCGCCGATGTCGCTGACGAAGAACAGGTCCCGGGAGCGCCAGGCCCGGCCGGACAGGCCCACGCCCTCGGCGAAGCTGGCGGCCAGGGTCACCTTCCGGAACTCCTCACCGGCCGAACCCGACTCCTGCTGGAAGCGCAGCACGCCGGCGGACTCGTCCAGCGCCCAGTAGGAGCCGTAGGCCCAGCCGAACGCCTCCCGCACGGTGTCCAGCGCGGTGCGGAGTGCGCCGGCCTGGTCGCGGGCGGCGCCGAGCTCGGTGACGACGGTGGTCACCGCGACGCGGTCGTCCAGGGTCTCCTGCAGCTCGTTGCGGGCCAGCGCGGCGCGACGGGCGTGGGCCAGCAGCCGGCCCAGGGAGTCCCACTTGCCCTGGCGGGGGCCGGTGAACGGCAGCTCACCCTGCCCGTAGTACTCGTTCAGCGCGACGACGACGCCGTTCTCGACGGTGGGGAGCACGCAGCCGTGCGTGGCGCCGGCGGCGCGGGCGCCGGCCCAGCGCAGGCAGCTCGTCGTGTCGCTGCCGACGTCGACCAGCACGGCGGTCTTGGTGCGGATCGCCTGGCCGCCGTACCCGTCACCGGCCGAGATCTCGGTGACCCGGCCCGCCGGGCTCGCGGCGATCGCCCCGGCCAGCTGCCCGAACTCGCCGGCCAGCTGGAACGTGCCGCTCCGGCCGGGGAGCCAGGTCCCGCCGTAGCAGAGGCCCAGCTCGTCGACGAGCGTAGCGGTGATCTTGTTGTGCGCGTCCGTGGGGTCGATGACGCCCCGGTCGAGCACCGCGATCACCTGCTCGACCGCCTCCACGTCCCGGGGCATCTCCGCTGGGATCGTCGGAACGCCCGCCGGACTGTTGGAACGCCGCCTCATCTGTTCCCCCGTGTGCCGTGGCTGGTCGGCCGCCGTCGTGGGGCGGGCCGGTTCCCCGATCTCATCGGCAGCCGGCGATCGGTGTTGAGCCGACGACCGGATCGTGCGCGACCGGATGACGCGCCCCGGGCCGCGGGTCAGAAGCCGGCGGCCTTGTCCACGACGTTGAGCAGCGGCTCCCCGGCGGCGAACCGGCGGCAGTTGTCGGCGAGCAGGGCGTACCGGCGCTCGTCGACGTCCGGGCCGCGTTCGGCCACGTGCGGGGTGATCAGGACCCGGGGCGCGTCCCAGAGCGGTGAGTCGGCGGGGAGCGGCTCGGGGTCGGCGACGTCGAGGGCGGCCGCGCCGAGCAGCCCGTCGGTGAGGGCCCGGACCAGGTCGGCGGTCACGGTGGTGGCGCCGCGCCCCACGGTCACGTACAGGGCGCCGCGGCGCATCCGGCCGAAGCGGTCCAGGTCGAACGTCCCGGTGGTGGCCGCTGTCTCGGGCAGGACGTTGACCACGACGTCGGCCCGGGGGAGGAGCGCGTCGAGGGCGTCGGGCCCGTGCACCTCGGCGACGCCCGGCGGGGGGTCCCCGGGGCGGGCGTCGGTGGCCAGCACGGTCATGCCCAGCGCGGCGGCCAGCCGGCCGATCTCGGCGCCGATGCTGCCCAGGCCGGCGACCAGCAGGGTGGCCCCGTCCAGGTGCAGCACCGGGCCCTCGTCGAGGCGCCAGCGGTGCTCGTCCTGCTGGCCCCGGTACACGTCCAGGCGACGGGCCAGGGCCAGCACCAGCGCGATCGCGTGCACCCCGACCGAGTCGGCGTAGACGCCCCGCACGTTGGTGACGACGACGTCGGAGTCGACCAGCTCGGGGAAGAAGAACCCCGCCGGCGGGTTGGCCTGCGGCGAGTGCAGCCACCGCAGCCGGCCGGCGGCGGCCAGCAGCCGGGGCGTGAGCGTGCCGAACGCGGCGTCCGCCTCGGTCAGCAGCTCGGCCAGCTCGGCGTCGGTGGCCTGGGCCGGGGCCAGGACGACGTCCAGCTGCGGCACCTCCTCGGTCAGCCGGTCGCGCCAGGCGGCCAGCGGCGTGCCCGCCCGCGGCAGGAGCACCAGTCGTGGGTCCATCGTGTGCCTCCCCGTGGTCGCGGGCGTGTTCCCGCCGTCCGATCCTGGCCGAGCAGCCGCACCCCGGCGCGCCGGGGTGCGGGATCCGGACGCACCGCGGCCCCCGACCTCGGGCGAGGTCGGGGGCCGCGGGAACGAGCAGGTGGATCAGATGTCGTAGTACATCGCGAACTCGTGCGGGTGCGGGCGGAGGCGGATCGGGTCGATCTCGTTCTCCCGCTTGTACTCGATCCAGGTCTCGATCAGGTCGGAGGTGAACACGCCACCGTCGAGCAGGTAGTCGTGGTCCACCTCGAGCCGGTCGAGGACGGCGTCCAGCGAGGCGGGCACCTTGTCGATGCCCAGGGCCTCCTCGGGCGGCAGCTCGTAGAGGTCCTTGTCGACCGGCGCCGGCGGCTCGATCTTGTTCTTGATGCCGTCGAGGCCGGCCATCAGCATCGCGGAGAACGCGAGGTAGGGGTTGGCCGACGGGTCGGGCACGCGGAACTCGATGCGCTTGGCCTTCGGGCTGTCACCGGAGATCGGGATGCGGCAGCAGGCCGAGCGGTTGCGCGCGGAGTAGACCAGGTTGATCGGCGCCTCGTAGCCGGGCACCAGGCGGTGGTAGCTGTTCACCGTCGGGTTGGTGAAGGCCAGCAGCGACGGGGCGTGGGCGAGCAGGCCGCCGATGTAGTGCCGGGCGGTGTCGGACAGCCCCGCGTAGCCGGTCTCGGCGTGGAAGAGCGGCTCGCCGTCCTTCCAGAGGCTCTGGTGGCAGTGCATGCCCGAGCCGTTGTCCCCGAAGAGCGGCTTCGGCATGAAGGTCGCGGACTTGCCGTGCGCCCAGGCTGTGTTCTTGACGACGTACTTGAACAGCATCAGGCTGTCGGCCGACCGCAGCAGCGTGTCGAACTTGTAGTTGATCTCGGCCTGACCGCCGGTGCCGACCTCGTGGTGGCCGCGCTCGAGCTCCAGACCGGCGTTGGCCAGGTTCACCATCATCGTGGCGCGCAGGTCGCTCTGGTGGTCGTAGGGCTCGACCGGGAAGTAGCCGCCCTTCGGGCGGGTCTTGTAGCCCAGGTTCGGGCCGCCGTTCTCGCCGGTCAGCGCACCGGTGTTCCAGGAGCCCTCGACCGCGTCGATGTGGTAGTAGCCCTCGTTGATCGAGGTGCTGTGCCGCACCGAGTCGAACACGTAGAACTCGGCCTCGGGGCCGAAGTACGCGGTGTCGGCGATGCCGGAGCTCGCCAGGTAGGCCTCGGCCTTCTTGGCCACGTTGCGCGGGTCGCGGCTGTAGGCCTCGCGCGTGATCGGGTCGTGGATGAAGAAGTTGATGTTCAGCGTCTTGTGGATCCGGAACGGGTCGACGTACGCGCTGCTCGCGTCGGGCAGCAGCAGCATGTCGGACTCGTTGATCGCCTGGAAGCCGCGGATCGAGGACCCGTCGAAGCCCAGGCCCTCGCTGAAGGTGTCCGGGCCGAAGGTCTCCGCCGGGATGGTGAAGTGCTGCATGACGCCGGGGAGGTCGCAGAACCGGACGTCGACGAACCTCACGTCGTTGTCGCGGATGTAGGCGGTGACCTCTTCGGGACTGGTGAACATCGATCCTCCGGTGTGAGCGGACAGGGGGTCGAGCATCGCAGCGCGGGGCGAGCGAGGCGCGGGCACCCCCGCCGGCGCGGACGTGGACAGGAGTGGACGGGCAGCCGTCACGCAAGCTACGAGCGCGCGATTGCCCCGGGGTGTCTCTCGTGTTTCCGGGGCGTAACAGCGACCCCGGCGTGTCGCGACCCTCGCCCGGACGCCGCCCGCCGGGGCGTGCCCGCGCCACGTCCTAGGCTGACGGGCGTGGCCAGTGCAGACGTCCCGTCGTCCCCGAACCGCACCCGCGGGCAGGCGCTCGGGCTGCCGGCCACCGGCCCCGGCTCGCTGGCGGGCTTCGGCCGGCGGGTGGGGCAGTACCTGATCGACGCGGTGGCCGCGGCCCTGGTCGCCGGGCTGTTCACCGCGCCGGAGGCCCCGCGGCTGTGGAGCCTGCTGAGCTTCGGCGTCCTCACCGTGGTCTCGCTGGTGCTCACCGGGCAGACCCCCGGCATGCGGCTGGTGGGGCTGCGTCTGGCCCACCCGCACCCCGGCCAGCGGCTGGCGTTGTGGCGGGCCGTCGTCCGCACCGCCCTGCTGGTGGTGCTGGTCCCGGCGCTGGTGGTCGACGCCGACGGCCGGGGGATGCACGACCGGCTCACCGACACCGCGGTGGTCCGCGACCGCTGACCCCGCAGACGACGAACGCCCCCGGCCACGTGGCCGGGGGCGTTCGTCGTCTGCAGCGAGGGTGGCTCAGCGGCGGCGGACCTGCCGCTGGCTGACCGACATCTGCCGGCCGCCGGGCAGCGGGCCGCCGGGGACCGGCATCCGGCTGCCACCCAGGGCGCTCATCCGCTTGGACAGGGCGTTGACCTCGGCGCCGGAGAGGTTGCGGGGCAGCTTCATGACGTGCGTGCTGAGCTTCTTCAGCGGCACCTCGCCCTCGCCGTCGCCGACCACGACGTCGTAGATCGGGGTGTCGCCGACGACCTTGGCGATCCGGCGCTTCTCCTGCGCGATCAGGCCGCGCACCCGCTGGGGGGTGCCCTCACCGACCAGCACGATGCCGGGGCGGCCGAGCACCCGGTGCAGGGCGTCGAACTCCCGGGTGCCGGCGACGCCGGAGGAGACCCGCCAGTCACCGCGCATGCCTTCCAGGACCCAGGACGCCGCGCCGGGCTGGCCCTCGACCTGCCGGTAGGCCGAGCCCTGGGCGCGCCGGCCGAACACGATGAGGGCGGCGAGCAGGCCCAGCAGGACGGCGATGGGGAGGAACAGGAACGGCGAGCTGAAGACCAGCAGACCGAACAGCTCGACCGCTGCGGCCACCACCACGAAGGCGATGAGCATGATCCAGGGGAGCTTGGGGTCGTTCCGGTAGGTCAGCGTGTAGGCCTGGCGGATCATCCCCGCCTGGCTCTTCAGCTTCGCCAGCCGCTTCACCTTGGGCTTGCCGTCCTTGCCCACCTTGCCGGTCTTCGAGCTGCTCACGGCGGTGGCGCCGGTGCTGCGTCCGGGCGCGCCGCCGGCCGGGCCCCGGCCGGCCTTGCCGGCGGGGGCGGAGGTGTCGGTGGACCTGCTGCGTGCCATGCGCCGAGGATAGTCCGAGGACTCGCCGGGGCCCGCCACGCGGATGCTCGCGGCGGGCCCGGCGGCGTGCCGCGGGAGGTCAGGCGGTGGTGACCGTGAGCCCGCGGGCCTCGGCGGCCTGCTGGTACAGCCGCCCGGCCCGGTAGGAGCTGCGCACCAACGGCCCGGAGAGGACGCCGGCGAAGCCGATCCGCTCGGCCTCGGCGTTGAAACCGACGAACTCGTCGGGCTTGACCCACCGGACCACGGGGTGGTGCCGGACGCTGGGCCGCAGGTACTGGGTGATGGTGAGCAGGTCGCAGCCCGCGTCGTGCAGGGCCTGCATCGTCTCCACGACCTCCTCCGGCTCCTCGCCCATGCCCAGGATCAGGTTGGACTTGGTGACCAGGCCCGCCTCCCGGGCGGCGGTGATGACCGACAGGGAGCGCTCGAACCGGAAGCCGGGGCGGATCCGCTTGAAGATGCGCGGCACCGTCTCGACGTTGTGCGCCAGCACCTCGGGGCGGGAGGAGAAGACCTCCGCCAGCTGGGCGGGGTCGGCGTTGAAGTCGGGGATGAGCAGCTCGACGCCGCAGCCGGGGAGCGCCCCGTGGATCTGCCGCACGGTCTCGGCGTACAGCCAGGCACCGCCGTCGGGCAGGTCGTCGCGGGCGACGCCGGTGACCGTGGCGTAGCGCAGGCCCATCGTCGCGACGCTCTCGGCGACCCGGCGCGGCTCGTCGGCGTCGAAGTCGGCGGGCTTGCCGGTGTCGATCTGGCAGAAGTCGCAGCGGCGGGTGCACTGGTCACCGCCGATGAGGAAGGTGGCCTCCCGGTCTTCCCAGCACTCGTAGATGTTGGGGCAGCCGGCCTCCTCGCACACCGTGTGCAGGCCCTCGCGGCGGACCAGCGACTTCAGCTCGGTGTACTCCGGGCCGGTCTTCAGCTTGGTCTTGATCCACTCGGGCTTGCGCTCGATGGGGGTCTGGCTGTTGCGGACCTCCAGGCGCAGCAGCTTGCGACCGCCCGGTTCGATCCGGGAGGCGTCGGAGGTCCTCGTGGTCGCCTCGTCCATACCCAGGCTCATGATCTGCACGGTACTCCGGGGTCGTGCCCCACCCGGGACGGCGAGGGGGCCCCGCCGAACCGGCGGGGCCCCCTCGTGGAGCGGTGTGTCGGACTCAGCCGTCGCTGGGCTGCTTGCCCAGGCTGGACGGGGTGTCATCCGGGCCGGCCGTCTTGGCCGGCACGTCACCGGCGTCGGCGGTGCCGGTGGCGGAGTCCGGGCGGCCCTGGTTGCTGGGCTCGCCGGCGCCTGAGGCGGGCTGTGCCGTCTGGGCGCCCAGGTCGCTGTCGGGCGGGGTGGCGTCGCCCACGGCGTTCTCGGCCGTGGAGACGGTCTTGCCCTGGGCCTCCGGTGACTCGGTGCCGCCGGCCGGGGTGCTGGGGGAACTGGACACGGGGTCCTCTCGGTAGCTGGGCACGGGGCCGTCGCCGGTGGGCGCCGGGTTCCACGGGTCCTGCCCCTTCTTCCCCCGCAGGGCCACGGCCACACCCACGACGACCGCCAGGACCGCGAGCACCCACGGCCAGCGCCGCGGCTCGGGCTCCGCGCCGACGCGGCGCTTGACCGACGTGACCGTCCGCGCGGTGCGCTTGCCGGCGTCCTTGCGCGCCTTGCCCGCGGCCTTCTCGAGCTCGCCGCGGCGCTTGGCCGCCTTCTTCGACAGCTTGTCCGCCCGCTTGCCCAGCTGATCGGCCTTCTTGCCGGCGGCCCGGCGGCTGGTCTCCGCGGCGGCGACCGCCGCGGCGAGCCGGGCGGCCGCCTGGTCGCGGGCCGCCTCGGCGGCGGACGCGGCGTCCTTGCGGGCCTTCTCGGTCTGCTTGCCCGCGGCCGTGCCGAGGGTGGCCGCGGCCGCGGTGAGCTCGGCGCTGCGGGCCTCCAGCTGGGCCCGGGCGGCCTCGACGCTGGCGAGCAGGTTCTCCCGCGCCGTCTCGAACGCCGGCCCGGCCGCCTCACGGGCCGCGGTCACCCGCGGGGCCGCGTAGGCGGCGGCCGCGGTGGACGCCGCGGTCAGCCGCGGCCCGGCGGCCTCGAGGTTGGTGCGCGCGGTCCGCGCGGCGTTGTCCCACGCCGGCCCGGCGGCCTCGCGGGCTGCCTCGATCCGCGGCACGGCGGCGGCCACCGCCGTCTCCAGGTTGGCCCGGGCGACCTTGGTCGCGGCCTCCAGCCGGGGGACGACGTCCTTCTCGTACGTCTTCTGCGCGGCCTCCAGCCGGGGCACCAGCACCTCGCGGGCAGCGTCGAGCTGCGGGGCAAGGGCCGCCACGGCGGCCTCCACCTTCGGGGCCACGTCGGCGGCGTAGGTCTTCTGCGCGGCCTTGCTCGCCGCCGCCACCTGCGGCCCGAGCTGCTCCGCCGCGGCCCGACGGGCCTCGGTGACCGCGGCGCCGATGTGGGCGAGCCCCTCTTGCAACTCGGTCCCGATGACCTCTGTCGAGCTCTTCTTGCGGAACACTCCAGCACCTCCGAGTTGATCGCGTCGCGATCATCCTGCCCGCCATCGCCCGTGGGCACACCCCGAGCCCCCGTGCGGTCGCACACGGGCCAGCGGTGGACGGCGCGGCTGGCTAGGTTCCACCCGTGCAGCTACGGATCTTCACCGAACCCCAGATGGGCGCCACCTACGACGACCTGCTCGCGGTGGCCCGGCGCACCGAGGAGACCGGCTTCGACGCCTTCTTCCGCTCCGACCACTACCTGACGATGGGCGGCGACGGGCTGCCCGGGCCGACCGACGCCTGGGTCACCCTCGCCGGCCTGGCCCGGGAGACCAGCCGGATCCGGCTGGGCACGCTGATGACGGCGGCCACCTTCCGGCTGCCCGGCCCGCTGGCCATCTCCGTGGCGCAGGTCGACCAGATGAGCGGCGGCCGGGTGGAGCTGGGCATCGGCTCGGGCTGGTTCGCCGAGGAGCACAGCGCCTACGGCATCCCGTTCCCCGAGCTGGGGGAGCGCTTCGACCGCTACGAGGAGCAGCTCGCCGTCGTCACCGGGCTGTGGAACACCCCGGTGGGGGAGACCTTCGACTTCGCCGGCACCCACTACCAGCTCACCGGGTCCCCGGCGCTGCCCAAGCCGGTGCAGCCCGGCGGCGTCCCGGTCCTGGTCGGCGGGACCGGCAAGCGGCGCACCCCGCGGCTGGCCGCGCGGTACGCCGCGGAGTTCAACGTCCCGTTCGCCTCGGCCGAGGACAACGCCCGGCTCTTCGCCGGCGTCCGGGACGCCTGCACGGAGGTGGGCCGCGACCCGGCGGACCTCGTGTACAGCTCGGCGCTGGTCGTCTGCGTGGGCCGGGACGACGCCGAGGTGGCCCGGCGCGCGGCGGCGATCGGCCGCGACCCCGACGAGCTGCGGGCCAACGGCGTCGCCGGCACCCCGGCCGAGGCGGTGGAGACCCTGGGCCGCTACGCGGAGGCGGGCGCCACCCGGGTCTACCTGCAGGTGCTCGACCTGGCCGACCTGGACCACCTCGACCTGGTCGCCGCCGAGGTCGCCCCGCAGCTGGGCTGATCGGTGCTGGGCTGATCGGTGCTGGGCTGATCGGCGCTGGGCTGATTGGCGCGGTGCCCCGCCCGCCGGTGACGGGCGGGGCGTCGCGGCTCAGCCGAGCTCGGAGGCCAGCGGCTCCAGCGCCGCGCGCGACCCCAGCCAGGTGTTGGCCCGCTGCAGGTCGTCGTCGAAGTCGACCTCGACGGCGGAGAACCGGGAGATGTCCAGCGGCCGGAACCGCACCCCGGCCCGCTGGATGGCCAGCTCCATGCCGCGCTCGAAGTAGTCGGTCGCCTCGCAGGCGGCCAGCTGCTCGATCAGCGCCGGCTTGTCGGCGGCGGAGACGTAGTTGATGCCCACCGCCTCCCCGAGCCCGCCGACCACGGTCTTCGACAGCTCGGTGATGAAGCCGTTCTCGTCGAGGGTGTACTTGACCTCCTCGTCGGCCACGGTGGAGGTGTCCACGCAGACGAAGCTCTCGTCGGCCTGCACCAGCGGCGCGGCGTGGTCGAGCACCGCCGGGTCGAAGACGACGTCCCCGTTCAGCCACAGCACCCCACCGGGCTGCGACGTCCGCAGGGCCCGCAGCAGGCTCTGCGAGGTGTTGGTGACGGCGAAGTCGGGGTTGAAGGCGAACAGCAGGTCCGGCTGCGCGCGCATGACGGCCTTGGCCCGGTAGCCCACGACCGCGGTGATCGGGGCCGCCTCGCCGAAGACGGCGCGGACGCCGTCCAGCTGCTGCTGCATGATGCTGCGGCCGTCCATCAGCGGGGTGAGCGGCTTGGGCAGCTTGCGGCCCAGCCGGGTGCCCATGCCCGCGGCCAGGACCACCACCTGCGGCGGGATGCCGGAGCCCTCGTGCGGGGGGACGGCGACCAGGGGACGAGACCGCTGATCGCGGCCCCCGGTCAGGATCGGGTCAGCAGTGCGCATGCTCATCTCCTCGGTTCGTCGTTCGCGGGCAGGGCGCCCCGGGCGGCCGGGCGGCCGTCCGGGGGGAAGAGCAGCTGGAGGACCCGCTCCGTGGCGGCGCCGTCCTCCAGCGAGCAGAAGGTGTCCTGGAAACGCTCGTACCGCTCGGTGGGCTCCCACGGGCGCTCGCGCAACCCGGCGATCGCCGCCAGCACCTGCTCGCTGGTGGTGAGCAACGGCCCGGGGGCGATCTCGGCCAGGTCGAAGTAGAAGCCGCGCAGGTCGTCCCGGTAGTGCTCCAGGTCGTAGGTGAAGTGCACGATCGGCTTCCCCGTGACGGCGAAGTCGAACATCGTCGAGGAGTAGTCGGTCACCAGGACGTCGGCGGCCAGGTACAGCTCGCTGATGTCCGGGTACCGCGACACGTCGACCAGCGGGGCCGGCCCCTGCACGACGAGCCGGTCGGAGACCATGGCGTGCAGCCTGACCAGCAGCACCGAGTCCGCCCCGAGGCCCCGCGCCAGGTCGCCCAGGTCGACCGGGAAGGTGTGCTTCGGGCCGTCGTCGGAGAGCACGAGGTCGTCGCGCCAGGTCGGGGCGTACAGCACCGCGGTCACGCCGTCGGCGATGCCCAGTTCGGCGCGGACCCTGGCTCGGCGGGCGTCACGGTCCGGGGCGTTCAGCACGTCGTTGCGTGGATAGCCCGTCTCGTGCACCGGGCCGGTGAACCCGAAGGCGCTGCGCAGGTGCGGGGTGCTCGCCGCGTTGGGCGACAGCAGGACGTCCCAGCGGGCGACGTCGCGCATGACCAGCTCCAGCCGGCCCTCGGGTGCCCACACCGCGTCCCGGTGGAGTCGCTTGAGCGGCGTCCCGTGCCAGGTCTGCAGGTAGGTGGTGGCCGGGTCCTTGTCCCACTCCCGGGAGATGCCGTCGTTGGAGACGATGACGTCGGCGGACTCCACGGCCGCCCGGGCGTCGGGCCCCCAGGTCTCCACCGTGGACACCCCGGCCGGGAAGTCCCCGCGCAGCTCGGGCCGGGCCAGCCAGACGGCGTCCATCTCGGCGCCGCGCGCGACGAGCGCCTCGTAGACCGCCCGTGGGTTGTCGTTGTACCGGCCGCCGAAGCTGTTGAAGACGACCTTCATCGCCGGCCGTGCGGGAGGCAGGGCGCCTGGCGCTCCGCCGCCGGACGGGGTACTCGCTCCATCGTGCTCACTGCTCCTCCTCGGGGCGGACCGGCCGTGTGCGGGTGCTCGGCGGCCGGCCGGTGGTTCGTCGTGGCCGGGCCGGCCGCGGCGGGGACGTGCGATGCGACCGGGCGCGCACCTGCCCGTCGCGTCGACGAGGCTCCGGTGCGGACCTGGGCTGGTCCGGTCGCGCTGCCGCCCGCTCCGCGGCGCTGCTGACCTTTCCGGAGGACGTCGACGTCCCGCGCCCACCAGCAGCGGTCCTCCGGCCGGGGCTGCTCCCCGCCGAGTTCACGCGCCGGTGCGCAGTCCAGCACGTGCAGGCTACGGCCTGGACGCCCCCGAGGTCGAGCCAGGCGATCGGGGCACGCGCTAGGATCGGTGCCGTGACCGGTGGACTCCTGCTTCCGCAGCCGTGCTGATCTGACCTGATCCAGACCAGCACGGCGACCCCTCCTGTGTGAGGGGTCTTTTTCTGTCCGCCGCCAGATCTTCTCCAGTGGGAGCACGACGATGAGCCAGCACACCGATCCCACCGCCGAGGCGTCCAGCGCCGACGGGGTCCCCCCGCACCGGTACACCCCGGCGCTGGCGAGTGAGATCGAGCTCGCCTGGCAGGACCGCTGGGAGGCCGAGGGCACCTTCCACACGCCGAACCCGGTGGGCCCGCTGAGCGGGGGCTTCGACCGCGTCGCCGACCGGCCCAAGGCGTTCGTGATGGACATGTTCCCGTACCCCTCGGGTGCCGGGCTGCACGTCGGGCACCCGCTGGGCTACCTGGGCACCGACGTCACCAGCCGTTTCCTGCGGATGGACGGCCACAACGTGCTGCACCCGATGGGCTACGACGCCTTCGGCCTGCCCGCCGAGCAGTTCGCCGTGCAGACCGGGCAGCACCCGCGGGTCACCACCGAGGCCAACATCGCCGCGATCAGCGCCCAGCTGCGCCGGCTGGGCGTCGACCACGACACCCGCCGCACCTTCGCCACGATCGACCCCGGCTACTACAAGTGGACCCAGTGGATCTTCCGGCAGGTCTTCGAGTCCTGGTTCGACGAGACCGCGGACGGTGGGCGCGGGAAGGCCCGGCCGATCGCCGACCTGGTCGCCGAGCTGGACGCCGGCACCCGGCAGCCCGCGGAGGGCACGCTGCCCGAGGGGCGCAGCTGGGCCGAGCTGTCCCCGGTAGAGCGGCGCCGGGTGGTCGACGCCCACCGGCTGGCCTACCGGCACGAGGCACCGGTGAACTGGTGCCCCGGGCTGGGCACCGTGCTGTCCAACGAGGAGGTCACCGCCGACGGGCGCTCCGAGCGCGGCAACTTCCCGGTCTTCCGCCGCCCGCTGACCCAGTGGATGATGCGGATCACCTCCTACGCCGAGCGGCTGCTGACCGACCTGGACCGGCTGGACTGGTCGGACTCGCTGAAGCAGATGCAGCGCAACTGGATCGGTCGGTCGACCGGCGCCCGGGTGCGGTTCGCCACCGGAACCGAGTCCATCGAGGTGTTCACCACCCGGCCGGACACCCTGTTCGGCGCCACCTACCTGGTGCTGGCCCCCGAGCACCCGCTGGTCGGCGTGCTGACCGCCGCGGCGTGGCCGGAGGGCACGGACCCCCGGTGGACCACCGGCGCCGCCACCCCGGCCGACGCCGTGGCCGCCTACCAGCGGCAGGCCTCCCGCCGCTCGGAGCTGGACCGGCAGGCCGAGGGCCGGGAGAAGACCGGTGTCTGGTTGGGCGCCACCGCCCGCAACCCGCTGACCGGGGCGGACCTGCCGGTCTTCATCGCCGACTACGTGCTCACCGGGTACGGCACCGGCGCGATCATGGCGGTGCCGGGGGAGGACCAGCGCGACTGGGACTTCGCGAGTGCCTTCGGGCTGCCCGTCGTGCGCACGGTGCAGCCGCCCGCGGACTTCGACGGCGGCGCGTACACCGGCACCGGGCCGATGATCAACAGCTCGAACGAGCAGCTGTCGCTGGACGGGCTGGACAAGGCCGCGGCGATCGCGAAGGTCACCGAGTGGCTGGTCGCCAGCGGTGCCGGTGAGGCGACCACCACCTACAAGCTGCGCGACTGGCTGTTCAGCCGGCAGCGGTACTGGGGCGAGCCCTTCCCGGTCGTCTACGCCGTCGACGGTGACGACGCCGACCTGCCGATCGCCGTCCCGGACTCGATGCTGCCGGTGCTGCTGCCCGACGTCGACGACTACTCGCCGACGACGTTCGAGATCGACGACGCCGACTCCAAGCCGGAGCCGCCGCTGTCCCGGGCGACCGAGTGGACCACCGTCACCCTGGACCTGGGCGACGGACCGCGGGAGTACCGGCGGGAGACCAACACGATGCCCAACTGGGCCGGCTCGTGCTGGTACTACCTGCGCTACACCGACCCGACCAACGACGAGCGGCTGGTCGACCCGGAGCTGGAGGCCTACTGGATGGGCCCCCGGGAGCCCGGTGACGTGGGCGGCGTCGACCTGTACGTGGGCGGTGTGGAGCACGCGGTGCTGCACCTGCTGTACGCCCGCTTCTGGCACAAGGTGCTGTTCGACCTGGGGCACGTGTCCAGCGAGGAGCCGTTCCGGCGGCTGGTCAACCAGGGCTACATCTCCGCCTACGCCTACACCGACGAGCGCGGCTTCTACGTGCCCGCCGCCGAGGTGGAGGAGCGCAACGGGGTCTGGTTCCACGACGGCGCACCGGTCACCCGCGAGTACGGGAAGATGGGCAAGAGCCTGAAGAACGTCGTCACGCCGGACGAGATGATCGCCATGTTCGGCGCGGACACCTTCCGGGTCTACGAGATGTCGACAGGCCCGCTGGACCAGTCCCGCCCGTGGGAGACCAAGGCGGCGGTCGGCTCGCAGCGGCTGCTGCAGCGGATCTGGCGGGTCGTGCTCGACGAGGAGACCGGTGCCGTGCGCGCCGCCGACGTCGAGCCGGACGAGGAGACCTCCCGCGCGCTGCACCGCACCATCGAGGCCGTCCGCGACGGGATGTCGACCCTGCGGTTCAACATCGCCATCGCCCGGATCACCGAGCTGACCAACCACCTGACCTCGGCCTACCCGCCGGGGACGGAGGTCCCGCGCTCGGTCGCCGAGACGCTGGTGCTGCTGACCTCGCCGCTGGCCCCGCACCTGGCGGAGGAGCTGTGGTCGCGGCTCGGCCACGACGGCTCGGTCGCCTGGGCGTCGTTCCCGGTCGCCGACCCCCGGTGGTTGGTCGACGAGACGGTGACCGTGGCCGTGCAGGTCAACGGCAAGGTCCGGGCGCAGGTCGCGGTGCCGGCCGACGCGGACGCCGCCGCGCTGGAGGCCGCCGCCCGCGCCGACGAGAAGGTGGCCGCGCAGCTGGCCGACAAGACGGTGCGCCGGGTCATCGCGGTCCCGGGCCGGCTGGTCAACTTCGTCGTCGGCTGAGGAAGGACCCCCTCCTCATCCCTGGCGAGCTCGGGACGAGCCTCTGGAGGGGGCCACCGTGGGGTGCCTCGAGCGGGTCAGTTCGGTGTGGGTGCGGCGGTGATGCGGATGAACGCCCGGCGTTCCCGACGGCGGACGATCTCCACCACCCGCCCGGTGCCGTAGCTGATCCGCCACTGCCAGCCGTAGCGGCGGCCCAGGGCGCGCGCCGCGGAGGGCCACTTGGCCAGGTCGAGCAGCTCCGCGGTCGCCGCCACGGCGGGGCCCTCGACCCGGCCCCGGACGTCGCACGGCGCGACGGTCACCCGCGCGGTGTCCCGCAGCCGCTTCACCTTGCCCGAGCCGGCGTTGGTCCAGACCACGAGGGCCTCGCCGGCCGGCGCCGCCCAGACCGGGGTGCTCACCGGCTCGCCGCTGCGACGGAACGTGGTCAGGCTGACGTACCGGCTGGCCGGCAGGCTCGTCACGCCACCAGCGATGCGGTGAGCAGCCGCCGCATCGCGGCCTCGACGGTGTCGATCACCTCGGCCACCGGGACGTCGCGGCCGAGCTCGGCGCTCAGGGACGTCGCCCCGGCGTCCGGGATGCCACAGGGCACCATGTTGGAGAAGGCCGACAGGTCGGGGTCGCAGTTGAGCGCGAAGCCGTGCATGGTCACCCCGCGGGCAACTCGCACGCCGATCGCGGCGATCTTGCGGTCGGGCCCGCGCTCGTCGGCCAGCACCCAGACCCCGCTGCGCCCGTCGACCTGCTCGGTGGCCAGGCCGAAGCTGCCGCAGACCTCCATCAGCGCGCGCTCCAGTCGGCGCACGTGGGCCACCACGTCGACCGGGTCGGGCAGCCGCACGACGGGGTAACCGACGAGCTGGCCGGGCCCGTGCCAGGTGATCTTCCCGCCGCGGTCGACGTCGATGACGGGCGTGCCGTCGAACGGCCGCTCGTGCGGCTCGGTGCGCTTGCCCGCGGTGTAGACCGGCGGGTGTTCCAGCAGCAGCATCGTGTCCGGGCCGGTGCCGGCGACCCGCTGTTCGTGCAGCTCCCGCTGCCAGGCCCACGCCTGCTCGTAGGGGACCAGACCTGCCCGGACGACCTGCAGCTCGCTCACGGTCACCAGCCTATGCCCGTGCCGGGGACGGGGCGCCCGGGCTGGTGCCGCCGCCGCGCAGCCGGGCGAGGACCGCGTGGGCGGTGCGGCGCCCGCTGGCCATCGCGCCCTGGATGGACGGGGTGTCGCGGTGGTCGCCGCAGACGAACACCCCGTCGCCGAGGTCGACCGGACGGCGGTGCTGCAGCGGGGGAGCGGCCGCCGGCTGGGCCCCGGTCACCGTGACGCTGGTCAGGTGGTCCAGATCGCCGGGGGAGACGCCGTGCAGGCCGGCGACCTCCGCCCGGACGTCGGCCTCCCGGGTCGGGGCCAGGGTGGAGCTGGCGACCAGGGCGCGGCCGTCGGGGCTGTAGGCGGGCTGGGCGTCGGAGACCACCACGCTGTTGACCAGCTGCCCACGCGGCTGCCCGAGCACGATCAGCGGGTCGGGCCACGGCGACTCCGGCAGCACGTGCAGGTGCGTGGTCACCTGCCGCGGGGCCGACCCCTGGACGCCCGGCAGGAGCGCCGCGGCCGTGTCCGGGTCGGTGGCCACGACGACCACCGGCGCCGTCGTGGTGCCCGACGCGGTGCGCACCACCCCGCTCTCGACGCCGGTGACGCGGACGCCCAGGTGCAGCCGGTCGGCGGGGAGCCGGTCGGCGAGCTGCTGGCCGACCGCGTGCATCCCGGCGGCCGGCAGCCCGACCCGCCCGCGGACGAAGCTGCGCCAGACCAGGTCCAGGTACCTGCTGGAGGTCTCCAGCTGGTCCTCCAGCAGGACGCCGGCCAGGAACGGCCGGAGGAAGACCTCCAGCGCCCGTTCGCCCACCCCGGCCGCCCGGAGCGCCTCGGCGGCGGTGCGCTCGCGCGCCGCCAGCAACCGGGACACCGGCGCGTAGCCCGCCCGGGCGGAGAAGGCGCCGAGCGCCGCCTCGCGCAGCGGCCCGCCCAACGGGGCGCGCAGCGTGTCGGGCAGCGCGCCGGGGTGCTGCCGGGGGTCGACCACCCGGTGGGCCCGGCCGTCGACCCGGAACACCGCACCGGTCCAGAACCAGCCGAGGTCCAGGGCCGGCAGGTCGAGGTCGGCGACCCGCGGGTAGCCGGTGTTCAGCACCTGGAACCCGCGGTCGACCAGGAACCCGTCGACCCGGGCGGTCGACAGCCGCCCGCCCGCGTGGACGGCGGCGTCGAGCACGTGGACGTCGCGGCCGGCGGCGGCCAGCCGGGTGGCGACGCTGAGCCCGGCCAGTCCGGCGCCCACGACGACGACCTCGGCACGCGACGGCGGTGACATGCAGTCGAACCTAGGCGGTCGCGTGCCCGGACGCCGGGCCGGACGCCGGCGCTGTGGACGGTCCTGGGGCCTGTGGACAACGCGCACGGGCGGGCGGCTCCGCCCCCTACCGTCCCCGGCATGCCTGCGCCCGTCCCGCCCTCGGCCGCTCCCGTCGTGCCCGGTTACGTGCTCGAGGAGATGCTCGGCCGGGGCGGCTCCGGTCAGGTCTGGCGGGCCCGCCCGCGCGACGGCGGCGCGCCGGTGGCGGTCAAGGTGCTGCTCCGCGGCGACCCCGAGCGGCAGGAGCGGGAGGCCCGGCTGCTCGCGGAGCTGGACCACCCGCACCTGGTCCGGCTGCACCGGGTCGTCCGCCGGGAGGTGCGTGGCGGGCCGGCCGAGGTGAGCCTGGTGCTGGAGCTGCTCGCCGGGGGCAGCCTCGCCGCCCTGCTCGCCCGCCGGGGCCGGCTCCGGCCGGGCGAGGTGGTCACCACGGTCGCCCCGGTCGCGGCGGCGCTCGCCCAGGCGCACGAACGCGGGGTGGTCCACGGTGACCTGTCACCGGGGAACGTGCTGTTCACGGCCGAGGGGAGGCCGGTGCTCACCGACCTGGGCACCGCGCGGCTGGTGGGCGACACCGCCCGGGCGGAGGTCACCCCGCCCTACGTCGACCCGGTCGTGGCCCGCGGTGGCGCCCCGGGCCCGGCCTCGGACGTGTTCGGCGTGGCGGCGGCGGCCTTCCACGCGCTCACCGGCATCGCCCCGTGGAACGCCGCCGACCCGGGCGAGACGCTCGTGGTGGCGGCGGCCGGTCAGCTCCCCGACCTGGCGCTGCTGGCGCCCGAGGCGCCCCCGGAACTCGTCCGGGTGGTGCTCCGCGGCCTCTCGGCGGACCCCCACCTGCGGGGCACGGCGGCGGCGTTCGCCCTGGACCTGCGGCACGCCTGCCGTCCCGAGCCGGTGCGACTCCCGGTGACCGGGGTGCCCGACCACGAGCTGGGCGCCACCGGACGGGGACCGCGCACCGAGCTGACCCATCAGGTGCCGGGGCGGCGGCCGCGCGCCGCGCACGCCGCGCCAGCACCCGCCGGGCGGTGGAGCCGGCTCGGCGATGCCGTGTCGCGGGTCGCCCGCGGACTGCGCCGGGACCCGGACCCGATGCCGGTCCCGGGACGACGGTGGGTCGACCTCAGGCGACTGCTCGTGCCGGTGGTGGTGCTGGCCACGGTGGTGCTGGGGTTGGGAGGTGCCGCCTGGATCGGCACCCACTGGGGCGCGGGGACGCCGGTCCCGGTGCCGGCGGCCGACGGGGTGGACGTGTCGCCCGGCGAGCCGGACGAGCCGGTGAGTCCGGCGCCGAGCACCCCGGCACCGACTGCTCCCGCACCGGACACCCCCGCACCGGCTGCTCCCGCCCCGAGCACTCCCGCACCCGGCAGCTCATCACCCGGGACCGCCGCGGAGGGTGAGCCGCTCGGGGACGGACCGACCGCCGCCGCGGCGATGCCCACCGACCCAGGGGAGTGGCGGGCCCTCCTCGCGGAGCTCTACGAGCGGCGGGCGGGCGCGTTCATGGCCGCGGATGCGGCTGCGGTCGCCGCCGTCCACCTGCCGGGCAGCGCGCTCGCCCAGCGGGACCTGGCCCAGGTCGAGATGCTCGCGGCGGCGGGGCGGGTGCTCGCCGGGTTCGAGCCACGGGTCTCCGAGGTGCAGGCGGTGACGGTCGAGGACGATGACCGCGCCGTCCTCGAGGTGCTCGACACGCTCCCCGGCTACCGGGTGACCGACGCCGCCGGCGGGCTGGTGCAGGAGGTCCCCGCCCGGGGCGAGGCGCGGGTGCGCATGGTCCTGCAGTTCACCGCGACGGGGTGGCGGATCGCCGCGGCCGAGCGGCTGACCTGAGCGGGTCAGCCGTCGGCGAGGGCAGCCGCCAGGGCGGCGTCGACGTCGGTGTGGGTGTGCCGGAACCCCGCGGCCTCCAGCACCGCCGGGACGGCGCGCTGGCCGGCCAGCACGCCCACCTCGGCGAACTCACCGAGCACCAGGTGCAGGGCCGGGCCGGGCACCGGCAGCACGGCCGGGCGGTGCACGGCGCGGCCGAGGGCGGCGGTGAACTCGGTGTTGGTGACCGGCGTGGGCCCGGTCAGGTTCACCGGTCCGGAGACGTCGGCGGTGAGCAGGAAGCGGATCGCGTCGACCTCGTCGCGCAGGCTGATCCACGGCTGGTACTGCCGCCCGGAGCCGAGCCGCCCACCGAGTCCGAGGCGGAACAGCGGCAGCATCCGCCCGAGCAGGCCGCCGCGGCCGAGGACCAGCCCGGTGCGCAGGGTGGCCACCCGGACGCCGGCGTCGGTGGCCGGGGCGGTCGCGCCCTCCCACGCCACGCACACCCGGGCGAGGAAGTCCGTGCCGGCGGGCGCCGACTCGTCGACCACCCGGTCGCCGGTGTCGCCGTAGAAACCGACGGCGGAGCCGGACAGCAGCACGCGCGGGCGCCCGGGGTCGGCCGCCGCGGCGTCGGCGAGCGCCTGGCTGACCGTGGTGGTGCTGTCCACCCGGCTGCGCAGCACCCGCTGCTTGTGGCCCTCGCTCCACCGCCGGTCGCCCACTCCCACGCCGGCCAGGTTGACCACCGCGTCGACGTCGGCGAGCACCGCGGGGGCGATCTGGCGGTGCTCGGGGTCCCACCGGTGCTCGTCGGCGGTCCGCGGGGTGCGGCGGACCAGCCGCAGCACCTCGTGGCCGTCCGCCTGGAGCGCGGGCACCAGCGCGGTGCCGATGAGCCCGGAGGAACCTGTGACGGCGACCTTCATCGCGAGGTGCTCCCTGCTGCTGGGGGTGGTGGCCGGGCGGGACGACGAAGGGCCCCGGCCGCAGCCGGGGCCCTTCCTCAGGCGATCAGGCGAGGCCGAGCTCGCCCTCGAACTGGCCGGCTTCCAGCCGCTCCTTCATCGTGCTCAGGAAACGGGCGGCGTCGGCGCCGTCGACGATCCGGTGGTCGTAGCTGAGGGCCAGGTAGACCATCGACCGGACGGCCACGACCTCGCCGAGCTCCGGGTCGGTGACCACCACGGGGCGCTTGACCACCGAACCCACACCCAGGATGGCGACCTGGGGCTGGTTGATGATCGGGGTGTCGAACAGCGCGCCGCGGCTGCCGGTGTTGGTCAGCGTGAACGTGCCGCCCCCCAGCTCGTCCGGGGTGACCTTGTTGGTGCGGGTCCGCTCGGCCAGGTCGGCGATCTTGCGGGCGATGCCCGGGATGTTCAGGTCGCCCGCGCCGTGGATCACCGGCACCAGCAGTCCGCGCTCGGTGTCCACCGCGATGCCCAGGTTCTCGGCGTCGTGGTAGGTGACCGTGCCGGCCTCCATGTCCACCGACGAGTTCACCACCGGGTGCACCTTGAGGGCGTCGACGGCGGCCTTGGCGAAGAACGGCAGGAACGACAGCTTCACGCCCTCGCGGGCGGCGAAGTCGCCCTTCACCTGGTCGCGCAGCCGGGCGATCTTGGTGATGTCCGCCTCGACGACGGTGGTCAGCTGGGCGCTGACCTGCAGCGACTCGAGCATGCGCTTGGCGATGACCGTGCGCAGCCGGGACAGCTTCTCGGTGCGCCCGCGCAGGCTCTGGTCCGGGCTGGCCGCCGGGGACGGGGTCCGCGTGGCCGACGGGGCTGCCGCCGCGGCCGGGGCCGGCTGCTGTGCCTTCTCGGCGGCCGCCAGCACGTCCTGCTTGCGGATCCGCCCGCCGACGCCGGTGCCCTCGACCGAGCCGAGGTCGACGCCGTGCTCGGCCGCGAGGCGACGCACCAGGGGGGTGACGTACGCGCCACCGCCGTCGGGCGCCGGTGCGCTGGCCGGGCGGGAGGCCGGGGCCACCGCCTCGGCCGGGGCCGGCTGGTCGGTCGGCGACTCCGCGGGCAGCGCACCGCTGGAGCCGTAGTCGGCGCCCGGCGTGGCCGAGGAGGGCTCGGCCTGCACCGGGGTCGGCTCGACGCTCTGGGGCGCCGAGGCCGTCTCCTGGGACTGGGGCTGCTCCGCCGGGGGCTCGGGCTGCGCCGGCTCGGCGGCCGGGGCCGCGGCGCCGTCGGAGGAGCCGATCACGGCCAGCTCGGCGCCGACCTCGACCGTCTCGTCCTCGTTCACCGAGATCGACAGCAGGGTGCCCGAGACGGGCGCGGGGATCTCCGTGTCGACCTTGTCGGTGGAGACCTCGAGCAGCGGCTCGTCGGCGGTGACCTCCTCGCCGACCGCCTTCAGCCACCGGGTCACGGTGCCCTCGGTGACGCTCTCGCCCAGCGCGGGCATGGTCACCGGGGTGCCCTGACCACCACCGGAACCGCCGCCCGAGGACTGCGCCGGAGTCGGCTCAGCAGGGGCCTCCTGGGCCGGTGCCTCCTGCGCGGGGGCCTCCTGCGCGGGCTCCTGCTGCGCGGGCTCCTGCTGCGCGGGGCCTCCTGGGCCGGTGCCTCCTGCGCGGGGGCCTCCTGCGCGGGGGCGGCCGGGGCGCCGCCGTCGCCGTCCCCGCCGATCACCGCGAGCTCGGCGCCCACGTCGACCGTCTCGTCCTCACCGACCAGGATCTTGGTGAGCACGCCGGCGGCCGGCGACGGGATCTCGGTGTCCACCTTGTCGGTGGACACCTCCAGGAGCGGCTCGTCGACCTCGACCTGCTCACCCTCCTGCTTCAGCCAGCGGGTGACCGTGCCCTCGGTGACGCTCTCGCCCAGGGCGGGCATGGTGACGGACGTCGGCATCGAAGGCAGGTCTCCTCAGGTCGGGGGTGCGGTGCTGGCTGGAACGGGGGTGGTGCGGGTCGGGTGGCGGTCAGCTGTGCGCGTGCAGCGGCTTGCCGGCCAGGGCCAGGTGGGCCTCGCCCAGGGCCTCGCTCTGGGTCGGGTGCGGGTGGATCAGCTGGGCGACCTCGTCGGGCAGGGCCTCCCAGTTGTAGATCAGCTGCGCCTCGGCGATGAGCTCGCCGACGCGGCTGCCGACCATGTGGACGCCGATGACCGGCCCGTCGGCGGCGCGGACGAGCTTGACCGCGCCGGCGGTCTTGAGGATCTGGCTGCGGCCGTTGCCGCCCAGGTCGTAGGTGAGCACCTCGACCTCGCCGTACTTCTCCTTCGCCTGGGCCTCGGTCAGGCCGACGGAGGCGACCTCGGGGTCGGAGTAGGTGACCCGGGGGACGCCGGCGTAGTCGATCGGCACGACCGGCAGGCCGGCCAGGCGCTCGGCCACGAGGATGCCCTCGCCGAAGCCGACGTGGGCCAGCTGCAGGGTGGGGATGAGGTCGCCGACCGCGGAGATCGTCGGGACGTTGGTCTGGCAGTACTCGTCGACCAGGACGTAGCCGCGGTCCATGGCGACCCCGGCCTCCTCGTAGCCCAGGCCCTGGCTGACCGGTCCGCGGCCGACGGCCACCAGCACCAGCTCCGCCTCGAGCTCCTTGCCGTTCTCCAGGGTGACCTTCACGCCGTCGGCGGTGGTCTGCACGGTGGAGACGCGGTTGCCGAGCTCGAAGCCGATCTTGCGACGGCGGAAGGCCCGCTCCAGCAGCTTGGAGGAGGACTCGTCCTCCAGCGGGACCAGGTGCTTGAGGCCCTCGACGATGGTGACGTCGACGCCGAAGGACTTCCAGGCGCTGGCGAACTCGCAGCCGATGACGCCGCCGCCGAGGATGATCGCCGAGGTGGGCACCCGGTCCAGGCCCAGGGCGTGGTCGCTGGTGATGACCTTGGTGCCGTCGACGTCGATGCCCGGCAGCGAGCGGGCGTAGGAGCCGGTGGCCAGCAGGACGTGGCGGCCCTCGTAGGTCTCGCCGTTCACCTGGACGGCGGTGGGGGAGACCAGCCGGCCCTCGCCCTCGACGTAGGTGATCTTGCGGCTCTTGATCAGGCCCTGCAGACCCTTGTAGAGCTTGCTGATCACGCCGTCCTTGTAGGCGTTGACGCCGTCCATGTCGATGCCGGCCAGCGAGGTCTTCACGCCGAACTGCTCGCCCTCGCGGGCCATGTCGGCGATCTCGCCGCTGTGCAGCAGCGCCTTGGTGGGGATGCAGCCACGGTGCAGGCAGGTGCCGCCGACCTTGTCCCGCTCGATCAGCACGACGGACAGGCCGAGTTCCGCGCCGCGCAGCGCGGCGGCGTAGCCACCGGAGCCACCACCGAGGATGACCAGGTCAGCGGGGGTGGTCGGTGCGCTCACAGGTGCTCCTCAGTGCTGGTGGCCCGGTGTCTGACCCGGACGCGGCGATCGTGCGCCTGCTCATCCTGCCACTCCCGGGAACGACGTGTCCGCATGCTCCGTTGCTGTCGCCAGAGCGTCGCGGAGCAGACCGCGGTGGTCGGCGACGGGAGCTGGGATGGGACTGTTCGACCGGTTGCGCGGACGGCGGGGGGTCGGTGGCCCCGGACGGGACCGCCGGGGCACGCTGGACCGGGCCTCGGCGTCCGGGGACCTCGCGCACCTCGAGCAGTTCGTGGCGACCCGTCGGGGGGTCGAGGGGTACGTCGAGCCGCGGACGGCGGTGACCGAGACGACGATCCTGCTCGTCGCCGCCGACGGCGAGTGGACCCGCCGGCGGATCGACGGCCCGGACGTGGCCCGCCGCCTCTCCCGCGACCTCGCCGTCCCCGTCTACGACGCGCAGGTCACCGGCTACCCCCAGCGGATGCGCGACTGGAGCGCCCGCCAGAAGGACAACAAGCTCTGAGCTCGGCCCGCCGCGTGGTGCGCCGGGCCGAGCCCAGGGGTCACGAGCGGGCGATCAGGTCCTCGATCGTGGCCAGCAGGGTGCGCACCGGCACCCCGGTGCCGCCCTTGGGCGTGTAGCCCCACGGGGCGCCGGTGTTGTACGACGGGCCGGCGATGTCGATGTGCGCCCACGGCAGCCCGGCCGGGACGAACTCGGCCAGGAAGTGCCCGCCCACGAGCATGCCGCCCATCCGGTCGGCGTTGGCGTTGACCAGGTCGGCGACGGAGGAGTCCAGGCCGCGGCGCAGCTCCGGCGGCAGCGGCATCGCCCACATCGGCTCGCCGGTGCGGGTGCTGGCGGCCACGACGGCGTCCCGCAGGTCGTCGCTGCCCATGACCCCGGCGGTCCGGGTGCCAAGCGCGACCAGCTGGGCGCCGGTCAGCGTGGCGGTCTCCAGCAGGTAGTCGGGGGAGTCCTCGGCGGCGCGGCAGATCGCGTCGGCGAGCACCACGCGGCCCTCGGCGTCGGTGTTGGTGATCTCCGCCCGCTTCCCGTTGCGGAAGGTGACGACGTCGGCCGGGCGGTAGGCGGTGCCGCTGGGCAGGTTCTCCGCGATCGGCACGGTTGCGGTCACGTCGACCGGCAGCCCGAGCTCGGCGACCAGGCACACGGTGGCGATCACGGCGGCGGCGCCGGCCATGTCGCTCTTCATGTCCTCCATCTTGGCGGCGGGCTTGATCGAGATGCCGCCGCTGTCGAAGGTGATGCCCTTGCCGACCAGCGCCACGCTGGTGCGCGCCTTCTTGCCCTCGTAGACCAGGCGCAGCAGGCGCGGACCGCGGGCCGAGCCGCCGCCGACGGCGAGGATGCCGCCGTAGCCGCCGTCGGCCAGCGCCTTCTCGTCGAGCACCTCGACCGACAGCCCGGCCTTCTTGCCGGCGGCGGCACCGCGGGCGGCGAGCTCGGCCGGGTGCAGGTCGTTCGGCGGGGTGTTGACCAGGTCCCGGACCAGGCCGACCGCGGCCGCGACGGCGCGCACCCGCGCGAGCGGCGCCTTCGCCGCACCCGCGTCCGGCACCACCAGCTCGAAGGAGGCCGGCGGCGTGGGCCGGTCGGCGGGCAGCCCCGACTTGTAGGCGGTGAACTCGTAGGCGCCGAGCAGCGACCCCTCACCGACGGCGTGCAGCCGTTCGGCGTCCGGGGCGCCGCCCACGGCCGCCAGCAGCGTCACCACCGAGCTCCGGCCGGTCAGCGCACGGCTGGCGGCGCCGGCGGCGCGGCGCACGGCCTCGGCGGAGTACGTGCCGTCGGCCTGCGGGGCGCCCAGCCCGGCGACGGCGACCACCGGGAACGGGGCCTGCCCGAACGTCGGCAGCCGGGTCACCTCGTCCTCGGCGCCGCGGGCGCCCAGGTCGGCTAGCGCCTCCAGCAGCCGCCCGCCCAGCAGGCGGTCGACGGCCTCGGCGCCGGGTGTGGTCAGCAGGCCCGTGGGTCCCGCGCCGACCCCGACGACGACGGCGTCGGCGGTCAGCTTCTCGAGCGGGCGGTCGGTGGCGGAGATCGTCGGCGGCACGGGCTCGATCCTAGAAGGACCCTCCTGCCCCCCACCGCTCGCAGGCTCGCGGCGGGCCCCTGCAGGAGGGCCGCACTAGCGTCTCCCGCCGTGGACGCACCCCGGCAGTCTCCCCTGCACGACCGGCACGTCGCCGCTGGCGCCAAGTGGGCCGACTTCGGCGGTTGGTCGATGCCGGTCGAGTACGCCGGGGGAGGGGTCCTGGCCGAACACGCCGCGGTGCGCGAGGGCGTCGGGCTCTTCGACGTCTCGCACCTGGGCACGGCCACGGTGCGCGGCCCGGGCGCGGCGGACTTCCTGGACGGCTGCCTGACCAACGACCTCTCCCGCCTCGGGCCCGGCCAGGCGCAGTACACGCTGTGCTGCGTCCCCGACGGGGAGCCGGCCGCCGGCGGGGTGGTCGACGACCTGATCGCCTACCGGCACGGGGACGACGAGGTGCTGCTCGTCCCCAACGCGGCGAACGCGGCGGCGGTGCTCGAGCGGCTGACCGCGGCCGCGCCGCCCGGGGTGGCCGTCACCGACCGGCACACCGACGTCGCCGTCCTCGCGCTGCAGGGCCCCCGGTCGGTCGAGGTGCTCGCCGCCGCCGGGCTGCCGGGGGCCGAGCTGGGCTACATGACCTTCGCCACGGGGGAGCGCGACGGCGGGGACGTCACCGTCTGCCGGACCGGCTACACCGGTGAGCGTGGCTACGAGCTGCTGGTGGCGGCCGACCGGGCAGGCGCGCTCTGGGACGCGCTGCTGGCCGCCGGTGCGGGCGCGGGCATCCGTCCGTGCGGCCTCGGCGCCCGGGACACGCTGCGCACCGAGATGGGCTACCCGCTGCACGGCCACGAGCTCTCGACCGCGATCACGCCGAACCAGGCCCGGGCCGGCTGGGCGGTGGGCTGGCACAAGCCGTCGTTCTGGGGGCGGTCGGCGCTGCTCGCCGAGCGGGAGGCCGGTCCGGCCCGGCGGCTGTGGGGGTTGCAGGCGCCCGGCCGCGGCATCCCGCGGCCCGGCATGGCGGTGCTCCGCGCCGACGGCGCGGTGATCGGCACGGTCACCAGTGGCACCTTCTCGCCGACGCTGCGCACCGGCATCGCGCTCGCGCTGCTGGACGAGCCCGCGGGGGTCGCGGAGGGGGACGAGGTCGCCGTCGACGTCCGTGGCCGCCCGCAGCCGGTCGTCGTCCGGCGTCCGCCGTTCGTGCCCGCCCGGGTCCGCTGAGGGCGGCTACTTCGACGGCACCGGCGGGTCGGGCACCTCGTCGGCGACGACGGCGTCGCGCTCGCCCATCGGCAGCGGGTCGCCCTCGGTGGTGTCCACCGTGGTCTGGTGCTCGGTCTCGGCGTTGATCTCCGCCCCGAAGAGCACCAGGTAGCAGGTCAGGTACAGCCACAGCATCAGCACGATCACACCGGCGATCGCGCCGTACGTCTGGTCGTAGGAACCGAAGTTGTTCACGTAGAGGCTGAAGCCGAGGCTGACCAGTGCCCAGACGACCGTGACCACGACCGAGCCGAGGCTCACCCACTTCAGCTGCGGGGCGTCCCGGTCCGGGGCGACCCGGTAGAGCACCGCGAGCGCGCCGGCCATGACCCCGAGCAGCAGGAGCCAGCGCAGCACCTGGGAGAGCACGGTGCCGACGACGCCGAGCGGCAGCGCGTCGAGCACGACCGGCAGCACGGCGACCAACGAGAACGTGATCAGCACGAACACGATCGCGCCGAGCGTGAGCAGCAGGGACAGCGCGCGCAGCTTGACGAAGTTCCGGGTCTCCACCTCGTCGTAGGCGATGTTGACCGCCTTGAGCAGGTTCCCGGTCCCGCCGGAGGCGCTCCACAGCGCACCCAGGATCGAGACGACGAGGCTGATCGTGAGGGCGCCGCCGCTGTTGGACACGATGTCGCTCAGCTGATCGCTGATCAGGGTCGCTGCCTCTCGGGGCAGCTGGTCGGACAGCGACGAGATCTGCGACTGCACCGTGTCGGGGTCGGCGACGAGGCCGTAGATGGAGATGGTGGCGATCAGGGTGGGGAAGATTGCCAGGAAGGCGAAGAACGCCACGCCGCCGGCGATGATCGGCATGTTGTCCGCGTTGTTCTCCGCCCACGCCCGCTTGACCACCTGCAGCCATCCCCGCGGGGGGATCTGCAGCGGCGTCTCGGCGTGCACCCCGGGCATCTGCTCGGGGCTGGGCTTCGCCGGTGCCGGACGTGCCGCCTCGCGCCGCTCGGCCGCCACGACGGTCGACGCGGATGCGCCGGTGGCGGGGTCCTCCGCCGCGCGCGCCGCCACGGCCCGGGCGGCGGCACGCCGCTCGGCCTTCTCCTGCACCCGCTGGCGAATGCGTTCCACGGAGCTCTCACGGCGTCCGGCGTCGACCATCTGTGCGGGTCCCCTCGTCTCGGGTGGTGGTCGGGGCGTACTGGGTCAGTCGCCGGGCCAGTTGCCGGTGACCTTGGTGAAACCACGGGCGCCGGCGCGGTCGATCAGGGCCTTCGTCGCGCCGAACAGCGCCCCCTGGATCGCGGCGGCCAGGACGACCTCGCGCATCCGGTACTCGCTCTGCAGGGCTCCGGGCGCGTCGTCCTCGTCGGCGACCCGCTTCCAGATCTGCTTGAACACCGCGCCGGAGAGCGCGCCGGCCAGGACACCGCCCAGCAGCCCGATCGGGCGGTAGACGGCCTTCGGGCTCGGGCTCACCGGTGGCTCGCGGTCCGCCGCGCGGTCGCGGCCACCCGGGCGACGGTGCGCCGGCGCACCGTCGCCCGCCTGCGGCTGGCGAGCGCGCGTCCCGCGGCCCGGCGACGCGCCGCGGACCGACCCGCGACCGCCGCGTGGGCAGCCGCCCGTTCCTCGCGGGCTCGGGAGGCTGCCTGCTGGACCACCGCGCGACGCTGTTGCGCCTGAGCGGCCGCCGCGCGCGCCGGGGCCGTCCGCCGGCGCCGCCGACGCCAGGCGAGCAGGCCGACGACCGCGGTCAGGGCGGCGACCCCGCCCCCGATCACCGCCGGCGGGCTCTCCCGGTAGGTCTCCACGGCCGTGTCCCGGGTCCGGGCGATGCTCTCGATCGCGGACTCCTTGGCGCGGGTCGGCACGTCGAGCCGGTGGGTCAGCTCGTCGACGGTCCGGCCGAGCTGCTCGCGGGTCTGCTCGATGTCGGCCCGGATCGCGTCCGGGTCGGTGGGCCGGGGGCCGGCCGGCTGGTGATCGCCGGGCGGGTGCTCGTCGGGTCCGGTCATCGGGACGCACTCTCCTTCAGGGTGGCGATGTCGATCTCGACCAGGGTGGCGATGTCGATCTCGACGCTGGAGATCGCCTTGGTGGGCACCGGGGGAGCGGCGTGCTGGAGGTCCTCCTCGCCGTTGCGGGCGAGCACGCCGGCGACCACGAGGAGCGCGCCGGCCCCGATCTCCTCGGCGGTGGTGCTGACCTCGGCCGGGGCCAGCCGCCTCTCGGCCCGCACCGACCTGGTCAGCCGGTCGGAGAGCTGACCGGTGGAGGCGTGTTCAGCGGGCGGCGTCTCCACCCGGCTGGCGCCGGCGGGCTGGCTCATCGTTCCTCCGCAGGGTCGGGCGTGCACGCTGCTCCCACCCATGCCCAGGCACTTACCCTGTAAACCAAGATCGTCGTCGCGGCCGGCCCCGCACGCCGACGGGAGTGACCGCCGCCGCGACCCGGTCCGGGCTGCCGCACCACCGCTGCGCTCGCTAGCCTCCCGCCATGAGCTGGACGTGGCAGCTGGAAGGCCCTTCGGGGGCGCCCGTGGACCCGGCGACGGTCGGGGTGGAGGTGCCCGACCACGACAACCAGGGTGACGCCGAGTCGTGGCTCGGGGAGACCTGGCGGGAGCTGCTCGACCGAGGGGTCGCGACGGTCACCCTGCTCGAGGACGGCGAGCGGGTGTACGGCCCGATGGGCCTGGCGGCGACCTGATCGGCCGCCGCCAGGTCGGTCGTCAGCCGCGCGAGGTCTTGGCCGGGTCGCGCTCGACGACGTCGCCCAGCGCCTCGTCGATCCGGGTCATCACCTCGGCCGGCAGGCGGACGCCGGCGGCCTGCACGTTGTCCCGCACCTGCTCGGGCCGGCTGGCGCCGATGATCGCTGCCGCGACGTTGGGGTTCTGCAGCACCCAGGCCACCGCCAGCTGGGCCATGGACAGGCCGAGCTCGTCGGCGATCGGCCGCAGCTGCTGCACCCGGGTCAGCACGTCGTCGGTCAGGTAGTCCCTCATCGACCCGCCCACGGTGGCGTGGCCGCCCCGGCTGTCGGCCGGCGGCTGCTGCCCGGGCAGGTACTTCCCGCTGAGCACGCCCTGGGCGAGCGGGGACCAGACGATCTGGGAGAGGCCTTCCTCCTGGCTGGTGGGCACCACCTCGGCCTCGATGACCCGCCACAGCATCGAGTACTGCGGCTGGTTGCTGATCAGCGGCACCTTGAGCTCGCGGGCCAGCTCGGCGGCGGCGGCGATCTCCTCGGCCCGCCACTCCGACACCCCGAGGTAGAGCACCTTGCCCTGCCGCACGAGGTCGGCGAAGGCGGTCATCGTCTCCTCCAGCGGCACCGAGGAGTCGTACCGGTGCGCCTGGTACAGGTCGACGTAGTCGGTCTGCAGCCGCCGCAGCGAGGCGTGGCAGCTCTCCACGATGTGCTTGCGGGAGAGCCCGCGGTCGTTGGCTCCGGGCCCGGTCGGCCAGTAGACCTTGGTGAAGACCTCCAGGCCCTCCCGCCGCTGACCGGCCAGGGCCCGGCCGAGCACGGACTCGGCCTTGGTACCGGCATAGACGTCGGCGGTGTCGAAGGTGGTGATCCCGGCGTCGAGGGCCGCGTGCACGCAGGCGTGGGCGGCGTCCTCCTCGACCTGGCTGCCGTGCGTCAACCAGTTGCCGTAGGCGATCTCGGAGATGGTCAGGCCGGAGCGGCCGAGGCGTCTGAATTCCACGCCCGAACGCTAGTCCTCAGCCTGGCTAAGTACTGGGACGGCCCTGCCGCAGGGTCCCGCCCCGAGCGGAGCGAGGGGTGGGGGGCGGCAGGGTCCCGCCCCGAGCGGAGCGAGGGGTGGGGGGCGGCAGGGTCCTTCTTCAGACCTCCGCGCCCTGCGGCACCTGCGGCTTGGGGAAGCGCCAGCGGCGGATCATGGTGGCGCGGCTGACGCCGTACCAGATCAGGCCGCGCATCCGCTCCGTGTGGTCCGGGTACCGCTCGCCGACCACCTTCTTGATCCGGCGGCCCAGGAACACCGAGTCGACGACGATGACCAGGAAGAAGGCGAACCAGACGAACACCGTGTAGCTCTGCACGGCCGGGTTCGGGATGAAGTAGCCGACCAGCACGAGGGCGGCCACGACCAGGAAGAAGCTGCCGGCGTTGCGCCGGGCGTCGACGACGTCGCGGACCAGTCGCCGGACCGGTCCACGGTCGCGGGCCGGCAGCGCGCTGTCGTCACCCCGCAGGGCCGCCTGGCGCGTGGTGCCGCGGTTGGCCGCCTGCTGCTCCCGCATCCGCCGGTAGGCCTCCTTGCGGGTGGTCGGCGGCGGGGGCACCGGCCCGGAACGGCGGCCCTGGGCCTCGTTGCGCTTCGGCGTCGGCCGGCCCTTGCCCACCGCCGTGCTGCCGGCCAGCTGGGCGGACAGGTCGGAGGAGGTGTCCGGGGTGGTCGCGGAGTCGGTGCGGCGGCCGGGCAGGCGGAGCTTCACGGCAAGGGAGTCTACGTGGCCGGGACGCCCTGTCGGCCCGGTTCGGCCGGTGCCGTGCCGGGCACCCGCCCCGTCGGGGGATCCCATCCGCGCCCGCACCGCCGTACAGTGGGAATGGCCCGCCGCGAGCGGTGTTGACCCCGGGTGGACGACAGCCCGCCGCGTCGGCACCGGAGCGGACCGGGCAGCGACACCCTCGAGCGTGGGAGGACCACACACATGACCGTGCAGGACACGCAGGCCCCCGACGCCACCGGCGTCGTGCTCAGCGACCCGGCCGCCCTCAAGGTGAAGACGCTGCTGGACCAGGAGGGCCGCGACGACCTGCGGCTGCGCATCGCCGTGCAGCCCGGTGGCTGCTCGGGCCTGCGCTACCAGCTCTTCTTCGACGAGCGCTTCCTCGACGGCGACCAGACCTACGAGTACGGCGGCGTCGAGGTGATCGTCGACCGGATGAGCACCCCCTACCTCAGCGGCGCGACGATCGACTTCGTCGACACCATCGAGAAGCAGGGCTTCACGATCGACAACCCGAACGCGGGCGGCTCCTGCGCCTGCGGCGACAGCTTCCACTGATCGCCGGCTGAACCGTCGCGAGGCCCGGCTCCCCCTCGGGGGAGCCGGGCCTCGTCGTGTCCGGACCCGTCGCCGTCCGGCTCAGTCGGCCGGGGCCGAGGGGATCGGGATCGGCAGCCCGGAGGAGGGTGCGGGCGGCGCCGGCGGATCGACCGTCGCGGACCCGGACGGCGCGATCGGCGGCGGGGTCCGGGGGTCGGCGACGCTGTCGTGCCGGGCGCGGGAGCCGGCGCCCCGTCGTCGCCGGTGGAGCAGCCGGTCAGCAGGACGGCGAGGGTGACCCCGGCGGCCAGTGCCCCGGACCGGCGGCGCGTCACAGCCGGACCGGGTAGACCGGCTCCGGGATCTCCGGGGTGATCCGTTCCTCGACGAAGATGCCGTGCCAGATCATGAAGACCAGCACCTCCCACACCTGCCGGGCGACCCGCTTGCTCGGGGTCTCCGCCTGGCGCAGCCGGTCCAGCAGCGCGAGCACGTGGTCGCGGTCCAGCCACTCGTCGGTCTGGCTGGCGGTCACGACGTCCCGGGCCCACTCGTGCAGCGGCCCGGCCAGGAACTCCGCCGTCGGCACCGGGAAGCCCAGCTTGCGCCGGTTCATGATCTTCGGCGGGACGATCTGCCGCATGGCCTGACGCAGCGCGTACTTGGTCGCGTCGCCGCGCCGGGGCACCCGCATCTCCAGCGGCAGCGTGCTGGCCAGCGCGAAGACCTCGGGGTCGAGGAACGGGACCCGCAGCTCCAGGGAGTTGGCCATCGTCATCTTGTCGGCCTTGACCAGGATGTCGCCGCGCAGCCAGGTGAACAGGTCGACGTACTGCATGGCGGTGACGTCGTCGTACCCGGCCTCGCGGGTCTGCCGGTAGAGGGCCTCGGTGACGGTGACGTGCGAGAGGTCGGGGTCGCGGCCCGGCAGCAGCTGGGCGAGCTCGTCGGCGTTGAGGTTGCGGGCGTTGCCGTAGTACCGCTCCTCCAGCGGGATGGAGGCCCGCCGCAGCAGGTCCTGCCCGCGCACGCCCTCGGGGACCACCCGGGACAGCGACCCCAGTGCCCGGCGGCCGGCGGCCGGGAGCTTGCCGGCCCAGGCGAGGCTGAGCGGCTCGCGGTAGATGGTGTAGCCGCCGAACAGCTCGTCGGCGCCCTCGCCGGACAGCACGACCTTCACGTGTTTGCGGGCCTCGCGGGCCACGAAGTACAGCGGCACCAGCGCCGGGTCGGCGACCGGGTCGTCGAGGTACCAGACGACGGTGGGGATCGCCTCGGCGAACTCCTGGGCGGTGATCTCCACCGGGACGTGCCGGACGCCCAGGATCCGGGCCGACTCGGCGGCGATGTCGACCTCGGACGTGGCCTCCCGCTGGAAGCCGACGGTGAAGGTGACCAGGTCCTGGTTGTACTTGTGCGCCAACGCGGCGACGGCGGTGGAGTCGATGCCGCTGGAGAGGAACGAGCCCACGGTGACGTCGGCGCGCATGTGCTTGGCGACCGAGTCGTCGAGGACCTCGGCGATGCGGTCGAACAGCGCCTGCTCGGAGCCGGGCGCCACCGGGGTCGGACGGAACGTCGGGTGGAACCAGCGGCTGGTGTGCAGCTCGCCGTCGACCACGGTGAAGCTCGTGCCGCTCTCGATCCGGCGGATGCCGCGGTGCAGCGTGGCGGGCTCGGGCACGTACTGCAGGGTCAGGTAGTGCTGCAGCGACGCCGGGTCGACGCCGCCGGCGCCGGTGGTGCCGCCGAGGAGCTCCAGCAGCGCCTTCTTCTCGGAGCTGAAGACCAGCCCGCCGTCGGCCAGGCGCGCGGTGAACAGCGGCTTGATGCCGAAGGCGTCCCGCGCGCCGAACGCCGTCCCGGTCTCGGTGTCCCAGATGACGAAGGCGAACATGCCGCGCAGTCGGGGCACGACCGCCTCGCCCCACAGGTGGTAGCCGGCGACGATCGCCTCGGTGTCGCCCTCGGTGGCGAACGTGGCGCCGGCCGCCTTCAGCTCCTCGCGGAGCTCCAGGTAGTTGTAGATCTCGCCGTTGAAGACGATCCGGTACCGGCCCTCGGCGTAGGGCATCGGCTGCGGGCTGCCCTCGATGTCGATGAACGCCAACCGGTTGAAGCCCAGGACGGCGTGCGGGTCGGCCCAGACCTCCCGGTCGTCGGGGCCCCGGTGGCGCAGGCAGCGCAGCGCGTGCCGCACCTGCTCGACGGTGCCCTCTCCCACCCGGTCGGCGTCGGTGGACAGGTAGGCGAGCAGGCCGCACATGCGGGGAGGTCTCCCAGGAGGGTGAGGAGCGGGACGGTCAGAGGGGCTCGCCGGCGCGGACCCGCGCCGACACCCGGCGCTCCGCGACGAACGAGACGAACGGCACGACACCGGCGAGCAGGACCAGGACGGTGCCCTTGGCGGTGAACCGCGCCTTGAGGGCCAGCTCGAAGGCCGTGACCAGGTAGACGATGTAGAGGAAGCCGTGGACGGGGGAGACCACCGCGGAGACCTCGGGGACGTCGGAGACGTACTTGAGCGGCATGGCGACCAGCACCAGCACGAGGAGCATCACGCCGACGATCCAGGCCATCACCCGGTAACGGGTCAGGGCTCCGGCGAGCTTCGGCTCCAGGGGCGCCGTCCCGGTGTCAGCGGCCACCGTTCACCCGCTGTCCCAGCGCCTTGGCGTTGAGCTCGGCGAGGTAGGCGTTGTAGGCGGCCAGCTCGGGGTCTCCCGTGGTGTCGATCCGGGGGCGCTGATAGAGCACCACGGCGTTGCCGGGCTCCCCGTCGTCGGGGTCGCGCCGGTACTCGTCCCGGAGCATGCGCAGGTAGAAGCCCAGACCCATGAAGCCGTACAGCGGCCACTGCAGCGCGTAGCTCCAGTTGACGGCGCCCCCGCCGGCCTCGGCCTTGGACAGCTGCCAGGCGCCCAGGAAGAACGTCATCACGAACAGCGCCAGGACCAGCAGGTGCATGAGCACCCACCGCCAGGTCAGCAGGCGTTGGTACACGCCCCGACTGTAACCGCCGGCCCCGCGCCCCCGGTGCCGTCGGCCCCGGGCGCGGCCGTGGCGTGTGGTCGGGCGCTCCGGGGACGTGCTGGATGGTGGGCCGACCCGCCGGGAGCCCCTGCCCGCCCCGGGCACGGGAGGCGCGGTCGGATAGTCTCCGGGAGACTTGTGGTGGGGGTGAGCGGCACCTGTCGATGGGTGTCGGTGGACCTCCACCGGGAAGACCTCGTGGTGTCGCCACGGGGGAGATGAGGAGGGTGCTCGGTGGACCGCAGCTTCTGGAGCTGGGGGTGGCCTGAGGGCATCACCGACGAGGCCGAGCAGATGCACGCGCTCTGGATCGGCTCGACGATCGCCGCGCTGGTGGTCGGCATCGCGGTCTGGGCGCTCATCGCCTACGCGGCGATCCGTTACCGCAAGCGGGGCGACGAGCTGCCCAAGCAGACGGCGTACAACCTGCCGCTCGAGGTGGTCTACACGATCATCCCGTTCATCATCGTCTCCGTGCTGTTCTTCTTCACGGTGAACACGCAGAACCGGGTGCTGGAGCGCAGTGCCGACCCCGACGTGACCGTCGGCGTCAACGCGTTCAAGTGGAACTGGCAGTTCGTCTACCCCGAGACCACCGACGAGAACGGTGGCGAGCCGGTGTCGACGGTCGGGAGCACCAGCGAGATCCCGATCCTCGTCGTCCCGGTCGACGAGACGATCCGGTTCGAGCTCGCCTCGGCCGACGTCATCCACTCGTTCTGGATCCCGGACTTCCTGTTCAAGCTGGACATCATCCCCGGCAACGAGAACGGCATCAACAACGTCTTCGAGGTGACCGTCCGCGAGGAGGGCGCCTACGTCGGGCGCTGCGCCGAGCTCTGCGGCACCTACCACGCCTTCATGAACTTCGAGCTCCGCTCGGTGAGCGGCGAGCAGTTCGACGAGTTCATCAGCCTCCGCGAGTCGGGTCTGACGACCCACGACGCGCTCGAGGCCATCGGCGAGCCCGGGTACGCCACCTCCACGAGCCCGTTCGCCGGCGCTCGCGAGCAGCAGGTGTCGGCCTCCTCCGATGACTGATCCGACCACCCCGCCGCACCAGGAGGACCGACCGTGAAGGTCGAAGCGCTCATCTTCAACTTGATCACGGTCTTCTGTCTCGTGGCCGCGGTCGTCTACGGCTTCTGGGCGCGCGAGCCCGTCGGCACGACCGCCCTGGCGCTCTCCGGGGGTCTCACCGCGCTCATCGGTGGCTTCTTCTGGTTCGTCAGCCGGCGCATCGACGCCCGTCCCGAGGACCGCAAGGACGCCGAGATCGCCGACGGCTCCGGCGAGCTGGGCTTCTTCAGCCCGGCGAGCTACTGGCCCTTCGGCCTGGCGCTCTCCGCCGCGCTGATGGGGCTCGCGCTGGCCTTCTGGTACCCCTGGCTGGTCCTGATCGCCGGGATCGCGCTGCTGATCACGGTCGGTGGGCTGCTCTTCGAGTACTACGTCGGGCAGAACGCGCACAGCTGAGCCCGGCACCACCTCCGTCCAATCGGGGCCCCTCCCACACCGGGAGGGGCCCCGGTGGCGTTTCGGTGGCCTTCATCGAGCGGTACAGCGGCGCCACACCGGCTGCCAGGTGCGCCGGCCGGGTCATGACCGGCCGAGGTGTGGCAGTGGTCGGGGAAGGCGGTGGTCGGGGAAGGCAGTGGTCGGGGGAGAGGCGGTCGGCTGCGGGCGAACGCCGGCGCGGACCGATCGATCACCCGGACTCCGCGCTGACGGGTGCGCGGCGACCAGCCGCGTGCGGCCGCGCAGAGCTGAGCCCGCCGCGCTGCGCGCCGACCCCCGGGCTGGCTCGCACCGACGGCTGCGGACCTCTCCTGGCGCCGGGTGGTCGCCACCGGCATCTCGCGTCTCGCGCCGTCCTGCGTCCTGCGCGGTCGCGACCGTAGCGGGGAACAGTCACCCCCCCTCGGTGCGGTGGAGACCACGTCACCGGGCGCAGGGGCCGGGGTGCCGGGAGAGCGGGCCGCCCGGGTGATGCACCCGTGGCCCCGTGCGATGGCGCCAGGGCGGCTCGGTCGCGGCCCCAGCAGCTGCTCGCGGGGCGCAGCCCGGCACGCCGGACGGGGGGCCGCGGCGGAGCTGCCGTCCGCCGACCGGCGCGCAGGGGGTGGCATCGACCACCCCGGGACGCGGCTCGGCTCGGGATGGCGGAGCTCCGGTCGACGCTCCCGTGTCGAGCAGGCGGCCGGCTCAGCGAGCCCGTCAGACGCAGCAGGGCCCCCGGCGGAGTTCCGCCGGGGGCCCTGTGGTGGTGCGGGTCGATCAGTCGCGCGGGTCCTGGGGACGGCCGCCCTCAGCGGGACGTCCGCCCTCTGCCGGGCGACCACCCTCGGCCGGCCGACCCGAGCCGGTCAGCTCCCGGTTGGCCTGCTCTGCCTCCAGACCACGCGACTCGCGCTCGGCGGCAGCCTGGACCGCAGCCGGCTCCTCGATCGGCTTGAAGAAGCCCCGGATGGCGCGGCGGGCGCCACCCACCTGGTTCATCTTCTTGGGCACGGAGGCACCGCCGTAGGCGAGCACCCCGTGGCCGTGGTCGTCGACCGGGCCCAGCGGCTGGTGCACCTCGATGAACTCGCCGTTGGGAAGCCGGCGGATCACGCCGGTCTCGATGCCGTGCTCGAGCACCTCACGGTCGTGCCGCTCGAGGCCCAGGCAGATCCGGTAGGTGAGCCAGTACACGGCCGGCGGGATCACCAGCATGCCGATCCGGCCGAACCAGGTCATCGCGTTGAGGCTGATGTCGAACTTGTCCGCGATGACGTCGTTGCCACCGGAGATCCACAGCACGACGTAGAACGAGATGGCCATGGCACCCAGCGAGGTCCGCACCGGCACGTCGCGCGGACGCTGGAGCAGGTGGTGGCTGGCGGTGTCCCCGGTCAGCTTGCGCTCGATGACCGGGTAGAGCGCCAGCACGCCGAACATCAGGCCGGGGATGACCGCAGTGGCCCAGAACAGCGCCGGGATGTGGTAGCCCCAGAGCACGATCTCCCACGGCGGGAAGAGCCGCGCGGCGCCGTCGAGGAACCCGATGTACCAGTCCGGCTGCGAACCGGCGGACACCTGTGCCGGGTTGTACGGACCCAGCAGCCAGATCGGGTTGATCTGCACCAGACCACCGAGGGCGGCGCAGACACCGAACACGATGAAGAACAGCGCGCTCGCCTTCGCGGCGAAGGCCGGGAAGAGCCGGTTGCCGACCACGTTGTGCTCGGTCCGCCCCGCACCGGGGAACTGCGTGTGCTTCTGCTTGACCAGGATCAGCAGGTGCAGCGCGATCAGGGCGAGCAGGACAGCCGGGACGATCAGCACGTGCAGGATGTAGAGCCGGCCGATGATCAGCTCACCCGGGAAGTCGCCACCGAAGACCGCGAAGAAGATCCAGGTGCCGACCACCGGGATGGAGATGATCACCGCGGAGGCGATCCGGAGGCCCGTGCCGGAGAGCAGGTCGTCGGGGAGGGAGTAGCCGGCGAAGCCCTCGACCAGGGCGAGCACGAGCAGCGCGACACCGATGAACCAGTTCGTCTCCCGCGGGCGGCGGAACGCGCCGGTGAAGAAGATCCGGAACAGGTGGACGACGATCGCCGCCACGAACAGCAGCGCCGCCCAGTGGTGGATCTGCCGGACGACGAGACCACCGCGGACGTCGAAGGAGATCGCCAGGGTCGACTCGTAGGCCCGCGACACCTCGATGCCCCGCATGGGGGCGTACGAGCCGTCGTAGACGACCTCGGTGAGGGAGGGGTCGTAGAAGAACGTCAGGTAGGTGCCCGAGACCAGCAGGATGACGAACGCGTACAGCGCGATCTCACCGAGCAGGAACGACCAGTGGTCGGGGAACACCTTGTTCAGGGTCCGGCGGAGCGGGCCGGCCACGATGAGGCGGTCGTCGACCTCGAGGGCCGCCTTGCCGATCCTCGTGGACGGTTGCGCCGGACGCACCGAGGTGCTGGTGGCCATCAGAGCCTCCCAAGGTTCCAGAACGAGGGGCCGACCGGTTCCGGGAAGTCCGCTCGAGCGACGAAGTAACCCTCATCATCCACGGCGATCGGCAGTTGGGGGAGCGCGCGGGTGGCCGGGCCGAACACGGGGCGTGCGCCCTCGGTCACCAGGAACTGCGACTGGTGGCACGGGCACAGGATCCGGCCGGTCTCCTGCTCGTACAGCGACACCGGGCAGCCGGCGTGCGTGCAGATCTTCGAGTAGGCGACGTAGTCGCCGTAGCCGTAGTCCGCCCGGCCCTCGGGCGCCTCCAGCTCCTCGATCTGGTCGGGGCGGAGCCGGATCAGCATGACCGACGCCGACGCGTCGGCGTGGAAGTTGCCTCCGGGGACGGCCGGGAACACGGTCTCCAGGGAGCCGGGCTGCTGGTCGGACGGGCGGACCGGGGTGCCGTCGTCGCGCAGCAGCCGGACGCCGTCCGCCCACGGGGTCGTGCCCAGCGGGTTGCCGGTGTTCGGGTTGCGGATCAGGCCACCGAGGGGTGCCAGGATCATGGCGCCGGCACCCGCGCCCATCAGGCCGATGGTGGTCAGCAGCAGCTTCCGGCGCGGCAGCCCGGACTTGTCCAGGCCGCCGAGCAGGGTGGCGCCGGTGGTGACCCGGTCGAAGTGCGACCCGTCGTGCTTGTCCTGCACCGCGGTCTCGTGCGGCAGCAGCTTCTTGACGTAGAGCACCAGGCCGATGCCGATCGCGGTCAGCGAGATGCCCATGGTCACGCCCAGCAGGGGGGTGAACAGCGCGCTCCAGTCGCTGCCGCCGACCTGCCACTCCCAGTCGGGCAGGAACCAGCCGGAGCCGGCGTAGATGACGAGGAACGCCAGCGCCGCGACGGCGGCCAGGGCGAACCACATGGTCACCTGCCGGGTGGCGCGCTTCTCCAGCGGTGAGCCGGGTTCGGGCGCCGGGTCGACGTGGAGGACCTCGACCCCGTCGTAACGGGCACCCAGCCGGTCCAGCTCGGTGCGGTCCATCGTCGCCAGCCGCTCGGGGCTGTAGTCGTCGTCCGGGCCGCCGTGCACCGGACCCGAGGTGTCGTCGCCGCCGGCAGCGCCGGGGCCGGAGTGGGTGGTGCTCACGCCTTCGTCCCCATCCAGAAGATCCCGAACAGCAGGGCACCGATGCCGGCGACCCAGATGACCAGCCCCTCGGCCACCGGGCCGACCCGGCCGACGCCGGCGCCGCCGGGGTCGGCCTGCGCCTGCACGGTCTGCACGTAGGTGATGATCGACCGCTTCTCCTCCGGGGTGAGCTGGTTGTCACCGAAGACCGGCATGTTCCCGGGGCCGGAGAGCATCGCGGAGTAGATCGTGAGGTCGTTGGACTCGGTCAGGGACGGAGCCCGCTTCCCGGAGGACAGCGCCCCGCCCTGTCCGGTGAAGTTGTGGCACTGGGCGCAGTTCAGCCGGAACAGCTCGCCACCGGCGGCCAGGTCGCCCGAGCGCAGGTCGCCGGACGGGAGCGTGGGGCCGCCGCCATTGGCCTGGATGTAGGCCATCAGCTGGTCGATCTCCTCCTCGGAGAAGACCGGCGGACGCGCGGGGGCCTGGGCCTCCTGGCGGACGAGCGGCATGCGGCCGGTGTGCACCTGGAAGTAGACGGCGGCCTCGCCCACGCCGATGAGCGAGGGGCCGCGGTCCTCGACGCCCTGCAGGTTGGAGCCGTGGCAGCTGATGCAGCTGCGGACGTAGAGGTCGCGACCGGCCTCGACGGCGTTCGACGGGTTGCCGGTCGACTCGTCGGCGGCGCTGGCACCCGGGGCGAGGGCCGAGTAGCCGACCCCGGTGAGCACGAGGGCGGCCATCAGGCCGGCGACGTTCGCCAGCCGGCGACGCTGCTTGGACCGACGACGGGCCTGCGCGGCCGCGGCCGGGCTGCCGGCCACCGGGCGCCGGCCGAACCGGGCGAGCGCGCCGCGGCGGCCGCGCGCGGCGGAGGCCTCGGACGAGGGGTTCGTGGTGGTCACCGGTTCCCTAGCGGATCAGGTAGATCGTGGCGAAGAGCCCGACCCACACGACGTCGACGAAGTGCCAGTAGTAGGAGACCACGATGGCCGAGGTCGCCTGGGCTGGCGTGAAACGGCCCATGGTGGACCGGATGAGCACGTAGACGAAGGCCACCAGGCCGCCGATCACGTGCAGGGCGTGGAAGCCGGTCGTCAGGTAGAAGACCGAGCCGTAGACCGACGACGAGATCGTCGTGCCGTGCTCCTCGACCAGCACGCGGTACTCGTTCATCTGGGCGAGCACGAACACCGCGCCCATCAGGAACGTGATGGCGAACCAGCGGCGCAGCCCGTAGACGTTGCCGCGCTCGGCGGCGAAGACCCCGAGCTGGCAGGTGACCGAGGAGGCCACCAGGATCACGGTGAAGAAGGTCGCATAGGGCAGGTTCAGCTCGGTCGGCTCCGGAGGCCAGCCGTCTGTCGCCCGGGCGCGGGCAGTGAAGTACATGGCGAAGAGTCCGGCGAAGAACATCAGCTCACTGGCGAGCCAGACGATCGTGCCGACGCTGACCATGTTCGGTCGGGTCAGGGAGTGCACCCGCGAGGTGTCGAAGGTGCTGCTCGCCACGGGGGCCGTTGTCACAGGGCCATCATGGCATCGGGACGGGCTTGCCACGACGTGGGGTGGGCGCGCGTGGCGTGTCTCCTGGTGAGCGCGCGGTGTCCTCTCCGCCACGGCGGCCGCAACCACTAGTCTCGGCCGGGTGAGCGTCGACGCCGCACCGGCCACCGTGCTGGTCTTCAGCCAGCGGGCCGAGGTCCGCGCCGCCGTCCGTACCGCGCTGGGCGCCTCGCCGGCTCCCGACGTCGGCCCCCTCCGGTACGTGGAGTGCGCCACCGGCGACGAGGTCGTTGCGGCGGTCGATGCCGGCGGGGTCGACCTGTGCGTCCTGGACGGCGAGGCCCAGCCCACGGGGGGCATGGGGATCAGCCGCCAGCTGCGGGCCGAGGTGGCCGACTGCCCGGCGATGGTGGTGCTCATCGCCCGCCAGGCCGACCGCTGGCTCGCCCACTGGTCGCAGGCCGACGCGACGCTGGCCTACCCGGTCGACCCGCTGGTGGCCCCGGAGACGGTGGCCGGGCTGCTGCGTGAGCGGGCCGCTGCGCGGCCCGTCGCGCGGCGCTGAGCGGCGTGACGGGCCCGACCCCGACCCCGACCTGGCCCGCGCTGCTCGGCCGGCTGGCCCGGCGGGAGGACCTCGGGACCGATGACACCCGCTGGGCGATGCGCCAGGTCATGACCGGCGAGGCCACGCCCGCGCAGATCGCCGGGCTGGTCATGGGGTTGCGGGTCAAGGGCGAGACGCCGGACGAGGTGCTGGGCCTGGCCACCACCATGCTCGAGCAGGCGGTGCCCGTGTCGCTCTCGCGGGAGTGCGTCGACATCGTCGGCACCGGCGGGGACGGCGCCCAGACGGTCAACATCTCGACGATGGCGGCGGTGGTGACAGCGGCCGCCGGGGTCCCGGTGGGCAAGCACGGGAACCGGGCGGCGTCCTCGCGGTCGGGTTCCGCGGACGTCCTCGAGGCGCTCGGCGTGGTGCTCGAGCTGCCGGCCGGCGGCGTCGTCCGGTGCGTGGAGGAGGCGGGGATCGGCTTCTTCTTCGCGCCTGTGTTCCACCCCGGCTTCCGGTTCACCGCCGCCCCGCGGCGGGAGCTGGGCATCGGGACGGTGTTCAACTTCCTCGGCCCGTTGACCAACCCGGCCCGTCCGGTCGCGGCGGCCATCGGCTGTGCGGATCTGCGCATGGCGCCGGTGCTGGCCGACGTGCTGGCCGCCCGGGGCACCCGTGCGCTGGTCTTCCGTGGGGACGACGGGCTCGACGAGCTGACCACCGGGACGACCTCGTCGGTCTGGGTGGTGCGCGACGGCGACGTGGTGGCCGAGCGGCTGGACCCGGGGGCTCTGGGCATCGTTCCGCCGCCCGCGGACGCCCTGCGCGGCGGTGACCCGGCCGAGAACGCGGCGGTCTTCCGGCGCGTGCTGGACGGCGAGCCCGGCCCGGTCCGGGACGCGGTCCTGCTCAACGCCGCGGCGGCGCTGACCGCGTTCGACCCGGCTGGCGGCCCGCTGCACGACGAGGTCGCGGCGGGGCTGGAGCGGGCGGCCGCGGCCGTCGACGACGGGCGGGCGGCAGCGAAGCTCGCCGAGTGGGTGCAGGTCAGCCAGGAGCTCCGCGCCCGCCCGTGACGGCCCCGCTCTCAGTCGGTGGACTCGAAGCCGATCGAGAAGGCGGCCTCGAGGTCGTGCCGTGAGTAGGCGCGGAAGGCGATGTGCGTGGCGGTGTCGACGACGCCGGGGACCTTGTTGATCCGCCCGGCGATCACCTGGGCGATCTCGTCGAACTCGTGGACGCGGATGATCGCGACCAGGTCGACGTCCCCGGCGACGGAGTAGACCTCGCTGACTCCGGGCAGGTCGGCGACCGCCTCGGCGACCTCGGCGATGGAGTCGGTGGCGGCATCGATCATCACGATGGCGGTGATCACGTCCGGGATGCTAGCCGGGCGGCGCCCCGGCCGCGCCTGGTCTCCGGCCGGTCGGCGGCGACCCGGTCGGGCTGGCTGCGGGTGCGCAGCGGCCGCCCGTCGCCGAAGGGGTCCCGCTCGGCGTGGCCGGCCTCCACCCGCGCCAGGAACGCGCGGTAGGCGCCCGTGCCCGGGGTGCGGCTGGCCAGCGTGCCGTGGACGTCGACCAGCCGGGTGCCGGGCTTCTCCATCCAGCGCAGCACCAGCTCGGTCTCGTCGACGGTCGCGGCGAGCTCGCCGTCGGGTCCGGTGGGGGTCTCGGCCGTGGCCCGCAGCCCGGCCAGGCACTCGCGCACCGAACGGCCCCGCTCGGCGACCCCGGCGGCGACGAGCCGGCCGCGGCGCACCACCGACAGCTGCCAGCCGCCCGCGCCGTCGGGGCGTGCGAGCACCATCTCCGGCACGGTGGCCAGCGACTCCAGCCGCTGACGGCGCTGCACCGCGCGCACCAGCACCGCCACCCGGTCGCGCAGCAGCGCGGCGTCCTCGTAGCGGCCCTCGGCGGCCAGCCGGTCGACCCGGGTGAGCAGCGGGGCGACCAGCTCGCGCGGGTCGGCGTCGACGGCGGCGGCGAACACCGCGGCGATCGCGGCGTACTCCTCCCGGCTCTGTGCGCCGGTGCAGGGCGCGCCGCAGCGGCCCATGCCGGCGAGGGCGCAGGCGGTGCCGGTGCCCGCGAGCGCCAGCCGGGGGGTGCACTGGCGCAGCGGCAGGGACTCGTGCACCGCCGCGACGGCGGCGTCGGCGGCGCGGCGGTCGGGGAAGGGGCCGAGGAAGGACCCGGTGCCCGGGCGGACCCGGCGCACCACCGACAGCCGCGGGAAGGGCTCGTCGGTGAGCCGGACCCACAGGGCGCGCTCGGGGAAGCGGGAGCGGCGGTTGTAGCGGGGCTTGTGCTCGGCGATCAGCCGCAGCTCGCGGACGGCGGCCTCGAGGTCGTGGGCGCAGGGCAGCGCGTCGACCCGCTCGGCCAGCCGGATCATCTCCGTCATCCGGCTGCGCTGCTCGCCGGCGGAGAAGTAGCTGCGCACGCGGCTGCGCAGGTCGGTGGAGGTGCCCACGTACAGCGCCTCGTCGCGGGGGCCGCGGAAGACGTAGACGCCGGGGCCGGTGGGGACGTGCTCGGCGAGATGCCGCTTCCGGCGGCGCTCGGGGTCGACCTGGCGGGTCAGCCCGGACAGCTCCTCCAGCGTGGTGATCCCCAGCGGGCCCAGCCGCTCGAACAGCCCGTGGAGGACGTCGACGGTCGCCCGGGCGTCGGCCAGTGCCCGGTGGCAGGGCTCGGTGGTGGTGGCGAAGTAGGGGGCGAGGGTGGCCAGCTTGCAGTTGGGCACCTCGTCACGGGTGAGCAGCCGGCGGGCGAGGACGGCGGTGTCGACCGACGCGGCGGCGGGCCAGGCGACGCCGGACTCCTCGCAGGCCGCCCGCAGGAAGCCGAGGTCGAACGGGGCGTTGTGCGCCACCAGCACCGCGCCCCGGGCGAACTCCAGGAAGGCGGGCAGCACGGTGCCGATGCGCGGCGCCGCCGCCACCATCATCGTGGTGATGCCCGTGAGCACGCTGATGTAGGGCGGGATCTCCCGGCCCGGGTCGACCAGGGTCTGGAACTCACCGACCACCTCGCCCCCGCGCACCTTGACCGCGCCGATCTCGGTGATCGCGCTGTCCTTCGGGGAGCCGCCGGTGGTCTCGAGGTCGACGACCACGAAGGTGACCGCGGACAGCGCGGTGCCCACGTCGTCGATCGTGGCCTGCTCGTAGCGCGGCCCGGCCGGTGCCGCCGGGGCGGCCGGCGGGAGCGCGGCGGAGGCCCAGCCGGTGGGACGGGCGCCCGGCCCACCGGGGAGCGGAGCGGGAGGCAGGGCGGGAGCAGGTGGCACGTCGCGGACGGTAGGTCGGGGGTCCGACAGTCCGGGGGAGGGCACGCCGGGACGAGGGTGGCGCGCGGACCCGGGCCCGGTCCGGCGCCGGACCGGGACGGTCTGCGGCGCGGAACTGTCGGTGGCTGTTCCTACGGTCCGCGCTGTCGGGACGGAGGGCCGTCCGGATCGAGAGAGAGAAGGAGAGCCGCCGTGCTCATCGACTGCGACACCTGCACCGTCCGCGGTCAGGGCTGCGCCGACTGCGTCGTCACCGTGCTCCTGGGCGCACCGCCGGGCTGGCAGGGGAGCGACCCGAGCGTCGTGCCCCTGGTCCCACGCTCGGCGGCGGGGGCTGTGCCGGCCGAGGGCACCGCGCGTGGCGACGCACCCGGGCGGGCTCGAGACGGACGTGACGTGTCGAGCGTCGACGCGGCCGACGCCGATGCCCGGCTCGTCGTGGAGCTGGACGACGTGGAGCGCCGGGCGGTCCGCGCCTTGGCAGACTTCGGCCTGGTCCCGCCGTTGCGTCATCAAGATGCGTCAGGTCGGGGCGACCGCCACGTGAGCTGACAAATCGCACGCCTGTGATTCGTCAGGTCTGGGCCCAGGTTTCGGGTTTACGTGTCTTTGTCTCGGTCCGGTCACGGACCTAGTTTCGTGACGTCCGGTAGGGAAGTCGTCACTGAACAGGGTGGCCCCGGCCGGAGACCGCCGAACCAGCCGGCCCCGTCGGCTGGACCGGGGACCCACGCAGGACAGAGGTGGGGGCTCACGTGCGCCGGGTCGCCCCGGGCACACCGCGTCGGTGTCGACGCGGCCGAGATCGGACGCACCGCCGCGCCCGGACCCGTCAGCTGACCGGTAGGCGGTGCGCCGAACGAGAACGGAGCCCCGCCGTCCATGGCGAGCCCCCAGTCCCGCCCCTGGTCCACGCGGCCCCGCCCCTGGGCCACGCAGCCCCGCCCGGTCACGCTGCGCGCCGGCTCCCGGCGGGTCCGGTCGACCGGCCGGCTCGGTGCCGGGCTCCTCCTCGGGGTCACCGCCAGCCTGACGCTCACCCTGCTCCCGGGGAGCGCGGCCGCCGCCCCCGGCGACCCGGTCGCCCAGGCCGGCACGGCCGAGGAGGCCACCCGCCTGGTCTCCGATGCGACGCACGAGCTCGAGGTCGTCACCGAGCAGTTCAACGACGCCCAGGAGACGCTCGCCCAGCAGCGGGCCGCCGCCGAGGCGGCCGGCCAGGCGCTCGCCGCCGCCCAGGTGCAGCTGGCCGCCCTCGACGAGCAGATGCGCCGCGTGGCGCGCAGCGCCTTCACCGGGGAGAACCTGTCCCGGTTCAACGCCCTGATGACCAGTGGTTCGGCCGACGAGTTCCTCTCCCAGGTGACCACGCTGGACGCCATCGCCGGGCACACCACCGACGTGCTCGCCCAGGTGACCGCGGCGGCCCGGGCAGCGGAGCAGGCCAAGGCGGCCGCCGACGCCGCGATCGGGCAGGCCGAGGCCGGCCTGGCCGACGTCACCGCCCGGCAGGCGGACCTGCAGGGGCGCATCGCCGAGTACCAGGCGCAGTACGACTCCCTCAGCGCGGTGCAGCAGCAGGCGGTGGTCGAGCAGCACGCCGGCCCGACGCTGGCGCCGCCCGCGCCAGAGGAGGTCGTCGCCTCCTCCGAGGGTGTGCAGGCCGCGGTCGACACGGCGCTGGCGCAGGTCGGCGACCCCTACGTCTGGGGCGCCGGCGGTCCGGACGCCTTCGACTGCTCCGGGCTGACCCAGTACGCCTACGCCGCGGCCGGCATCCGGCTGCCGCACTCCAGCCGGGTGCAGGCCACCATGGGCACGGCGGTGAGCCGGGCCGACCTGCAGCCCGGTGACCTGGTGTTCTTCTACAGCCCGGTCAGCCACGTCGGCATGTACGTGGGCAACGGGAAGATGGTGCACGCGCCCACGTTCGGCAGCCCGGTCGTCGTCACCGGGGTCGACATGGCCGGCTACGTGGGGGCGCGCCGGCTGGTCGGCTGAGCCGGCCGGGGCCGGCCGGCACGCACAGGTCACCGTCCTAAGCTCGCCCGCGTGTGCGCCCAGCCCCTCCCGAAGCGGTCCGTGTGAGCACCGCGGCGGTCGCACCCACCCCGGTGCGGTCCCGGCGACGTGCGCTCGGTTCGGCGGTCGTCCTGGGGGCGGCGCTCGTCGTGGTGATCGCGGTCGCCACCCCGTGGGACGTCCTCGGCACACCGCCCGGCGGCCGCACCCCGGTCGACCCGGCCGCGGCGTTCAGCGCGGAGCAGGTCGCCCGGGCCGAGGCCTTCGCCGGCGCGCTGCGGCCGGCGTCGCTGGTCTCCCTGCTGCTGAGCCTGACCGTCTCCGCGGTGTTCGGCCTGACCCGCGCCGGGGCGGCCACCGCCCGGCGGCTGGCCCGCCCGCTCGGCGGCGGCTGGGTCTGGCAGGTGCTGCTGGGCGGGGTCGCGATCCTGCTGGTCGGCCGGCTGGTGACCCTGCCGCTGTCGGCCTACGGCGAGGTGGTCCGGCACCGGTACGGGCTGTCCACCCGTGGCTGGGACCTGTGGGCCCGCGACGTCGCCGTCGCCACCGGGATCAACGCCGGGCTGACCGCCCTGGGTCTCCTGGCGGTGGTCGCACTCGCGCGACGGGCACCACGCACGTGGTGGGCCTGGGCCGGCGGGGGAGCGGCCGCGCTCGTCGTCGTCGGCTCGTTCCTGTACCCCATGGTCATCGAGCCGGCGTTCAACGAGTTCCAGCCGCTGCCGGCCGGTGAGCTGCGCACCGACCTGTTCGCGCTCGCCGAACGCAGCGGCACCCCGGTCGAGGACGTGCTCGTCGCCGACGCCAGCCGGCGCACGACCGCGCTCAACGCCTACGTCTCCGGCTTCGGCTCGACCCGCCGGATCGTCGTCTACGACACGGTGCTGGACCGGCTGCCCGACGCGGAGATCGAGTCCATCGTCGCCCACGAGCTGGGGCACGTGGCGAACGACGACGTCCTCACCGGCACCCTGATCGGCGCCCTGGGCGCCGGTGCCGGGGTGTCGCTGCTCGGCTGGCTGCTCGGCTCGGCGCCGCTCCTGCGCCGGGCCGGGGCGCGGGGACCGGGCGACGGCGCCGTCGTCGGCCTCCTGCTGTTCCTCGTCGCCGCCGGGACGCTGCTCTCCACGCCGGTGCAGAACCTGGTCTCCCGGCAGATCGAGGCCCGGGCGGACCTGCACGCGCTCGACCTCACCGAGGACCCGGCGAGCTTCACCGCGATGCAGCGGCGGCTGGGGGAGGCCAACCTCAACGACCCCGACCCGCCGGCGGCCTGGCACTGGTTCTACGGGTCGCACCCCACGGTGCCGCAGCGCATCGCCTTCGCCGGGGACTGGGCGCGGCTGCACGACGCCCCGGTGCCCGAGTGAGCCGCACGCTCGTCGTCACGAACGACTTCCCGCCCCGGCAGGGCGGCATCCAGACCTTCGTGGCGGCGCTGCTGGCCACCCGCCCGCCGGAGTCGCTGGTCGTGCTGGCCTCCGACCACCCGGGGGCCGCCGAGCACGACGCGCGGCTGCCCTACCCGGTGGTCCGGGCCGGCACCGGGATGCTGCTGCCCACCCCGGACGCCACCCGCACCGCGGCCCGGCTGGCGCGCGAGCACGGCTGCGACACGGTGTTCTTCGGCGCGGCGGCCCCGCTGGGGCTGATGGCCCCCGCCCTGCGCCGCTCCGGGGTCCGTCGGCTGGTCGGGGCCACCCACGGGCACGAGACCGGCTGGGTCGCGCTGCCCGCGGCGCGGCAGCTGATGCAGCGGATCGCGGCGGGGCTCGACGAACTCACCTACATCAGCGCCTACACCCGGGACCGGCTCGCCCCGGCGCTCGGGGACCGCACGGTGCTCAGCCAGCTGTCCCCGGGGGTCGACGTCGACCTGTTCACCCCCGACGCCGACGGCTCCTCCGTGCGCGAGCGCTACGGGCTCGGCGGGGCGCCGGTCGTCGTCTGCGTCTCCCGGCTGGTGCCCCGCAAGGGGCAGGACGTGCTCGTCGCGGGCTGGACGCAGGTGCTCGCCCGGCACCCGGACGCCCGGCTGCTGCTGGTCGGCGGCGGTCCGCTGGAGCTGCGGCTGCGCCGCGAGATCGCGAACCGCGGGCTCGGTGGCTCGGTGGTGCTCACCGGCGGCGTGCCGGCCGGTGAGCTGCCCGCGCACTACGCCGCCGGCGACGTCTTCGCCATGCCCTGCCGCACCCGCCGCGCGGGCCTGGACGTCGAGGGGCTGGGCATGGTGTTCCTCGAGGCGGCCGCCTGCGGCCGGCCGGTGGTCGCCGGTACGTCCGGCGGCGCCCCGGAGACCGTCCGCGAGGGCGAGACCGGGCACGTCGTCGACCCGCGCTCGCCCACCGCCGTCGCCGGGGTGCTCGGCGACCTGCTCGACGACCCGGCCCGGGCCCGCGCCATGGGGGCCGCGGGCCGGGCGTGGGTCGAGCAGCGCTGGTCCTGGACGACCATCGCCGGCACCTTCGCCCGGCTGCTGTCGGGCTGAGGTGCCGGCGGCGCCCCGCGGGGTGGCTACTTCCGGTAGATCGCCTCGACCTCGTCGCCGAACTCCTTCATCACCACGCCCCGCTTGAGCTTCAGGCTCGGGGTGAGGGTGCCGTTGGCCTCGGTGAAGTCCTCGGCGAGCACCCGGTACTTCTTGATCGCCTCGGCGTGCGACACGGCCTTGTTGGCGTCGGCGACCGCGGTGTCGAGCTCGGCCAGCACCTCGGGGTCGTCACGCAGCTGGGCGGCGGTGAGCGACTCGTCCCTGCCGCGGCTCTTCAGCCAGGCCGGCAGCGCCTCCGCGTCCAGGGTGACCAGCGCGGCGATGAACGGCCGCTGGTCGCCGACGACGATGCACTGGCTGACCAGCTTGTGCGCCCGCAGCCGGTCCTCCAGCACGGCCGGGGCGACGTTCTTGCCACCGGCGGTCACCAGGATCTCCTTCTTGCGGCCGGTGATCCGCAGGAAGCCCTGCTCGTCGAGCTCACCGAGGTCGCCGGTGTGGAACCAGCCGTCGGCGTCGATCGCCTCGCGGGTGGCCTGCTCGTTCCGCCAGTAGCCACGCATCACGATGCCGCCGCGCAGCAGCACCTCGCCGTCCTCGGCGATGGCGGCGTCGACCCCGGGCAGCGGGCGGCCCACCGTGCCGATCCGGATGGCGGCGTCGTGGTTGACCGCAGCAGCCGCGGTGGTCTCGGTGAGGCCGTAGCCCTCGTAGATGGTCACGCCCAGCCCGCGGAAGAAGTGGCCCAGCCGCTCGCCGAGCGGCGCGCCACCGGAGACGGCGCCGGCGCAGTGCCCGCCCAGGGCGGCGCGCAGCTTGCCGTAGACCAGCCGGTCGAACAGGGCGTGCTGCAGCCGCAGCCCCAGGCCCGGGCCGCCGGTGTCCTGCGCGCGGGACCAGTCGACGGCCACCTGCGCGGCCCGGTCGAAGATCTTGCCCTTCCCGTCGCCCTCCGCCTTGGCCTTCGCGCCGTTGTAGACCTTCTCGAACACCCGGGGGACGGCGAGCACGAACGTCGGCTGGAACCTGCCGAGGTCGCCGACCAGGTCGGCGACGTCGGGGGTGTGCCCGATGACCGTGCGGGCGTCGACGGCGCCGACCTGCAGCACCCGGGCCAGCACGTGCGCCAGCGGGATGAACAGCAGCATCGAGCCGTCGGGGTTGATGAAGCGGTCGAGCAGGGTGATCCCGTTGCGGACCTCGAACAGGAAGTTGCCGTGGGTCAGCTCGCAGCCCTTGGGCCGCCCGGTGGTGCCGCTGGTGTAGATCAGCGTGGCCAGGCTGTCCGAGCCGAGGGTGCGGCGGCGGGCCGCCAGCTCCTCGTCGGGGACGTCGGCCCCGGCGGTGGTCAGCTGGTCGAGCGCGCCGTCGTCGATGACCCACACCGGGCCCAGGTCCGCGGCTTCACCGCGCACCGACTCGACGTCGTCGGCGTGCCGGGTGCTCTCGACGAAGATCCCCCGGGCGCCGGAGTCGGCGAGGATCCAGGCGATCTGGTCGGGGCTGGACGTCTCGTAGACCGGCACGACGACGGCGCCGGCGGTCCAGATGGCGTAGTCCAGGACCGTCCACTCGTACCGGGTGCGCGCCAGCAGGCCCACCCGGTCGCCCGGGCCGATCCCGGCGGCCACCAGCCCCTTGGCGACGCCGGCGACCTCCGCGGCGAACTGCGCCCAGGTCACGTCCCGCCACTCGCCGTCGACCTGTCGCCGCAGACCCACGTCGTGCGGGTGTTCGGTCGCGTTGCGGGTGACCATGTCCGTCAGGGCGTCATCGGCCCCCACGGTGGCGGTGGGGGGAACGCTCAGCTCGCGCACGCCGGTCCTCTCTGCCCCGCCCGGGCAGGAGGCGCCGTCGCCTCCCGGACCCGGACGCTGGGTCGGGGTGTCAATCTAGTCCGGAAGGCCCCCGGGGAGCACTGCAACGACCCCCGACCGGGGCAGCCGGCCCGGTCACGGCCCGGGGCGGTCCCGGTCGGCGACTACCCTGCGGCGCATGGCCGACCAGTCCACCCAGTCGATCGTCGTCGACGCGCCCGCGGCCCAGGTGATGGCCGTGATCGCCGACTTCCCGTCGTACCCGCAGTGGGTGGCCGCGGCGAAGACCGTCGAGGTGCTCGAGACCGGACCCGACGGCCGGGCCCGCCGGGTGCACTTCGTCATCGACGCGGGGCCGGTGAGCGACGACTACGAGCTGGCCTACACCTGGGACGGCGACCGCGCGGTGCACTGGACCCTGGTGCACGGCCAGATGCAGAAGCAGCAGGACGGCTCCTACACCCTGGACGAGGCCGGCGGGCGCACGACGGTCACCTACTCGATCACCATCGACCTGTCGATCCCGATGCTCGGGCTGATCAAGCGCCGGGCCGAGAAGGTCATCCTGGACACCGCGCTCAAGGAGCTCAAGAAGCGCGTCGAGGGCTGAGGTGCAGACCCTCCTCGTCACCGGTCCCGGCGGGGCCGGCAGCTCCACCGTGGCCGCGGCCACGGCGCTCCGGCTGGCCGCCACCGGCACCCGCTGCCTGCTGCTGACCGACGCCGCGCCCCGCGTGCCGGGCCTCTCCGACGCGGTTGCCGTCGAGGTGGTCGGGGCCCAGCCGGCGGTGCAGCAGGTGTGGAGCCGGCATGTCGAGCAGCTGGCCGGCGTCCTGCCGATGCACGTGCTCCCACCGGCCACCTCGGTCGTCCCGGTGCCGGGGGTCGACCGCGTCGCGCTGCTGGCCGCGCTGGCCGGCCACGCCGCCAGCGGGCGGTTCGACGTCGTGGTCGTCGATGCGGGGCCGACGCCGGCCGCCCTGTCCCTGCTGACCCTGCCCGGCGCGTTGCGCTGGTGGCTCGGCCAGCTGGCGCCCACCCGGCTGCGGGTGCTCGCCAGCCTGCGGGCGGCGGCCGCGTCGGGGCGGCCGAACGGCATCGCGGGGGCGCTGGCCGGCGCCGAGGGGCTCGAGCAGCTGGTCGACCGGGTGCCGTTGGACGACCCGGCCCGCACCGCGGTGCACGTGGTGCTGCGGCCCGATGCCACCGCCGCCGACGAGCTGCGCTCCGCCGCCACCGCCCTGGGGGTGCTCGGGCAGCAGGTCGCGTCGGTCACGGCCGCCCGGCTGCTGCCCGGCGGCACGGGGGAGTGGTGGACCGCGCGTGCGGCGGCGCAGACCGGTGCGCTGCGCGAGCTCGCCGACCTGGCCGGGGCCGTCCGGCAGGTCGCCGAGGCCGCGGTCACCCCGCGGACCCCGGCCGCCCTGTCCGCCCTGGACGCCGCCGTGCCGGAGACGCCCGCCGTCGGCGGACCGCGGCCGGGGGTGCCGCGCACCAGCCGGTCGGCGGCGGGGGAGTGGCTGCTGGAGCTGACCCTGCCCTTCGCCCGGCGGGGCGAGGTGGAGCTCACCCGGTGGGCCGACGACCTGGTGGTCACCGCGGCGGGTGTGCGGCGGTCCTTCCCGCTGGACCCGCTGCTGCGCCGGTGCACCGTCTCCGGCGGGGCGCTCGACGACGCCGGGACCGCCACGGCCACCCTGGCGGTGCGCTTCACACCCGATCCCGCACAGTGGCCCGCCGGCCTGCTCCCCACCGATCCGCACCCCTCCGACGACCAGGAGACACCGTGACCGCGCCGGGACAGGACTGGATCGAGCAGGCTCGACGCCTGGTGGCCGGTCTGGCCGAGCACCCCGCTGCCGAGAAGCTGGCCGCAGGTGGCCTCGCCGGTGCGCTCGGTGGGCTGCTCGGCGGCGCGGCGACCAGCACCGGCGCCCAGGACCACCCGGTGGGTGACTGCCGCTGGTGCCCCGTGTGCACCGGACTGGCCGCACTCCGGGAGCGTCGTCCCGACGTGGTGGACGCCGTCGCCGACGTGCTCGTCACGGCGGCCGAGGCGCTGCGCGCCCACGCCGGCACCGGTGCCCGTGACGCCACGGACCCCACCACCCCCGATGACGGCGCCCGTGAGCCGGGTGCCCCTGCCTCGACCGAGGAGCCCGTGTCCCACCCGCACCCCCGCACCGCCCGCGTCCAGCGGATCGACGTCGCGTGAGCGGCCCCGACCGCACGCCGCCCGCCGCTGAGCTGCCCGCGCTGGGCATCGACATCGGCGGGACCAAGGTCGCCGGTGGCGTCGTCGCCGCCGACGGCACGATCCTCGACACCGCCCGCCGGGCCACGCCGGGGAAGTCGGTGTCGGCCACCGAGGACGCGATCGCCGCGGTCGTCGACGAGCTGGCCGAGCGCCACGGCGGCCCCCTGGTCGGCGTCGGCGTCGGCGCGGCCGGCTGGTTCGACCGCACCGGCGACACCGTGCTGTTCAGCCCGCACCTGGCCTGGCGCAACCAGTCGCTGCGCAAGGACCTCGGCGCGCGGCTGCAGCGCCCGCTGTGGGTGGGCAACGACGCCGACGCCGCCGCCTGGGCCGAGTACCGCTACGGGGCGGCCCGCGGCAGTGACCTGGTGCTGATGATCACGCTGGGCACCGGCATCGGCGGCGGGCTGGTCATCGACGGCCGGCTGCAGCGCGGCGCGCACGGGGTGGCCGGCGAGTGGGGGCACATGCGGGTCGTGCCCGACGGCCGGCTCTGCGCCTGCGGCAACCGCGGCTGCTGGGAGCAGTACGCCAGCGGCAACGCCCTGGGGCACACCGCCCGGGAGGTCGCGCAGAACTCCCCGGCGGCTGCCGCGGCGCTGATCGACCGGGTGGGCGGTGACCTCGAGGGGATCACCGGTGAGGTCGTCGCGCGGGCCGCGGCCGACGGCGACCCGCTGGCCGGTGAGCTGCTCGCGGAGGTCGGGTCCTGGCTGGGGCAGGGCATCGCCGACCTCTCCGCCGTCCTCGACCCCGAGGTCGTGGTGATCGGCGGCGGGGTCAGCGTGCTCGGCGAGACGGTCCTCGGGCCCGCCCGGCAGCGGCTGGAACGGGCGCTGCCCGGGCGCGGCTTCCGGCCCGGCCCGCGGGTGGTGGCCGCCGAGCTCGGGGCGCAGGCCGGGCTGGTCGGCGCCGCCGACCTGGTGCGCCGGGCGGTCGCGGACGGCGACGCCTGACCGCCGGGAGGCGGGTGGGCCGGCCGCGGGGCCCGGAGGCTCCCCGGGCGGGACGCGGTCAGCGGCTCGCCGCAGGCCGGGGACGCCACCTGGCCGCGGTGTCGGCCGGGCGGCCGACGGTCAGCACAGCTCGCGGGCCAGCTGCTCGAGGAACAGGCCGATGTCGGTGACGATGCCCATCGCCTGGGCGCTGCCGCGGTCGGCCAGCTTGGTCACCGTGGCCGGGTTGATGTCCACGCAGACCAGCGGCACCGACGCCGGCAGCAGGTTCCCGGTGGCGATCGAGTGCAGCATCGTGGCCACCATGATCGCGAAGCCGACGTCGGGCAGCTGGGCGCGCATCGCCCGCTGACCGTCGATCACGTCGGTGAGCACGTCGGGCAGCGGTCCGTCGTCGCGCACCGAGCCGACCAGCACGAACGGCTTGCCCGCCTGGACCATCGCGTGCATCACCCCGCCGGTGAGCACCCCGGACTCCACGGCCGCGGCGATCGACCCGGCCGCCCGGATCGTGTTGATCGCCCGGATGTGGTGCTCGTGGCCGTGCGGCACCCCGGCGCCCCGGGACAGGTCGACGCCGAGCGAGGTGCCGAACAGGGCCGATTCGATGTCGTGGGTGGCCAGCGCGTTCCCGGCGAACAGCACGTCGACGTACCCGGCGCGCACCAGCCGGACCATCGCCGGTGCCGCGCCGGTGTGCACGACCGCCGGGCCCCCGACCCACAGCACCCGCTTCCCGGCGGCCTTCACCTCCCGCATCCGCTCGGCGATCTGGCGCACCAGCAGCGCCTGGGGCTTCTCGCTGGAGACCGCCGAGGACATGAAGCCGAAGTCCTCCTCCTCGCCGCGGGCCACCTGCGGGGTCATCTCCACCCGTACCCCGCCGGCGCCGCAGACGACGGCCTCCCCGGCCCGCACGTCGCTGACCGGGACGGTGCGCACGACCGGCCGGCCGGCGCGGGTGTCCACCACCAGGCCGCAGTCCATCTCGGCCCGGTCGACGGCGAGCCACTCGCCGTCCAGCCGGACGAAGGTGTCCAGGTTGGTGGTCGAGTAGAAGTCCTCGGGGAAGACGCCGTCGGCCGGCGCCGGGCGGGTGGTCGCCGTGCCGGGGTCGAGGGCGTTCGCGCCGTGGGTCTGCAGCCGCATGACGATCCGCTCGAGCAGGTCGGCGTCCCCGGCCCGGACCTCGACCAGCGCCCGTGACTCGTCCTCGTGCTGGCGGCCGAGCTCCAGGTCGTCGATCCGGTAGTCGCCGCCGTACTCCAAGACGTCGTCGAGCACCCGGGCGAGGATCCCGGTGTCCATCAGGTGGCCGGTCAGCGCGACCACGGTGCGGTGCGGGTGGCTGCTCATGCCGGGGACGCTAGGGGAGCCGGCCGCCGCGGAGAAGGCCGTCGGCCGAGGTGCCTAGACGACCGCGCCGTCGTCGCCGTCGTCGGAGCGGTCGCGCATGCGGGAGACCAGGATGCCGACCCCGCCCACCAGGGCCGCGACGCCGAACACGAGCCCGGCCTCGAGGGTCAGGCCCACCCGGCCGGGGACGATCACCAGCACCGCGCCGACCGCGATGAGCAGCATCGCCGTCAGCGACGCCGGCGCGAGCACCGGCAGCGGCGGCGGGGGCGGGGGCTCGTAGTGCTCCTCCGGCAGGTCGAGGACCGAGACCTCCGCGGGCGGGGGCGGCGGGTCGTCGCGGGGCTCCTCGTCGACGACGGTGCGCCCGTGCTCGGCCTCGAAGGCGGCCACGATCCGGGCGAACTCGGCGTCGTCGTCGGTGACGGCGCCCGGGCGGCGGGCCGGCTGGTCGACGGCGGGCCCGGCCACCGGTTCCGCGGCGTGCTGCTCGACGACGACCCGCGCCTCGGCGCTGCGGGCGCGGTCGACGAACAACCGGTCCGAGGGCGGGCTGGGCAGGTAGACGTTGCGGGTGTAGGGCGCCACGTCGGTCGACGGCTCCAGGTAGGCGGCGATGCCGGCGGCGGCGAGCACGTCGAGCAGGTGCTCACCGACGCGCGGGTCCACGTCGCGCAGCGGGTGCCACAGCGGTGCGTCCAGTCCGTTGTCCCGGCGGCCGCGCCCGCGGCGGGGCAGCGTCACGGCGCCGGCTCCGTGCTCTCCGCCGGGACCCGCTCGCGGATCCACTCGACGGAGCGGGCGAACAGCGCGGGGGCGTCGTTGTCCAGGGTGGCCACGTGGAAGCTGTCGTGCAGCAGCACCTCGGTGGCGTCGGTGCTGGCCACGCCGGCGAGCAGCACCCGGGTGGAGGCGGGCTCGACCACGTGGTCGGTGACGCTGCGGAAGACCAGCAGCGGTGCCCGGACGGCGCCCAGGTCGGCACGGGTGGCCGCCCACAGCCGGCGCAGCGCGAGCATCGCCCGGGTGGGCAGCCGGGGGTAGGCGAGCTCGGTGCAGCCGGGCTTCTTGACGTCGTTGGCGATCGGCGCCCAGGCGGGGGTGATCCGGGCCAGCAGCGGCAGCAGCTTCGCCTCGGGGCGTTCGGTGAGCAGCGAGGGGTTCACCAGCACCAGCGCGGCGACGTCGTCGGGCCGGCGCTCGGCCAGCCGCAGCGCCAGCGTCCCGCCCATCGACAGCCCGGCGACGACCACGGCCGAGCACCGGGAGGTCAGCTCGTCGAGGGCCCCGGACAGTGCGCCGTACCAGTCCTCCTCCGTGGTGGCGTTCGCGTCCTGCCAGCGCGTGCCGTGCCCGGGGAGCAGGGGGCAGCGGACGGTGAAGCCCGCCGTGGCCAGGTGCTCGCCCCAGTCGCGCAAGCTCTGCGGGGTGGAGGTGAAGCCGTGGCACAGCAGCACGCCGACCGGCCCGCCGGGGAGGTCGAAGGGATCGGCGCCGGGCATCCGGCTGGCGGAGGGCGGCGGGGGAGCCTGGCGCATCGGACCTCCGGGGGACGGCGGACGGCTGTGGTCGGTGCAGGTGGGGCCGGGGACTTCAGGTGGGGCGGGGGGCACGCGGGGACGCCGATTGTCGTGGAGCTGGGCGCTTCCCTAGTCTGACAGCCGCTGAGGGAGGCGCGTTGTTCTACTGGTTCCTCAAGTTCGTGGCCGTCGGGCCACTGGTGCGGCTGGCGTTCCGGTGGCGCCCGGTCGGCACCGAGCACGTGCCGCGGACCGGTGCGGCCATCCTCGCCAGCAACCACCTGGCGGCCGCCGACTGGATCTTCATGCCGATGTCGGTCCGCCGGCGGGTGACGTTCCTGGCGAAGGCGGAGTACTTCACCGCCAGCGGCGTCAAGGGTTGGGCGCAGCGGGTGTTCTTCGGCGGCACCGGGCAGGTGCCCATCGACCGGACCGACGCCTCCGCCGCCGAGAACGCGATCCGCACCGGCATCCGGATCCTGCGCGAGGGCAAGCTGCTGGGCATCTACCCCGAGGGCACCCGGTCGCCCGACGGCCGGCTGTTCCGCGGCAAGACCGGGGTGGCCCGGATGACGCTGGAGACCGGGGCCCCGGTCGTCCCGGTGGCGATGACCTACACCCCGCGGGACCTGCCGCTCCCCGGCGCGCTCGGCCGCAAGGTCAACCGCACGTTCGTCCGGGTGGAGGTCCGCTTCGGGCAGCCGCTGGACTTCTCCCGCTACGCCGGCCTGGCGGGCGACCGCTTCGTCGAGCGCTCGATCACCGACGAGATCATGTACGAGATCATGGAGCTCTCCGGCCAGGAGTACGTCGACCTGTACGGCGCCAAGGTCAAGAAGTCGATGGACTCGACCGGGGCCAGCGCCCGCGAGGTGGTCGGCCGGCTGCAGCCGCCGCCGAGCGAGGCCGCCGACCGGCTGCCCAGCTCACTCGCCGGTTGACCACTCGCCGGCTCCGGCCGGGGCCGGTCGGGCCGGCGGGCCGGTCCGCAGCTCGAGCCGGATCTGGTCGGCGTCGACGACGGCGAGCGCCCGGGTCAGCGTGGCGGCGCTGAACGTCCCGTCGTCCCGGGCGTCCAGCAGCGCCCGCCGCTGCGCGCGGAGGACCGCGAGCTCCGGGCGGCCGTCGCCGACGTGCGGGGTGGCGACCGCGACCTCGGACAGCAGGGTGCGCAGCCGGGCGGCCTCCGCCTCGTCGCCGTCCCCGGCCGCCCCACGACCGGCGCCGAGCCGGGCGACCACCGCGGGCAGCGAACCGCCCTGCAGCAGCAGCGAGCCGGTCGCGACGAGGAACGCGACCAGCACCAGCAGCGAGCGTGCGGGGGTGTCCTGCGGCAGGGTCTGCGCGGCGGCGACCGTGACCACCCCGCGCATGCCCGCCCACACGACGACGCCGCCGTCCCGCCAGGTCAGCGGCTGGGCCAGCAGGGCGTCGATGTCGGCCAGGCCGCGCCGCAGCCGGGTGCGGGCCTGCTCCAGCCACCGGGCCGACCGCGGCCGGCCGCCGCGGCCCAGCGGGGCCGACGCCGCCGGGTCGGCGAGCTGGGCGTGCAGCTCGGTGAAACGCGGCTTGAGCCGGGCGCCGCGGGCGGCCCGCCGGCGCAGCCCGGCCAGCAGCGGCACGACGTACAGCGCGCGCACTGCGAGCGTGATGAGCAGCGCGCCGGCCGCGAGGGCGACCGCGGTCCCGGCGCCGGCGTGGTCGGCGCGCACGTCGGTCACGACGCCGGCGAACTGCAGCCCCATGGTGAGGAAGACGGCGCCCTCCAGCACGAGCTCCACGGTGCGCCAGTTCTGCGCGTCGGCGAGCCGCTGCTGCGGCGACAGCGCCCGGGGACCGGTGTGCCCGGCGACCAGCCCGGCGACGACGGCGGCGACCAGGCCGGACGCGCCGATCTCCTCGGCGGGCACCGAGGCCAGGAACGGCACCGTGAACGACAGCACCGTGCTGACGGCGACGTCGCGCACCCGGGCGCGGACCGCCAGCGCCGCGTGGCCGACGGCGAGCCCGACGGCGGTGGCCCCGACGACCGCGACGAGGAAGTCGCCCACCACCTCCCAGACCGTCACCGACGCGGCGGCGCCGGCGATCGCCGTCCGCAGGAGCACCAGGGCCGTCGCGTCGTTGAGCAGGCTCTCGCCCTCCAGGACGGCGACCACCCGGTGCGGGGCGCCGAGGCGCTTGGCGATCGCGGTGGCCACGGCGTCGGTCGGGCTGACCACGGCCCCCAGGGCGATGCCCCAGGCCAGCCCCAGCCCGGGCACCGCCCAGGCGAAGAAGACCCCGAGCAGGAGCGAGGTGAGCCCGACCAGGGCCACGGACAGGCCGCTGATCGCGCCGAAGTCGCGGCGCATGTCCATCGTCGGCATGCCGACGGCGGTGGAGTAGAGCAACGGCGGGAGGACCCCGGCGAGGATCCACTCGGGGTCCAGCTCGATGTCCGGCACCGCCGGCAGTGCGCCGACCGCGATGCCCGCACCGACCAGGAGCAGGGGCGCGGCCACGCCGATCCGTGCGCCCAGGGCCGTGGCGCCGGCGATCGCCAGCAGCCCCACCACGACCAGCACCAGCGTCTCCACCGTTCCTCCTCCGCGTCCGATCCCGTCCGGTGTCCCATCGGCGCACCGGGACCGATCGGACAGTCGAGCGCTGACGCCGGGCTGACGGCACGCTGACCGAGGAGGCGGTGCGCAGGGTGTCGCCGGGGAGGAGGAACCGTGTTCGCGGTGGTCTACCGGTGGCGGCTGCGGCCGGGCAGCGAAGAACGGTTCCGGGACGGCTGGGAGCGGGTGACCCGGGCGATCTCCGCCGGCTGCGGCAGTCACGGCTCACGGCTGCACCGCGCGGACGACGGCACCTGGGTGGCCTACGCCCGGTGGCCCGACGCGGCGACCCGCGAGCGCTGCACCTTCGACGAGCCGGAGGGGGAACGGCTCATGGCGGAGTCGGTGGTCGAGCGGTTCCCCGAGCTGACCCTGGAACTGGTCAGCCACCTGCTGGCCGAGCCGCCCACCACCGGCTGACGGCGGCCGGCGCTCGGGGAGCGGACCGCGGCCACGTCACTGATCATGGGCGGGTGACCGCGGGGATCGAGCTCGTCCGCCTGCCCGACCTCGCCGCCGTCCCGTACGCGTACGCGGCCGTGACCGACCCCGGCCGGATGGTGGTGACCGCGGGCGCCTGCCCGCTGGACGCCGACGGGGCCGTCGTCGCCGAGGGGGACGTCGCCGGGCAGGCCCGCCAGGTGATGGCCAACCTGGTCGCCACGCTCACGGCGGCCGGCGCCGCGCTGACCGACGTCCTCAAGACGACCGTCTACGTGGCCACCACCGACCGGGCCGACCTCGACCGGGCGTGGGACGTCGTGCGCGCGGCGTTCGGCGAGCACGACGCGCCCAGCACCCTGGTCGGGGTCACCGTCCTCGGGTACCCCGGGCAACTGGTCGAGGTGGAGGCCCTGGCGGTGCGGGACAGCTGGCAGGAGCCGGGGCCGCCGGACGACGTCCCTCTACCGTGACGGCGTGAGCGTGCGCCGGTACTTCTACGACACCGAGTTCATCGAGGACGGGACCACCATCGACCTGGTGTCGATCGGGGTGGTCGACGAGACCGGCCGCGAGTTCTACGCGGTGAGCACCGAGTTCGACCCCGACCGGGCCGTCCCCTGGGTCCGCCGCAACGTGCTGGACCAGCTCCCGTCCCCGGCCGACAAGGCCTGGCGCAGCCGGGAGCGGATCCGGGACGACCTGCTCTCCTTCCTCACCGCGCCGGGGGAGGAGATCGAGCTGTGGGCCTGGTTCGCCGCCTACGACCACGTCGCGCTGTGCCAGCTGTGGGGCGCCATGCCCGCCTTGCCCCGGCCGATCCCGCGGTTCACCCGCGAGCTGCGGCAGCGGTGGGACGACGCCGGGAAGCCGGCGCTCCCGCCCAAGCCCGCCGGCACCCACGACGCCCTCGTCGACGCCCGCTACAACCTGACCCGCTGGCACGTGATCGAGGCCGCCGGGCGGTGACGGTCGCCGGGATCCGGACGCTGCCGGCCCGGGCCTGAGCCGACGTCCCGGGCGCGTACCTGCACGTCCTCGCCGTCGCGCCGGGCGCGCAGGGCCGCGGGGGGCCGAGCACTGTGCGCCAGGTGCCCGTTCCGCTGGCGGAGTGGGCACCTGACGCACAGCGCTCGGGAGCGCGGGTGGGCCGACGGCTCCGGGTGGCCGGGAACGCGACGGGGCCGCCGGCAGCTGATCGCTGCCGACGGCCCCCGGGGCCTCCGCTGTCAGACGGTGAAGACGTTGATCAGCCGGGTCAGCTCACCGGAGAGCTGGTCCAGCTCGCGCGCCGAGGCGCGGGCGGTCTCCACGTCGGCCGCGGTCCGGTCGACGTCGGAGGCGACCTCGGTCATCACGTCGGTCACCGAGCCCGCGCCGTCGGCCACCGAGGTGACGCTGCGGGACAGCTCGTTGGTGACCGCGGTCTGCTCCTCGACCGCGCTGGCGATCGTGGTCTGGTGGTCGTTCATCTCGCGGATGACCCCGACGATCTGGCTGATCGAGCCCACCGCCGCGCTGGTGTCGGCCTGGATCGACTGCACCCGCTGGTGGATCTCCTCGCTGGCCCGCGACGCCTCCTGGGCCAGCTCCTTGACCTCGGTGGCGACGACGGCGAAGCCCTTGCCGGCCTCCCCGGCCCGGGCCGCCTCGATGGTGGCGTTGAGCGCCAGCAGGTTGGTCTGCTCGGCGACGGCCGAGATGACCTTGACGACGTCGCTGATCTCTGCCGAGCTGGTGCCCAGTGCGGCGATCGCCGTCTCGGTGCTGGCGGCCAGCTCGACGGCGCCCTGGCCGACGTGGCTGGCGTCGCTGGCGCTGCGGGCGATCTCGCGGATCGCCGAGCCCATCTGCTCGGCGCCGGCCGCGGCCGAGGTGACGCCGGAGCTGATGTCCGAGGCCGCCTGGGACGCGCTGCGGGCCTGGTCGCGGTTGCGGGTCGCCCGCTCGCCCAGCCCGTCGGCCACCCGGGCCACGCCGGAGGCGGAGATGGCCAGCGACCCGGCGCAGTTGCCGATGTCCCGGATGGTGCCGGCCACCTTGTCCACGAACCGGTTGAACGCCCGGGCCAGCTCGCCGACCTCGTCGTTGGTCGACTCGTCGACCCGCTGCGTCAGGTCGCCCTCGCCGTCGGCGATCTCGACCATCCGGCGGTGCAGCGCGTGCAGCGGCTCGGTGAGCCGGCGCCCCAGCCACAACGCCACGAGGGCACCGACGAGCGCGATGACGACGGCCGCGACGACCATCCCGGTCGTCATCGACGACCGCCCCTGCTCCAGCCGCTCCACCGGGCCGGCGAAGTCGCTGTCCTGCGCGTCGACGACGATCACCCAGTCCCAGGGCTGGTAGTAGGCGACCTGCACGGTGTGCCCGCCGGTCTCGGCGTCCCGGTAGCGGACGGTCGCCTGCTCGCCCGGCTGCAGCGTCACCGCCTTCGCCACGAGCTCCTGGACGTAGGTCTTCCCGTCGGCGTCCGTCGCCTCCATCAGCGAGGTGCCGTCGGCGCTGCCGTCCGCGCTGACCAGCACGGTGCCGGTGCGGTCGCCGGTGCCGCCCAGCACCCACAGGGTGCCGTTCTCCCCGGCGGTGGTGTTCTGCAGGCTCTCGCGCAGCGCCGGCAGGTTCTCCTGCTTGACGCCCACGTAGAGCATGCCGACCACCTGGCCGGCGGGGTCGAACAGCGGCTGGTAAGCGGTCGCGTACCAGGAGTCGACGACGTACGCCGTGCCGCGGTAGGTCTGCCCGGCCAGGACGGCGGAGACCACCGCGTTCGGCGTGCCGTCGGCGCCGGCGGCCGGGATGTAGGTGCCGATCGCGCGGCTGCCGGTGGCGCCGACCACGTTGGTGGCCACCCGCAGCATGTCGCCGGCCGGGTTGATCCGCTGGAAGATGGTGGCGGTGCCGCCGACGAGGGCCTGCACCCCGTCGACCACGGGGGTGGGGACGGCGACGTCGGCGTTCTTGCCCAGCGGCTGGCCACCGATCTCGACGCGGGGGAGCGCGACGGGGGTGACCTCACCGCTGACCTGGTTCTTCGCGTCCCAGGCGACGGTGTTGCGGGTGGGAGAGCCAAGGGCGAAGCCGCCGGACTGCTGGAGGACGTAGCCGGCCACCTGCAGGTCGCTGTCGACCTTGGCCGCGGTCGATGCGCCCTGGGTGGCGACGACGTCGTAGACGCCGTCGGTGATCCGGCTGATGCTCTGGTCGGTCAGGTCGGCGACGTCGGCCTTCGTCTCGTCGGCGAAGGAGCTGCTCTGCCAGCTGCTCACCCCCACCATCACCCCGGCGGTGACGGCGATGCTGGCCACCGCCAGTGCGACCACCTTGGTCCTGATGCCCCTGCGCACGTCTGCCCCCTGGCCTGCTTCCCCGGACGAGATGCCTCTCGCCTCGTACGTCTCATCGGCAGGGGCGGCGGCCGGTGCGACCCGAGTTGGGATCTTGATCGCCGGTCCACCCCACGCGTCCCGTCCATCACAGGCGGCGGGTCTTCCCACCATGCGGACGCGCGTCCCGGGATCGGCGCAGCGGGCCGTACCCTCGACCTGTGAGCCTGCCTGAACCCGCGGAACTGGTCCCCGACCTGGACCGGTGGCGGGGTCTGCCCGCCGCCCAGCAGCCCGAGTGGCCCGACCGCGCCGCGCTGGACAGCGTCCTGTCCACCCTCTCGACGGTCCCGCCGATCGTGGCGCCGGCCGAGGTCGACACCCTCCGCCAGCAGCTGGCCGACGTCGCCCAGGGCAAGGCGTTCCTGCTCCAGGGCGGTGACTGCGCCGAGACGTTCGACCTGAACACCGAGCCGCATCTGCAGGCCACCACCCGCACCCTGCTGCAGATGGCGGTGGTGCTCACCTACGGGGCCAGCGTGCCGGTGGTCAAGGTCGGCCGGGTCGCCGGGCAGTACGCCAAGCCGCGCAGCTCCAACACCGACGCGCTCGGCCTGCCCTCCTACCGGGGCGACATGGTCAACTCGCTCAACCCGGTGCTGGAGGAGCGCATCCCCGACCCGGGCAGGCTGGTCCGCGCCTACGCGAACTCCGCGGCGGCGATGAACATGATCCGCGCCTACGCCCGCGGCGGGCTGGCCGACCTGCACGCGGTGCACGACTGGAACAAGGACTTCGTCGCGACGTCGCCGGCCGGGGTCCGCTACGAGGTCATCGCGCGGGAGATCGACCGTGCCCTGGCGTTCATGAAGGCCTGCGGCATCGACTCCGACGCGCTGCGCGGGGTCGAGCTGTACAGCAGCCACGAGGCGCTGATCCTCGACTACGAGCGGGCCCTGCTGCGGATGTACGAGGGCCGCCCCTACGCGCTCTCCGCGCACTTCGTCTGGGTGGGGGAGCGCACCCGCCAGATGGACGGCGCGCACATCGAGTTCGTCTCCAAGCTGGCCAACCCCATCGGGGTCAAGATCGGCCCGACGACGACGCCGGAGCAGGCCACCGAGCTGGTGGAGCGCCTGGACCCCGAGGGCGTCCCCGGGCGGCTCACCCTGATCAGCCGGATGGGCAACGGCAAGATCCGCGACGTCCTCCCGGGCATCGTGGAGAAGGTCACCGCCAGCGGCCACCAGGTCGTGTGGCAGTGCGACCCGATGCACGGCAACACCCACGAGTCGCCCAGCGGCTACAAGACCCGGCACTTCGACCGGGTCGTCGACGAGGTGCTCGGCTTCTTCGACGTGCACCGCGGGCTGGGCACCTGGCCCGGTGGCATCCACGTCGAGCTCACCGGTGAGGACGTCACCGAGTGCCTGGGCGGGGCCATGGAGATCAGCGACGACGACCTCAACAGCCGGTACGAGACGGCCTGCGACCCGCGGCTGAACACCGGCCAGTCGCTGGAGCTGGCGTTCCTCGTCACCGAGATGCTGCGCGGCTGAGGTGACCGGGGCTGACGTGACGGCGGCTGACGTGACGGGTGCGGACACGGCGGGCGCCGTCGACCTCCGGTCGGACACCGTCACCCGGCCCACCGCCGGGATGCTGCGGGCGATGACGACGGCGCCGGTCGGCGACGACGTCTACGTCGAGGACCCGACGGTCAACGCCCTGGAGGAGCGGGTCGCCGACCTGTTCGGGCACGAGGCCGCGCTCTTCGTCCCCTCCGGCACGATGGGCAACCAGATCGGCCTGCGGCTGGTCTGCGAGCCCGGCCAGGAGGTCGTCGGGGACGCCGACGCGCACGTGTTCACCTACGAGCTGGGCGCGGCCGCGGCGCTGTTCGGGCTGAGCAGCCGCACCGTGGTCACCGGCGGGCCGCTGTCGGCCGACCAGCTGATCGCCCAGGTGCGCCCCAAGGACGACTGGCACGTCACCTCCACCGCGGCGATCGCGGTCGAGAACACGCACAACCGCGGCGGTGGCCTGGTGCAGCCGCTCGGTGAGCTGCAGGCGCTGTTCGGCTGGACCCGCGAGCACGACGTCGCCGTGCACCTCGACGGCGCCCGCATCTGGAACGCGCACGTCGCCGCCGGCGTCCCGCTGGCCACCTACGGCCGGCTGGCCGACACCGCCTCGGTCTGCCTGTCCAAGGGGCTGGGCGCCCCGGTCGGCTCGGTGCTGGTCGCCGACGCCGAGCGGATCGCGGCCGGCCGGCTCTGGCGCAAGCGCCTGGGTGGGGGCATGCGCCAGGCCGGGGTGCTCGCCGCCGCCGGGCTGTACGCGCTGGACCACCACCTGGAGCGGCTGGCGGAGGACCACGCGCACGCGCGGCTGCTGGCCGAGCGGCTGGGGGTCGACCCCGCCGGGGTGCCGACCAACATGGTCGTGGTCGACGACGTCCCCGCCGCCGAGGTCGCCGCGGCCGCTCGGGCGCAGGGCGTGCTGGTCGGGCAGGTGAGCGGCCGGCGGATCCGGCTGGTCACCCACCTGGACGTCGACCGGGCCGGGGTGGAGCGCGCGGCGAAGGTGCTCAGCCAGGTCATCGGCGAGCTCACGGGGCGCTGAGCCGGGCGCGTCTCTCCGAGACCGGATCGAGACCCGTCCTCCGGTCGCGCGCCGGTGATCACCACTGACACAGTGGGGCCGCGCCTCACAGCAGGGTGAGGAGACGACGCCGTCGATCCGAGGGGTTCCCCGTGCCCGAAGTAGAGCCCGTCCTGGGCACCACGCCACTGCTGTTGATCGCGGTGGCCGCGGTGGCCGTGCTGCTCGTGCTGATCATGAAGTTCAAGGTCCACGCCTTCGTGGCGCTGGTGCTGGTGAGCCTGCTGACCGCGCTGGCGACCCGGATCCCCACCGGCGACGTCATCGACACCCTGCTGGCCGGGTTCGGCTCCACGCTCGCCAGCGTGGCGTTGCTCGTCGGTCTGGGCGCGATGATCGGCAAGCTGCTGGAGGTCACCGGCGGCGCCGTCGTGCTGGCCGACACGATGATCAACCGGTTCGGCGAGAAGCGGGCGCCCCTGGCGCTCGGCGTCGCCTCGCTGCTGTTCGGCTTCCCGATCTTCTTCGACGCCGGCTTCGTCGTGTTCCTGCCGATCATCTTCAGCGTCGCCCGGCAGTTCGGCGGGTCGGTGCTCATCTACGCGCTGCCCTCGGCGGGTGCCTTCGCGGTCATGCACGCGTTCGTGCCGCCGCACCCCGGCCCGGTGGGCGCCGGTGACATCCTCGGTGCCGACATCGGTCTGCTGGTCGTCGTCGGCCTGGTCATCGGGATCCCGACCTGGTTCATCTCCTGCTACCTGTTCAGCCAGTGGATCGGCCGCCGGGTCCAGGTCGGCATCCCCTCGACCTTCGCCGGGCGGAAGTCCGAGGCCGACGACCCGCGGGTCGAGGCCAGCGACGTGGACGACGCGGACGGTCCGATGGGCGGCGGCGGGAGCGGCGCCACGGCGACCGGAGGGACGACGACGGCCACCGACACCGCCACCCGGACCGGGCCGCCGAAGTTCTCCTCCGTGCTGGCGCTGCTGCTCCTGCCACTGGTGCTGATCCTGCTGAACACCGGCTTCAACACCCTGGCCACCGCCGGCGCGGTCGACGGCGACGCCGGCTGGCTGGACTGGGTGACCCTGCTGGGGCAGACCCCCGTGGCGCTGCTCATCACCCTGCTCGTCGCGGCCACCGTGCTCAGCCGCGAACGGTTCTCCCGCTCGGAGACCGAGGACCTGCTCAACTCCTCGATCGGCCCGGTCGCGGCGATCATCCTGATCACCGGCGCCGGTGGCATGTTCGGTGGGGTCCTGCGGGCCAGCGGCATCGGCACCGCGCTCGCCGACAGCCTCGAGTCCATCGGTCTGCCGGTGATCGTGGCCGCCTTCGTCATCGCCACCTGCCTGCGCGTGGCGCAGGGGTCGGCCACGGTGGCCCTGCTGACCACCGCCGGGCTGATCGCGCCGGCGGTCGAGGCCGCGGACCTCTCCCGGCTCGACGTCGCGCTCGTCGTCATCGCCATCGCCTGTGGCGCCACCGTGCTCTCCCACGTCAACGACTCGGGGTTCTGGCTGGTCGGCCGGTTCCTGGAGATGGACGTCAAGACCACGCTGCGCACCTGGACGGTCATGGAGACGCTGATCGGGGTCGTCGGCTTCGGCATCGCCTGGGTGCTCAGCGGCATCGTCTGACGCGCCGCCCCGGGTGCGGACGACGCCGGCCGGGCAGTCCTCCAGGGGAACTGCCCGGCCGGCGCCGTGACGACGGTGGCTCAGTAGGCGCTGAACAGCAGGTCGTTGTTCGCCGTCCGGGTGGTCCGGACGGCGTCCCGGGTGGTGCCGGCGGTGATCGCCGCGCCCACCGCCGCCGGGGAGGCGGCCGGGTTGCCCTGCAGGTGGAGCGCCGCGACGCCGGCCACGTGCGGGGTGGCCATCGACGTGCCGCTGATGGTGCTGGTCGCGGTGTCGCCGGTGTACCAGTCGCTGGTGATCCCCACGCCCGGGGCGAACAGGTCCACGCAGCTGCCGTAGTTGCTGAACGACGCCGGGGCGTCGGTGCGGTCCGTCGCGCCGACGGTCAGGGCGCCGGCGACCCGGGCGGGTGAGGAGTTGCAGGCGTTCTGCGGCACGCCCTGGGCGTTGCCGTTGCCCGCGGCCACCGCGTAGGTGACGCCGTCGGCGATCGAGCGGGCCACCGCGTTGTCCAGCGCGGTGCTCGCGCCACCACCGAGGCTCATGTTGGCCACGGCCGGCTGCCCCGGCTGGTGGTGGGCGGTGACCCAGTCGATGCCGGCGATGACCCCCGCGTTGGTTCCGCTCCCTGCGCAGTCCAGCACCCGGACGGCCACCAGACGCACGCCCTTGGCCACGCCGTGGGTGGTGCCGCCGACGGTGCCGGCCACGTGGGTGCCGTGCCCGTTGCAGTCGTCGGCGCTGCCGCCGTCGACCGCGTCGTAGCCGGAGACCGCCCGGCCGCCGAAGTCGCCGTGGGTGAGCCGGACGCCGGTGTCGATGACGTAGGCGGTGACGCCGGCGCCGGTGGCGGTGTAGCCGTAGGTGCCGGTGAGCGGCAGCGCACGCTGGTCGGTGCGGTCCAGGCCCCAGGTGGCCGCCGACTGGGTCGCGCTCAGCCCCACCGGCGCGTCCTTCTCGACGCCGGCCACGCCGGGGAGGGTGGCCAGCCGGTCGGCGACGGCCGTGGGCAGCTCGACCGCGAACCCGCTGAGCGCGGCGGTGTAGACGTGCTCGACCTCACCGTCGAACCGCTGGGCGGCCCGCTCGGCGATCGCGGCCGCGGGCGAGCCGGGCACCAGGCTGACGATGTAGGTCTCCCGGGGCCCGGACGGCGCGGCGGACGCGGTGCCGGCGGTGGCCCCGAGGCCGGTGGCGACGAGCGCGGTCAGCGCTGCGGCGGTGAAGGCCGTGCCGGTCAGGGTCCGGCGGGGGAGGGAGTTGAGCACAGGGGTCTCCTCGGTCGACGCGGCCGCACTCTCAGGTACGACTCAGACACGGAGAGTCAAAGCGCACCAGCGCCGTCCGGTAAAGACCGGATCCGGTGGGATCGATCCCGGACCGGCGAGTCGCCCGGACTCGCCCATGCGACTCGCCGACGGCCCGGTCAGCCGGGCAGGGGAGTGCCGTCGCGCAGCGCGCACAGCAGCGCGATGTCGCGGGCGTGCCCGTCGTCCGCGCTCGGGGTCTCCACGACCACCGGGACACCGGCCATCAGCGGGTGGGTGAACAGCTCGCCGAACGGGGCGACGCCGATGGAGCCCGCGCCGATGGTGGTGTGCCGGTCGCGGGTGGAGCCGCGCGCGTCGAGGGAGTCGTTGGCGTGCACCAGGCCGAGCCGGCCCGGGCCGACGGTCGCCTCCAGCACGGTGAGCATCGCCGTCATGCCGCCGGGGGAGGCCAGGTCGTGGCCGGCGGCCCAGGCGTGACAGGTGTCCAGGCAGACCCCGACCGCGGGGTGGTGCTCCACCGCGGCCAGGTAGGGCCCCAGGTCCTCCACGGTGGCGGCGAGGGACTTCCCGCCGCCGGCGGTCGGCTCGATCAGCAGCCGCGGCGCCCCCTCGGGCAGCTCGTCCAGCACCGGCAGCAGCCGGTCGTGCAGCTGGGCCAGCGCCGCCTCGTAGCGGTCGGCGCCCACCGAGGAGCCCGCGTGGACCACGACGCCGGCGCAGCCGAGCTCGTGGCCGCGGGCCAGGTTGTGCCGGATGGTCGCGATCGACTGCTCGACGGTCGCCTCGCTGGGCGAGCCGACGTTGACCAGGAACGGGGTGTGGATGAACGAGGGCACCCCGCGCTCGGCGCAGCCGACGGTGAAGGCGGCGTCCTGCGCCGGGTCCCCGGCGCTGGGCTTCCAGCCGCGCGGGTTGCCGACGAACACCTGGACGGCGCGGGCGCCGACGGCGTCGGTGTAGGCGAGCCCGCCCTTGGCCAGGCCGCCCTTGACCTGGATGTGCGCCCCGACGGGCGGCGGCGCGGTCGGTGCGGGATCGGCGGAGAGCAGGGTGGTGCTGGGGGAGGTCACGAGGAAGGGGTCACCCGAAGCTGATGAGGATGCGGACGGTGCTGCCCTGGTCGACGACCTCGCCGGCCCGGGGGCTCTGCTGGAACACGCGGTCGCCCGCGATGAACTGCGTCTGCTCGACCTCCAGGCCCGCCTGCGTGAGCAGCGCGGTCGCCTCGTCCCTGGACTTGCCCTTCACGTCGGGCACGGTCACCTGGGGCACGCCCTCGGAGACGGTGATGGTGACGGTGCTCCCGTAGGGCTGGGCGGCGTCCCCGGGGCCGGGGCTCACCGCCATCACCTCGCCGGGGTCCACGTCGGCGCTGCGCCCGGTGGCGGTGGCGACCTCGAAGCCGCGCTCGGTCAGGTTGGCGGTCGCGGCGTCCGGGCTCAGGCCGACGACGTCGGGCACCTTCACCGGGGCCCGCCCGGCGCTGACCACCGCGGTCACCGTGTCACCGCGCTTGAGCTCGGTGCCCGCCGCCGGCTCGAAGCCCAGCACGGTGCCCCGGGGCTGCTCGTCGTCGAACTCCTCGCGCGAGGTCAGGGTCACCGGCACCCCGCCCTCGGTGAGCGCGGCCTGCACGGCCTCCAGTGGCTGCCCGACCAGCGCGGGGTCGACCTCGAACCGCTCCCGGCCCTTGGAGAGCACCAGGGTCACGTCACTGCCGCGGATGGCCTCGCCGTCGGCGGGGTCGGCCGAGATCACCGTGCCCGCCGGGACGTCCTCGCTGAAGACCTCCTCGCCGAAGACCGGGTCGAGCCCGGCCTCCTGGAGCAGGCCGACCGCGGTGTCCCGGTCCTGGTTGAGCAGGTCGGGCACGTCGGTGAACCGGCCGCTGCCCAGCCACCAGCCGACCGCGCCGATGGTGATCGCCAGCAGCAGCACGACGGCCATGGCCAGCCGCGCCCGGCGGCGGCGGATGTGCGGGGGGACGCCCGGCCGGACCGTGGGCTGCCGGGGCGCCGGGGACCGCGCACCGCCCAGGTGCGCGGTGGCGCCGCTGCCGCCCAGCACGGTGGTGCCCCGGCTGCGGCCGCCGCCGAGCACCTCGGTGCGCGGCTCGCTGCGGCCGGTGCCCGGCGCGCTCGCCGAACGGGGGCGCGGCGCGGTCGTCCGGTTCACCGGGCGCATCGCCGCGGGGCCGTCGGTGGTGCGCCCGGTGGGCACCGGCACCCGGGCGAGGCCCAGGTCGGTGCGCAGGTCGATGAGCTCGGCGAGGAAGGCCCCGGCGTCCAGCGGCCGGGCGGCGGGTTCGCGGCGCGTCGTGCGCGCGACCAGCTCGTCGACCTGCCACGGCACGCCCGGCACCTCCGCCGACGGCGCCGGCACGTCGTGGTGCACGTGCTGGTAGGCGACCGCGAGCGCGGTGTCACCCTGGTACGGCGGGTGCCCGGTGAGCAGCTCGTAGAGCATGATCCCCGCGGCGTAGACGTCGCTGCGGGCGTCGCTGCGCCCGCGCTCGAGCTGCTCGGGGGACAGGTAGGCGACGGTGCCGATGAGCACCCCGCCGGTGTGGCTGGTCTGCCCGGTGCCGGCGACCGCCCGGGCCAGCCCGAAGTCGGCGACCTTGACCTCGCCGTCGGTGGAGATCAGCACGTTCTCGGGCTTGACGTCGCGGTGCGCGATCCCCGCCCGGTGGGCCGCGGTGAGGCCGGCCAGCACCGGCTCCAGCACGGCGAACGCCTCCCCGACGGTGAGCCGGCCGCGGGCCTGCAGCAGGTCGCGCAGCGTGCGCCCGCGGACCAGCTCCATCACCAGGAAGACCAGGCCCTGGTCGGCGCCCTGGTCGCTGACCGAGACGACGTTGACGTGGCTGAGCATCGCCGTGGCCCGGGCCTCCCGGGTGAACCGGTCGACGAACGCGGGGTCGTGGGCGAGGTGCTCGGCCATCACCTTCACCGCGACGGTGCGGTGCAGCCGCAGGTCGGTGGCGGCGTAGACGGTGGACATGCCGCCGCGGGCGAGGCGCTCCTCGAGGCGGTAGCGCCCCTCGAGGAGCAGGCCGACCGCGGGGTCGGTCACGACGGTGTCCACGGCGGTGAGTCTAGGAGCGGATCCCGCCGGCTGGACGAAACGACGCGGACTCGTCGGGGCGGTGGGCCGGGTGTGACCCGATGGGCTGGACGGACGGTGGGGCGCCGGTCCACGTCCTGGCCGACCGGGGCCGCGATCGACCAGCCGCCGTCGCTCAGCCCGCGGGCCGTCCCGCCCGGACGACGGTGTCGCGGGGGACGGACCGCACGTCGTCGAGGCCGCACACCACCATGGTGTGCGACAGCTCCCCGGTCAGGCCACCCAGCACCCGCGCCACGCCGTCGGCGCCGCCGGCCGCCAGCCCCCACGTGGTCGGCCGCGCGACGAACACCGCGCGGGCGCCCAGGGCCAGCGCGACCAGCACGTCCGAACCCGAGCGGATGCCGCCGTCGACGTAGACGTCGACCTCGCCGGCCACCGCGTCGACCACCTCCGGCAGCGCGTCGGCGCTGGCCACGACCGGGTCGGCCTGCCGGCCGCCGTGCGTGGAGACCCACACGGCCGCGGCGCCGGCCTGCACGCAGCGGACCGCGTCGTCACCGCGGAGGACGCCCTTGACCACCACCGGCAGCCCGGAAAGGTCGGCCAGGCGGCGGATGTCGGCCGACGTCCAGGCCGGCGACTCGGCCGCCCGCATCGAGACCGGTGCGCCACCGGCGCCGGGGTGGTTGGCCATCGGCAGCCCGGCGGGGAGGTCGAAGCCGTTGCGCAGGTCACGCAGCCGCCGGCCGAGCACCGGGACGTCGACGGTCAGCACCAGGGCGGTGTAGCCGGCGGCACCGGCCCGCCGGGCCAGGTCGTCGGTGTACTCGCGGGAGTGCAGCTGGTAGAGCTGGAACCAGCGTGGCCCGGCCGGGGTGACCGCGGCGACGTCGGCCAGGGCGGTGTTCGCGCTGGTGGAGACGGTCATCAGCGCGCCCACCTCGGCCGCACCCCGGGCGGTGGCGCGTTCGCCGTCCGGGTGCGCCATCGCCTGGAACCCCCAGGGCGCCACCCCGACCGGGGTCGCCACCGGTTCGCCCAGCAGCGTCGTCGCCAGCCGCGGCGGGGCGTCGCCGCGGAGGACCCGCGGGCGCAGCCGCCAGCCGCGCCAGGCCGCGGTCGCCTCGCCCAGGGTGATCTCCGCCCCGGCGCCACCGGCGTAGTAGTCGTGGACGGCGGCCGGCAGCTGCTGCCGGGCCGCCTCCTCCAGCGCCGCCAGGTCCAGGAAGAGGGGTGGGCTGTCGGGGTCGCCCGGGCCCGTCGCCGCGTTCGCAGAGCTCGCCATAGGCTGGGAGCCTATGGACACGCTCACCCCAGCCGAGGTCGCCCAGCAGCTCGGTGTCTCGCCCAACCGGGTCCGACAGCTGCTCCGCGAGCACAGGCTCATCGCCGTGCCGGGCAGCGGCAACAGCAAGATCCCGGCCGACCTGCTGCTGGACGGCGAGGTGCTCCGGCACCTGCCCGGCCTGCTCACCGTCCTGATGGACGGCGGTTACAGCGAGGCCGACGCCTTCGACTGGCTGTACCGGGAGGACGACACGCTCCCCGGCACGCCGGTGCAGGCGCTGCGCGACGACCGGCACCGTGAGGTCGTGCGCCGGGCCCAGGCGCTGGCGTTCTGAGCAGGCCCTGGTGGTGACCCGGTCATGGGGCAGCTGACCTACGGGGCCCTCCTGGTGGGCTGCCTGGTGGTCACCGCCCCGCTCGAGCTGTTCCTGCGGGTGCGGGTCTACGCCCGCTGGCGCCGGCTGCTGCTCGCCCTCGTCCCCGAGCTGGTGGTCTTCCTCGCCTGGGTGCTCTACGCGATCGCGGAGGGGCACTGGGACTACAGCGCCACCCGCACCATCGACGTCCGGCTGCCCGGCGGCATCCCGGTCGAGGAGGTCCTCTTCTTCGTGGTCGTGCCGATCTGCGCGGTGCTCGCGCTCGAGGCGGTGCGGAAGGTGACCGGCTGGGACGCCGGCTACCCGGCAGAAGAGGCCGAGCCCAGCGGCGCCCGGCCGGCCGGAGGGTCCCGGTGAGCTACTCGGCGCTCGCGGTCGTCGCGGTCCTCGCGGTGCTCGTCGTCGACCTGGCGGTGCTGCGCACCCGGCTGGTCACCCGGCGCGTCTTCTGGACCGCCTACGCCATCGTCATCTTCTTCCAGCTGCTGATGAACGGCGTGCTCACCGGGCTGGACGTGGTCACCTACGACCCCGACGCGATCTGGGGCCCGCGGATCGCCTACGCCCCGGTCGAGGACCTGCTGTTCGGCTTCGCCCTGGTGCTCCTCACCCTGGCCAGCTGGGCGGCGGTCAACCGCCGGGCGAACACCGCCAGGCGCCGGGGCCTCGACACCCGCACCCGGCCGTCCAGCACCCGGTAGTCGGCCCGCTCGATCTCGGTCAGGATCCCGCCGTAGAGGTCGGTGGCCGCGCGCACGCAGTCCCGCGACTCCGGCGCCAGCATCGGCGTGCCGGGGGTGGCGTCGTCGTAGCGACGGCGGGTCACCGCGACCATCTCCCGCATCAGCGCGGTGAAACCGGGGGTGTGCTGCCGCGCGGCCAGCTGCTCCCGGGTCACCCCGTGCGCGGCCATCATGTCCGCCGGCAGGTAGACCCGGCCGCGGTCGACGTCCTCGGCGACGTCGCGGAGGAAGTTGGTCAGCTGGAAGGCCTCGCCCAGGGCGATCGCGTGCGGCGCGGCCTCCTCCCGGGCGACCCCGCGCGCGGTGCCCAGCACCGGCAGCACCTGCAGCCCGATCACCGACGCCGAGCCCCACATGTAGCGGTCCAGCGCGGCCAGGTCGGCGTAGCCGCTGACGTCGAGGTCGCTGGTCATCGCGGCGAGGAAGTCGACCAGGTGCTCCATCGGGATGCCGTACCGGCGGTAGGTGTGCACCAGGGCCAGCCGCACCGGGTCGTCGGACCAGCCCGCCTCGACCTCCTCCAGGGCCGCCGTCGACCAGGCCAGCAGCTCGCCCTCGGGGTCGCGGCCGGGCTGGTCCGCGCCGACGTCGACGATGTCGTCGGCGACCCGGGCGGCGGCGTACAGCGCGTGGATGGCGGCCCGGCGGTCGGGCGTGAGCAGCCGGGTGGCCAGGAAGTAGGACTTGCCGTGCTCGGCGGCGATCCCCCGGCAGACCGCGTAGGCGGCGTCCAGCCGTGCCTGCTGCTGCTCCCGGGTGGGCGGCGGGGTGGCGATCACCCGCGCACCCCGGTGATCCGCTCGGCGGCCAGGCGGCCGCTGAGCACGACCATCGGCACGCCGACGCCGGGCTGCACCGACGACCCGGCCAGGACGACGTTCTCCGGGCCCGAGCGGGGCAGCGTGGACGGGCGGAACGGCCCGGTCTGGCCGAAGGTGTGCGCCAGCGCGAACGGTGTGCCGGCGGCCATGCCCTGCGCCGCCCAGTCGACCGGGGTGAGCAGCTCCTCCACCTCGATCGCGTCCCCGACCCCGGTCCAGCCCCGGGCGTCCAGGGCGGCCAGCAGCTCCTCCCGGTAGCGCGGCGCCAGCGCCGGCCAGTCCAGGTCGGGGTTGCCGCCGCTGCGCGGGTCGAGGTTCGGGGTGGGGGCGACGACGCTGAGCACCTGGCCGCCCTCGGGCGCCAGCGACCGGTCGGTGACCGACGGCATGCTGATCAGCAGGCTGGGGTCGCTCATCGGCCGGCCGTCGCGGGTCAGCTCGTCGAACACCTGCCGCCAGGAGGCCCCGAAGCTGATCGTGTGGTGGGCCTGACCGGGGAACGTCGCCCGCGCCCCCAGGTGCAGGGCCACGCAGGACGGCGAGTACACCGGGCGGCGCGGGCCGCGCAGGCCGGGCACCAGCCGGTGCGGGGCGTCGGCGGTGACCACGACGGCATCGGCGGGCAGGCGGTCGCCACCGGCCAGCCGGACCGCGGCGACCCGGGAGCCCTCCACCTCCAGCTCGGCGTCGACCCCGTAGCGGAACTCCACGCCGGCGTCGGCGGCCGCGGCGGCCATCGCGCGCGGGACGGCGCCGATGCCGCCCTCGGGGTGCCAGACCCCGGCGCCGATGTCGAGCTGGGCGATGACCGCGTAGGCGGCGATCGCCCGGAACGGCGACACCCCGGCGTAGAGGGCCTGGAAGCTGAACAGCCGGCGCAGCCGGTCGTCGCCGAAGAACCGCTCGACGTGCGAGGACAGCCGCCGGAAGCCGCCCCGGCGGACCAGCTGCACCAGCTCGGGCCCGGCCAGGTCCAGCGGGGAGTCGAGGTTCCGGTCGATGAAGGTGCGCAGCTGCAGCCGGTACAGCTCGGCCAGGTCGTCGAGGTAGCGGTGCAGCGCCGCGGCCTCCGCCGGCCCGCACAGCCGCTCGACCTCGGCGGCGAAGGCCGCGCGGTCGGCGTGCACGTCCAGGTGCGACCCGTCGGCGAACTGGGCGCGGTAGGTGGTCTCCAACGGGGTCAGCGTCAGCCGGTCGGCCATCCGCTCGCCCACCGCGGCGAAGGCGTCCTCGACCAGCTCGGGCGCGGTGAACACCGAGGGGCCGGTGTCCAGCGTGTAGCCGGCCCGGCTGACCACCCCCGCCCGCCCGCCGGGGCTCAGGGCCCGGTCGACGACGGTCACCTCGCGGCCGGCGCCGCGCAGCCGCAGCGCGGCCGACAGCCCGGCCAGCCCGGCGCCGACGACGACCACCCGGTCGGTGCGGCCCGGGACGGTGCGCACCCGGCCGTTGCGCAGGCCGCTCACGCGGCGCGGGCGGTCGCGGCCACGGCGAGCGCGTCCAGTGCGGTGCGGGCGTCGGCGACGATCGGCGCCTCGGCGATGGCGGTCCGGGCGAGGGCGGTCCGCTCGGTGATCCGCTCCTCGACCCGGGCCCGGGCGCCGGTGCGCTCGATCAGCTCGCGCAGCGCGGCGAACTGGTCGGGGCCGGCGGTCGGGTCGCCGAGCGACTCGGCCAGCAGCCGGCGGCCGGCGTCGTCGGCGCGTTCCTGGGCCAGCGCGATGAGCAGGGTCTGCTTGCCCTCGCGCAGGTCGTCGTCGGCGGACTTGCCGGTGACCGCCGGGTCACCGAACACGCCGAGCACGTCGTCGCGCAGCTGGAAGGCCTCGCCCAGCGGCAGGCCGATCGCGGTGTAGGCCTCGGTGACCTCCGGCGCGGCGCCGGCGATGGCGGCACCGAGCTGCAGGGGGCGCTGCACCGTGTACCCGGCGCTCTTGTACCGGGCGACGGTCAGCGCGCCCTCGGGACCGGGCAGCCCGCCTCCGGCGCGCAGCAGGTCCAGGTACTGGCCGGCGGTGACCTCGGTGCGCATCACGTCCCACACCGTGCGGGCCCGGGCCAGCGCGGCGGCGGAGATGCCCGACCGGCGCAGCTGCTCGTCGGACCAGACCAGCGCCAGGTCCCCGACCAGGATCGCGGCGCCGACGCCGAACAGGTCCGCGTCGCCGTCGAGGCCGTCGTCCCCGTGGCGGGCGGCGAAGCCGATGTGGGTGGCCGGGCGGCTGCGGCGGGTCAGCGCACCGTCCATGACGTCGTCGTGCACCAGCGCGCTGGCGTGCACGAACTCCAGCGCGGCGACCGCGCGCAGGACCGCGGCGTCGTCCTCGGCCGGACCGGTCGCGCCGGCCGCCCCGCGCCAGCCCCAGTAGGCGAACAGCGGGCGCAGCCGCTTGCCGCCCTCGGCCAGGGCGCACACCTCGTCGACCACCGGCGTCAGCTGCGGCGCCATGGCCGCGAGGGTGACGCGCTGCTCGGTGAGGAAGGCGGCGAGCGCGTCGCTGACGGCGCTGCGGACACGGTCCAGGTCGGCCGCCTGCGAGGCGGCGACCGCAGGGCCGGGTGGGCTGTCGCGGTGCTGGGTCCCGGCGATCACCTGGTCAGTATTGCCCAACCCGATCGGTCGCGGCCCGCGCAAGGTATCAGTTGACTGATGCCGGTTCATCTGCTCTCCCACCTGGACCGTTGCGGGTCCTCGTCCGGCAGTGTCGGAGTCCCTTCGCCCGCGACCGCCCGGACGGATGCAGCCACTACCCTCCATGCCGTGACCGGCACCGTGCGCGAGCTCCTCGACCAGGGGCGGCCCACGTGGTCGTTCGAGTTCTTCCCGCCCAAGGACGCCGCGGGGGAGACCCAGCTGTGGACGGCGCTGCGCGAGCTGGAGCGGCTGCAGCCGTCGTTCGTGTCGGTGACCTACGGTGCCGGGGGCTCGACCCGCGAGGGCACCGTCGCGGTGGCCGAGCGGATCGCCGCGGAGACCACGCTGCTGCCGCTGGCGCACCTCACCGCGGTCGACCACAGCATCGCCGAGCTGCGGCACGTCGTCAGCCGGCTGGCGGCGGCCGGGGTGCGCAACCTGCTGGCGCTGCGCGGCGACCCGCCCGGCGCCGATCCGCAGGCGGAGTGGGTGGCCCACCCCGACGGCGTGCGGCACGCCGCCGAGCTGGTCGCGCTGATCAAGGACGCCGGCGACTTCTGCGTCGGCGTGGCGGCCTTCCCCGAGCTGCACCCCCGCTCGCCGGACGCCGAGACCGACACCGACATGTTCGTGGCCAAGTGCCGGGCCGGTGCCGACTACGCGATCACCCAGATGTTCTTCCGGGTCGAGGACTACCTGCGGCTGCGCGACCGGGTGTCCGCCCGCGGCTGCGAGGTCCCGGTGATCGCCGGGGTGATGCCGGTGACCAGCGTCCGGCAGATCACCCGGATCGTGGAGCTGTCCGGGCAGGCCTTCCCCGCGGAGCTGGCCGACCGGTTCGCCGCCCTGGACGGCGACACCCCGGAGGCCCGCCGGGCGGTGCGCGAGCTGGGCGTCGAGGTGGCCACGGACATGTGCCGGCGGCTGCTGGACGAGGGCGTGCCGGGCATCCACGTCATCACCATGAACCGCTCGGCGGCGGCCCTCGAGCTCCACGCCGCGCTGGCCGGGGCGCCCGCCGTCTGACCCGCCCCGGCCGGGTACCTCAGCGGGACAGCACCTCGTCGGCCTCCCGGGCGGCCCGGCGCAGCCCCTCGTGCTCGGCGGCGTAGCCACCGACGACGCCCACCACCGGCAGCTGGGACAGCGCGCGGTGCCGCAGCTTGCCCTGCGGGCGGGCGTCGAGCGCGTCGTCGATCCGGCCGAGCAGCCGTGCCGCCCGCCAGACCGCCCGGGCCGCGCCGGTGACCCCCGTCCGCCGCTCGCCGAATGCCTCCTGCGCGTACACCCCGCGGTCGCGCGCCAGCAGCGGGCGCACCCGGGCCGCCGGCAGGTCCCGGTCCAGCAGCACCCGCGCGAGCAGCGTGATGCGGTCGGCCGGGTCGGTCACCCGGTGCTCCCCGGCGACGCCGAGGACCACCAGGGACTGCACCGCGGAGCCGACGGTGTTCTGCACCGGCAGGAGCGAGGCCAGCCGGCCGGCGAAGCGCGGGGCCGCGGAGACGCCGGCGGCGACCCGGCTCGCCCGGTCGGCCCACCAGGCGGCGCGGCGCTCGGCCGGCAGCTCGGGTGGCCGGCCCAGCCGCCGGACGACCGGGGTGAGCAGCCGGTCGACCCGGCGCAGGACGTCGACGACCACGGCGTCGCTGATCGGAGGGGCCATCCCGCGACCGTAGGGGCGGAGCCTCCGGCGCGCATGATCACCGGGCCGGGCAGGTTGCGGGCAACCGACGTACCGTCGTCGGCGTGGCGCGACGGCGGACCGGGGCAGCCGCCCGCTGGGCAGCGGTGGTCACCGGCGTCGTCCTGCTGGTGAGCCTCCCCGCGCTGGTCGCCGCGCTGCCGGCCACCGACGCCTCCGTGTCCGCCCCCGAGCTGCGGGCACAGGCGCTGGCCTCGGCCGGCGTGGCGCACTCCGGCTACGCCCAGGCCGCCGGCGGCCTGTCCCTGCCGGTGGGGCAGCAGCTCACCCCGGTCGCCGACCTGCTCAGCGACCGGACGTCGATGCGCACCTGGTACCGCAGCCCCCAGGACTGGCGGGTCGACGTGGTCAGCCCCACCGGGGAGACCGGGGTCTACCGCGACTCGGCGGGGGTGTGGACCTGGGAGTACGAGGACGCGGTCGTGACCCGCGCCGGCACCCCGCCCCTCGCCCTGCCCACCGCCCCGGACCTGCTGCCCACCGCGCTGGGGTGGCGGCTGCTGTCCGAGGCCGACGAGGCGGAGCTGTCCCGCGCGCCGGCCGCCCGGGTCGCCGGGCGCGACGCCCTGGGGCTGCGGCTGGTGCCTGCGGCGGACGCCTCCTCGATCGCCCGGGTCGACGTGTGGGTCGACTCCGCCACCGGCCTGCCGCTGCGGGTCCGGGTGGTCGGCGAGGGCGGCAGCGACGCCGACCCCGCGCTGGACACCGCCTTCCTGGACGTCGACCTCGCCGACCCGGGGGCCGCCGCGAGCCGCTTCACCCCACCGCCGGCGCGGGACCTGCGCACCGGTCCGGACGAGCAGCTGTACGAAGCGGCCCGGACCGGGCTGCGCGACGGCGTCGTCCTGCCGCCCACGCTGGCCGGGTTGGCGCGCCGGGACGTGCCGGGGACCCCGGCGTCGGTCGGTGCCTACGGCCGGGGGGTGACCGTGCTGGTCGCCGTCCCGCTGCCCGACCGCGCCGCCGACGGGCTGCGGAGGGCGCTGCGGCGGTCCCCGGACGCGGTGGCGGACCCCGCCGGCGTGCGGCTGTCCGCCGGGCCGCTGGGGCTGATGCTGGTCGACGGGAGCACGGGCCCGCTGCTGCTCACCGGCACCGTCGACGGCGAGGCCCTCGCGGGAGCCGCGGCCGAACTGACCGGCGGCGGCCGGTGAGCACGGTGATCGCGACCACCGGGCTGGTCAAGCGGTACGGCCGGCTGCGCGCCGTCGACGGCATCGACCTCGACGTGCGGGCCGGGGACGTCTACGGCTTCCTCGGCGCGAACGGCTCGGGCAAGACGACGACGGTGCGCATGCTGCTGGGGCTGGTGCTGCCCACCGCCGGCGAGGTGCGGCTGCTGGACCGGCCGATGCCGCGGCGGGCGCGCGAGGTGCTGCCGCGGGTGGGTGCCCTGGTCGAGGGCCCGGCGCACTACGGCCACCTGTCCGGGCGGGCGAACCTGGCACTGCTCGACGCCGCCGGCCCCGGCGGGTCGCGGCGCACCCGCCGCACGCGGATCGACACGGTGCTGGAGCAGGTCGGGCTGGCCGGCGTCGGTCGCCGTCCGGTGCGCGACTACTCGCTGGGCATGCGCCAGCGGCTCGGCCTGGCCGGGGCGCTGCTGCGCCGTCCGGAGCTGCTCGTGCTCGACGAGCCCACCAACGGCCTGGACCCGCAGGGCATCTCCGAGATCCGCGAGCTGCTGCTGACGCTGAACCGGGAGGGGACGACGGTGTTCCTCTCCAGCCACCTGCTGGCCGAGGTCGAGATGCTGGCCACCCGGGTGGGGGTGCTCGACCGGGGGCGGCTGGTGCTGCAGGACGAGCTGGCCACGCTCACCGCGCCCACCGGGGCCACGGTGGTGGAGACCCCCGACCCGGAGCGGGTGCGGGCCGCGCTGGACGGGCGGGTGCTGTCCCTCGACGGTTCCCGCGCCGTGGTCCGCGGGGCCGACCCGGCCGAGGTCAACGCCGCGCTGGTGGCGGCCGGGGTGCCGGTCACCGGGCTGGCGCTGCAGCGGCCGACCCTGGAGGAGGTGGTGCTGGCCGCGGCGAGCACCAGCGCCGACCGGGTCGACGCACCCGGGGAACGGAGCCGGCGGTGATCGGCGTCGAGCTGCGCAAGCTGTTCCGCCGGCCGCGGACCTGGGTGACGATCGGGCTGCTCAACGCGCTGCCGGTGCTGGTGGCCGTGCTGCTCGCGGTCACCGACCTGGCGCCGCGGCCGGGGGAGGGGCCGGCGTTCCTGTCCGCGGTGCTGACCAACGGCACCCTCTACCCACTGGCGGCGCTGGCGATCGTGCTGCCGCTGTTCCTGCCGATCGCGGTCGCGCTGATCGCCGGGGAGTCGGTGGCCGGGGAGGCGCAGGCCGGCACGCTGCGCTACCTGCTGGCCCGCCCGGCCGGGCGCACCCGGCTGCTGGTGGCCAAGCTGGTCGCGCTGATCGCCTTCGTGTTCGTCACCGTGCTGGTGGTCGCGCTGGTCGGCTACCTGGTGGGGCAGCTGCTGTTCGACGTCCAGCCGATCGGCGGGACGACGCTGTCGGGCACCACCCTCACCCCCCAGCAGCTCGCCGGCCGGACCGTGCTGGCGATCGGCTACGTGACCGTCTCCATGCTCGGGGTGGCGGCGTTCGCGCTGTTCTTCTCCACGCTCACCGACTCCCCGCCGGCGGCGATGCTCGGGGCGCTGGCGGTGTTCATCGCGTCCTCGTTGCTGCTCACCCTGGACGCCGCGTCGTCGTTCGCGCCCTACCTGCCCACGCGGTACTGGCTGGCGTTCGTCGACTTCTTCCGCGACCCGGTGTTCTGGCGCGACATCGTGCGCGGCATCGCCCTGCAGGGCGTCTACGTCGGGGTGCTGCTGGCCGCGGCGTGGGCGAACTTCACCACCAAGGACATCACCAGCTGAGGGGTGCGCTCCGGGGTCAGCCGGCGGCCAGCGTCGTGCAGTCGTCGGAGCCGAGCTCGACCGGGTCGCCCGGCTGGAGCTGGGCCAGCACCATGGCCTGCACCAGCGGGTCGGTGGGGAGCTGACCGTGCGAGACGTCCGAGTCCGCACAGACCGACTGCACCGGCAGCTCCAGCGCACCGGCCAGCTCGGCCGACGCCGGCGGGGTGACCGTCTGGTCCACGGTGCTCCAGATCGACACCCAGCTGGGGCCGGCCGGCGTCTCGTCCCCGGCGTTCAGGCCGGCGAGCAGGTCGCTGTCGGTGGTCAGCTGCTGGCAGCCCACCCCGCACTCCGCCGGGACGAAGCTGCGCGCCAGGTCGGCGACGGTGGTGCCGTGGTGCGGCGAGCCGAGCGTGACCACCCGGCGGGCCTGCGCCGCACCGCCGTCGGCGGCCCACAGCCGGGCGATCACCCCGCCGGCGGAGTACCCGACGACGTCGACGCTCTCCGCGCCGGTGCGGTCGAGTGCGGCGTCGACGGCGTCGCCGAGCGCCTCGGCCGAGCCGCGCAGGTCGCCGGTGCCGCCGTCGGGCACCTCGACCACGGTCGCGTCGCGCCCTGCGGCGGTGAGCTGCTCGGCCAGCGGCCGCAGCGACTCCGTCGACCCGCCGTACCCGGGCACGAGCAGCACCGGGCCGGGCTGCTCCGGGTCGGCCGCGGTCCCCGGGGCGGCGTCGTCCCCGGTGAGCAGCGGGACGGCGACGGCGACCGCCGCGGCCACCAGCACGAGCGCCAGGAGGACCAGCAGCAGACGACGACGGGCGGGGGCGAGACCGGCGAGCACGGCCCCACTCTCCCTGCTGGCGGCGCCCGGTGCCCGCATCGTGGTGGACTGCACGCGTGCTGAGCCGCGACGAATACCTCATCGCGTGGTCACGCTGGCACGGCGGCACCGACCCGGCAGCCAGCCGGCTGGTGCGCGGCTGGCTCACCCTGGCCTACACGCTGGCCGTGCCGCTGGCCCGGATGTCGCCGCTGGTGGCCACCGCGCTCGGGCTGGTGGTCGCGGGTGCGGCCGTACCGGCGGCGGCGGCCGGGGGGCTGTGGCTGATCGCGGCCGGGCTGCTCGTCGGGCTGTCCGGGCTGCTGGACTCCCTGGACGGGGCGCTGGCCATCGCGGGGGGCCGGGCCTCCCGGCGGGGCTTCGTGCTGGACTCCGTCGTCGACCGGCTCACCGAGGTCGCCTACGCGCTGGCGCTGTGGGCCGCCGGGGCACCGGGCTGGCTGGCCGTGACCTTCGGGGCGCTGTGCTGGCTGCCGGACTACCTGCGTGCCCGGGCGGGCCAGGCCGGGGTCAGCGAGACCGGGGCGATCTCGGTGTGGGAGCGGCCCACCCGGGTGGCGATGACCGGGATGACCCTCGGCGGCGCCGGGGTGGTCGCGGCGCTGGTCTCGCCGGCGGTCGTCGTGGGCATCGGCACCGGCGTGGGCTGCCTGCTCGGCGCCGTCGGCACCGGGCAGCTCGGCGTCCAGCTGCGCCGGGCACTCGAGGACTGACCCGGCCGGGGGAGGGCGCCGGGCGCGGCAGCCGCAGTGCTCCTACGCTTGCCGGGCACCCCGGACGCCGCGGGTCGTGCCCCGCCGTCCTCCAGGAAGCAGCTGCACCATGCCCGTCGTCGTGACCGGTTCCATCGCCACCGACCACCTCATGACCTTCCCCGGCCGGTTCGCCGACCAGTTCGTCGAGGGGAAGATGCAGAACGTCTCGCTGTCCTTCCTGGTCGACGACCTGGTGCAGCACCGGGGCGGCGCGGGCGCCAACATGGCCTACGGCCTCGCCCTGCTCGGGCAGGCGCCGGTGCTGGTCGGCGCGGTCGGGGGCGACTTCGCCGACTACGACGCCTGGCTGACCCGGCACGGGGTCGACACCGGCAGCGTGCACTGGTCCGAGCTGAAGCACACCGCCCGGTTCACCTGCACCACCGACGCGGCGAACAACCAGATCGCGTCCTTCTACTCCGGCGCGATGAGCGAGGCCTCGCTGATCGAGCTGGCTCCGGTGGTCGGCCGCATCGGCGGGGTCGACCTGGTCGTCATCGGCCCCAACGACCCGACCGCGATGGTGCAGCACACCCAGGAGTGCCGGCAGCTCGGCTTCCCGTTCCTCGCCGACCCCTCCCAGCAGCTGGCCTGGGCCGACGGCGAGATGATCCGCGAGCTGGTCGACGGCGCGGAGCTGCTGTTCACCAACGAGTACGAGCACGCGCTGCTGCTGCAGAAGACCGGCTGGGACGACGCCGAGGTGCTCGCGCGGGTCGGCAGCTGGGTCACCACCCGGGCGGCCAACGGCGTGCGGGTGGAGCAGGCGGGACGGGAGCCGATCGAGGTCATCGCCGTCCCGGAGACCAAGCCGGTCGAGCCCACCGGCGGCGGGGACGCGCTGCGCGCCGGCTTCGTGGCCGCCCGGCAGTGGGGGCTGGGCCTGGAGCGGTGCCTGCAGGTCGGCTCAGCGGTGGCCACGGCCGCCGTCGAGGTGGTCGGCACCCAGGAGTACTCGCTGCCCCGGGAGGACTTCCTGAGCCGGTTCGCCGACGCCTTCGGCGCCGACGCCGCCGACGAGGTCGCCCCGCACCTGCCGTGACATGGTCGTCCTCCGGACGACACCGCGACCAGCGGCCGTTCCCCGGCTGCGACGAGCGCGTCCGATGATCCGGCCGGGGAGCCTCCGGCCCCGCGACCGGACCACCACGCCGACACCGCGACCAGCGGCCGTTCCCCGGCTGCGACGAGCGCGTCCGATGATCCGGCCGGGGAGCCTCCGGCCCCCGCGACCGGACCACCACGCCGACACCGCGACCAGCGGCCGTTCCCCGGCTGCGACGAGCGCGTCCGATGATCCGGCCGGGGAGCCTCCGGCCCCCGCGACCGGACCACCACGCCGACACCGCGACCAGCGGCCGTTCCCCGGCTGCGACGAGCGCGTCCGATGATCCGGCCGGGGAGCCTCCGGCCCCGCACCCGGACCACCACTGCGACTAGCTGCCGCGGAGGCGCTCGCCGATGGTCGGGTCGGCGAGCCAGTCGCGGTGCGGGATCCGGCGGATCTCCTTGACCTCGCCGATCGTCGACCACTCGTTCCCACCCAGGCGGGCCAGCGGCCGCAGGTGCTCGATCCGCGGCCGGCCGTCCTCGACGGCGGCCGCGGCGACGGCGATGTGCACGACCCGGCCGAAGACGACAGTGCTGTCGCCGAAGGAGACCGTGCCCTGCAGCACGCACTCCAGCGACACCGGCGACTCCGCCACCCGGGGCACGCCCACGACCTCGCTGGCCTCCAGCCGCACGCCGGTGTGCTCGGCCTCGTCCTGGTCCGGCGGGAAGTCGGTGCCGGTGGCGTTGACCTGCTCGAACATCGCCTCCGGGGTCAGGCTGACGGTGAACTCGCGGGTCTGCTCGGCGTTGGTCAGCGAGTCCTTGCGGCCCACTGACGTGAACTGGACGACCGGCGGGTCGACGCAGGCCACGGTGTAGAAGGAGTGCGGCGCCAGGTTGAGCACGCCGTCGGCCGAGCGGGTGCACACCCACGCGATGGGCCGGGGGACGACGACGGAGTTCAGCACCCGGTAGAAGGCCGGGGGCGCCATCTCGGCGGGGTCGAAGTGCACGCGCGGGGAGCTCACCCGGCCATCCTGCGCGACGTGGTCGGCGGTGTCGCGGTGGCCACCGGCCGGCCGCGCCACCTCAGCGTCCCCCGCCGGTGCTCGACCAGCGACCGGGCGACCAGGACGTCGAGCAGGGCGATCGACGCCGGGTGCGCGAAGGCGTCGGGCCACCACCGGCTGCCCGTGCGGGCTGCGACGACGGCCCGCCCGGCCACGCCGGCCGCGTAGCCGACCGCCCCGGCGCGGGAGCCGGTGAGCGCGGCCAGCGGCGGGACCAGCCACACCGCGGTCAGGACGGCGGCAGCGGCCCCGGCCGCCGCGGGCCGGCCGCCGACCGCCGACCACAGCGACTTGGCGTACCCGGCGCGCACCTCCGGCCAGCCGCGGTACATCCGGCACGCGGCCAGCGTCGACCCGTCGACGACGACGCCGCGCCCGCCGGCGGCCTTCACCGCGCGCAGCAGCGCGACGTCCTCGATCACCTCGCCGCGCACCGCCGCATGCCCGCCGGCCCGCTCGTAGGCGGCCCGCCGGACCACCAGGAACTGCCCGTTGGCCGCCGCCAGCGACGGACGCGCCGATCGTTCGGCCGCCCGCAGTGGCAGCAGGGTCGACCACAGCCACTGCTGGAGGGGCTGCACCAGCCGCTCGGCCGGGCTGCCGGCCAGCTGCCGGGGCCAGGGGGAGACCAGGTCCAGCCAGGCCTCGTCGAGCAGCGCCACCGCGGCCGCGACGGCGTCGGGCATCAGCCGCACGTCGGCGTCGAGGAAGACCAGCACGTCGGCGTCGCCGGCCGCCGCGACCCCCTGCGCGCAGGCGTTCGGCTTGCCCAGCCAGCCCGGAGCCGGTGGGGTGGCCCGGAGCTGGGTGACCCGCTCGTCGGCGGGCACCCGCTCGGCGGTGCCGTCGGTCGAGCCGTCGTCCACCACCACGACCGACAGCTGCGGCACCCCGCGCTGGTCGAGCACCGCGGCCACGCAGTCGGCGACCTGGTCGGCCTCGTCGCGCACCGGCAGCACGACGGTGACCCGCCGGGTGACCGGCGGCGGGACGGCGGGCGGGCGGCGCAGCAGCCTGGTGTTGACCGCGGCGTGCACCGCGCCGAGCACCGACAGGCCGGCGCAGGCCCGGACGAACCGGCTCACCGGCGCGCCTGCACGGCCACCGCGGCGAGCACCGGCAGGGCCAGCACCACCCCCCACACGGCGGAGCCGGGCAGGCCCAGCCAGCCGGCGTGCGCCAGCGCCCCACCCAGGGTCATCCAGGCCAGCACCAGCAGCGGTGCGGCGTCACCGGTGCGCCGGGGACGCGCGGTGCGGGTGACCAGCAGGTCGAGCAGGGTCATCAGCACCAGCCCGGCCAGCAGCCAGCCGCCCAGGTTGGTCAGCGGCACGGTGTCGATGCCGGGCAGCCCGGGCTCGGGGTGCGCCCAGCGCCAGTAACCGGCCTGCACCAGCTGCGGGTCGAGTACGACGTCCCAGGCGGCGAAGACGTAGGCGGCGACCAGCACCCGGACGACGCGGGGGCGGGCGAGCCGGCGGGTCAGCCACGCGGCCAGCACCCAGCTGGGCCAGGCCATCATCAGCCAGGCCAGCGGCACCAGGAACGGCACCCCGAGCAGCGTGGGCCCCAGCAGGTCGCTGTAGGTGTACTCGCCGTAGGGGAAGCCGGTGGCCAGGCCGAGCGCCTCGAAGAGCACCGCCACGGCGCCGACCAGCACCAGCACGCCCAGCCCGGTGCGCCAGCCACGGCTCACCGTCGCCGCGCTGACCGTGACCCCGGTGCCGAGCAGCACGATCGTCCAGCTGACCGCGTCGCGGGCGCCGCCGTCGGTGAGCGGGTAGGCGATCGCGGTGGCGACGACGCCGAGCGCCAGCGCCCAGGGCAGCCAGGGCACCGGCGCCCGGTCGGCGACCGGGGGCGTGCGGGCGACCGTGCTCGTCACCGCCGCACGCTCCGCAGCCGGTCCGCGGCGAGGGCGCGCAGTCGCGCGGCCGGCCGCCGGTCGGCGAGCACGACCCGGGCGGCGGTGCGACCGGAGTTGCCGGAGACCCCGCCACCGGGGTGGGTGGAGGCGCCGGCGAGGTACAGCCCGGCCAGCCCTGGCACCCGGTGCCCGGAGAGGGCGGGGGTGGGGCGGAAGCCGAACATGCTGGCCAGCCCCATCTCCACGTGCATGACGTTGCCGCGCAGCAGGCCCAGCTCCCGCTCGAGTGCCAGCGGTGTCTGCACGTACAGCCGCTGTACCGAGTCGGCGAAGCCCGGGGCGTACCGGTCGACGGCGGCGATCAGCTGCTGGGCGGCGGTGTCGGCGATGGCGTCCCAGTCCGACCCGTCGGCGAGCGTGTAGGGGTACCACTGCCCCCAGATCGTCACCACGTGCTGACCGGGCGGGGCCAACGTGGGGTCGCTCGCGGAGAACGACATCGCCAGCGGCACCGGCTCCCGGGGCAGCTCGCCGGCCAGCCAGTCGCCGTGCGCGCGGGCGAGCTGGGCCCGGTCGGTGCACAGCAGTTGCAGTCCCTGTAGCGCCTCGTCACCAGCGCCGGGGTAGCGGGGGAGGGCGTCGGTCTGCGCGCGCAGCACCAGGCCGAACCCGTTCCCCACCGGTGGTTCGGCGTCGGCCAGCGCCGGAGGTGCGTCGTCCCCCGCGAGGGCCTTGGTGGTCAGCACGTGGCACGCGGCGACCACGGTGCCGGCCCGGATCCGCCGGCCGGACTCGGTCAGCACGCCGGTCACCCGGCCGTCGTCGACCAGCAGCCGGGCGGCGCCGTCGCCCAGGGTCACGCGTCCGCCGTCGGCGGCCAGCCGCGCGGCGAGCGCCTCGGTGAGCCCACCGGAGCCGCCGACCGGGTGCCCGGGGGGCACGTCGTGCAGCAGGGCGACCCAGGCGACCATCGCCGCGGTGCCCGGCTCGGACATCGGGGGCCCGGACTGGGCGCCGAACCAGGCCAGCGCCGCCTTGAGCCGCTCGCTGGTGAACCACCGGTCCAGCAGCGCGTCGCCGGAGCCGAGGAAGTCGGTGGCGATCTCCCCGCCCGGGGTGCGGGGCTGGCCGGACCGGGGGGCGCCGACCGGCCAGAGGTGGCGGACCAGCCGGCTCATCGCCGGGCGGTCGCCGAAGGCCTTGACGACGGCGGCGCTGCGCGGCCCCCACACCCCGACGAACCGGCGGTAGGCGTCGGCGTCGTCGTCGCCGCAGGCGGCCGCGATCGAGGCGCAGGTGGCATCCAGGTCGACGGAGAACACCAGCGGCCGGCCGTCGGGGCCGGGGTCGCCGGGTACCGGGGCGGGAGCGAACCCCCACGGGTCGCAGTCGACGTAGCGCAGCCCGAAGCGCTCCAGCTCCAGCTCCTCGACCACGCCGCTGTGCCGGATGATCACGTGCGCGCTGGAGCCGCGGTCGACCCGCACGCCCGGCCAGCGCTCGACGGTGGAGACCGCGCCGCCGAGCACCTCGTCGCGCTCGACCACCTCCACCCGCAGCCCGGCGCGGGCCAGGTGGCAGGCGGCGACCAGGCCGTTGTGGCCGGCGCCGATGACGACGGCGTCGACGGTGCTGTCGGTGGTGATCAGTTCCTCCGGGGAGCGGGGGTGAGCGGGAGGCGGGCGCCGAGGATGGCGAAGGGCCGCGAGTCGCCGGGGAAGTGGTAGCCGCGGGCCAGGTCGACGAAGCCGTCGGCGTGGTAGAGCCGGAACGCCTTGGTGTCGGTGTCCGGGGTGCTCAGCAGCGCCGCCGGGTGCGGCAGGTCGGCGACCAGGGCGTGCAGCAGCTGGCGGCCGATGCCCCGGCTCTGGTGGTCGGGCAGCACGTGCAGCTCGCAGACCTCGAAGGCGCCGGGCAGCCACTGCTTCGCCGTCCGCCGGTCCAGCGCGTTGCGCACCTGGTCGTGCCACCACTGGCCGGGCGCGACCAGGTAGCCGTAGCCGAACCCGACCAGCCGCTCGGCGCCGCCAGCGTCGGCGGCGAACGCGCCGACGGCGCGGAACCCGGGGCGCTCGGTGTGCTGGACGGCGTAGCCGTAGCGGCCGGCGACGACGGACTCGCCGTAGCCCATCGCCGCCCCGTAGACGGCCAGCGCCTCGTGCAGGTGCTCGCGCAGCCAGCCGGCCGGGAGCTCGGTGACCCGGTGGGCGGGGGTGGTGCCGGTCATCGGTGGTCCTCCTGGGGGACCGCCGGCCCGGGGCCGACCTCGGCGGCCGTGCCGGCGGTGAGCTGCAGCAGCTCGTCGTAGGTGGTGGGGAAGACCGCGTGCGGGTGGCCGGCCGCGGCCCAGACGGTGGGGTGCCGGGCGAGCTCGACGTCGACCAGGGTGCCGATCGGCGCCGGGTGCCCGACCGGGGCGACCCCGCCGATCGCCTGGCCGGTGTGCTCGCGGACGAACGCCGGGGACGCCCGGGTGAGCGAGGGGACGCCGAGCAGGCCGGCCACCAGCGCCTCGTCGACCCGGTGCGCGCCGCTGGTCAGCACCAGCACCGGGTGCCCGTCGGCGTCGAACACCAGGCTGTTGGCGATCGCGCCGACCTCGACGCCGAGCGCGGCGGCGGCGGCCGCTGCTGTGCGGGCGCTCTCCGGCAGCACGCGCACCTCGCCGGGGACGCCGGCGGTGCGGAGCAGCTGGGCGACCTCGGCGACCCGGGGGTGGTGCGCGGTCCCCTCCGCTGCGGTCATGCCGGTGATCCTCCCACCGGTCGCCGACCTCCGCCCCACCGGTGATCGACCGCCGTGGACGGTGCGACGCCACCGCCCCGCGAGTGCAGTCGCTGTAACGACACGGACGGGACGCGCCCGTGTCGGCTTGACGGCCCCGGCCCGGTCCGGTCTACTCGTCGGTGTTCGAACACCTGTTCGAACACCGGTGGCGCCGTCCACCGTCCCGGGCGCCGGGAGCTGCTGCTCCCGTCCTTCCCCGCCGGGCCGGTGCCGGCTCCGCCGGTGGGGGCGGAAGGGCGGAGTCTGTCATGAGCCGGGTGCTCGTCGGGGCCGGTGGCCGCGTCGGTGAAGAGGTCCAGGTCGAGCGGGGAGCCGAGGGGCCGGCACAGTTCTGGCGCGGCCAGACCCGCTACGTGGTGGGGGAGCTGCTCGACTCCTGGGTGGAGACCTCCCCCTGGTGGCAGACCGGCACCGGCCAGGGCGGCGCATCGGCGGACCTGGTGGCCACCCGCCAGGTGTGGCGGGTGGAGGCGGTCCGGGCCGGACGGTCCCGGATGAGCTTCGCCGGGGTCTTCGACCTGTCCTGGGAACCGGCGGACAACCAGTGGCTGCTCGTCCGGGTGCACGACTGATGGGCGCCGCCCGGGCCCTCCCGGCCGCCACCGACGGGCAGCTCCCGTTGCTCCCGCCGCTGCCGGCGGCCGCCGCCCAGCTCCTCGGCCAGGCCCACCGCGGGCTGGCCGAGGCGGCCAGCAGCCCCGATGCGGCCTGGCGGTACGCGACCGCCCACCTGGCCGCCCTGCGCGCCGCGGCGGCCGTGCTGGCCGCCCGCACCCAGCCCGAGGCCGGGCGGCGCCGGCCGCGCAGCGCCTGGGTGCTGATCGGTCAGGTCGCCCCCGAGCTGGGCGAGTGGGCGGCGTTCTTCGCCGCCGGGGCGGCCAAGCGGGCCGCCGCCGAGGCGGGCCTGTCGCACGCGGTCACCGAACGGGAGGCCGACGACCTCGTCCGGGACGTGGGCACGTTCCTCGGTGTCGTCGAGACCACGATCAGCCGCCCGGCGGCGCCCCCGCGCCTGCGCGCGGTCGACCCCGGCTCCCGTCGGCGCGGTCCGGCCCGCCCGGGCTCCGGCTCCGGTGCCCTCTCCACCCCCGACACCGCCTCGTGAGCGACCCCTTCGTCCACCTGCACGTCGCCTCCGGGTACTCGATGCGCCACGGCGCCAACCACCCGGCCGACCTGGTGGCCCGGGCCGCCGAGCACGGCATGGGGGCGCTCGCGCTGACCGACCGGGACGGCCTCTACGGCGCGGTCAAGTTCGCGCTGGCCTGCCGGTCGGCCGACATCCGGCCCTTGTTCGGGGTCGATCTTGCCGTCGACCCCGTCGCCGGCGGCGAGCCGGGGGAGACCGGGCGGATCCGCTCGGCCGAGCTGCGCCGGGCGCACCACCCCGCCGGCCGCCGGTCACCGGCCCGCGGCGGGGCCGCCGTCGACCCCCGGCTGCCGCGGGTCACCTTCCTGGCCCGCGACGGCGCCGGCTGGCGTTCGCTGTGCCGGCTGACCAGCGCCACCCACCTGAGCGGCACCCGCGGGGAGCCGGTCAGCTCGCTGGCCCTCGCCGGGGAGCACGCCCCCGGGCTGCTGGCGGTGCTCGGCCCCGACTCGTCGGTGGGCCGGGCGCTGGCCGCCGGCAACGCCGACCTCGCGCACGCCCGGCTGGCCGCCTGGCGGGCGGTCTTCGACGGCGGGGAGGGGGGCGGCCGGCTGGTGCTCGAGGTCGTCCACCACCGGGGTCGGGGCGACCGGGCCCGCGCCCAGGCGATGCTGCGGCTGGCCGGCGAGGCCGGGGTCCCGGCGGTGCTCACCAACGCGGTGCGCTACGTCGACGCCCTCGACGCCCCCACCGCCGACGTCCTCGACGCCGCCCGCCGGCTGGTCCCGCTGGGGGAGCGGCACGTCGACCGGCGGACCGCCGAGGGGTACCTGAAGTCGGGCAAGGAGATGGCCGAGCTCGCCGCGGAGCTGGCCGGGCCCGACCGCGACGCGGCGCTGCGGCTGCTGGAGACCACCGCCCGGGTCGCCGAGCAGTGCGTCGTCGACGTCCGGGCCGACCTGGGCATCGGCAGCGTCCGCTACCCCGAGCTCGACGTGGTCACCACCGCCGCCGAGCGGGGGATGGGTCCCTCGCAGGTGCTGCGCGCCCGGTGCGAGGCCGGCTTCGGCCGGCGGGCGATGGCACCCACGGCCGCGGTGCGCGAGCGGCTGGAGGAGGAGCTCACGGTGATCGACTCCCTCGGCTACCCCTCCTACTTCCTCACCGTCGCCGACGTGGTCACCCTGATCAAGGAGCTCCGGGTGCGGGCGGCGGCCCGGGGATCGGGCGCCGGCAGCCTGGTCACCTACCTGCTGGGCATCTCCGACGTCGACCCGATCCGCTACGGCCTGCTGATGGAGCGGTTCCTCTCCCCGCTGCGCCACCAGCTGCCCGACATCGACATCGACGTGGAGTCCGCCCGGCGGATGGAGGTCTACGACGCGGTGATCGAGCGCTTCGGCGCCGACCGGGTCAGCTGCATCTCGATGATGGACACCTACCGGGTGCGGCACGCCATCCGCGACGTCGGGGCGGCGCTCGGGCTGCCCCCGGCCGAGATCGACGCGGTCGCCAAGGCGTTTCCGCACATCCGGGCCGACCAGGTGCACGCGGCCCTGCGCGACCTGCCGGAACTGCGGGCCAGCCGGCTGGGGTCGAAGCGGTCCGGCGGCAGCGGCGACCTCGACCTGCTGTTCGACCTGGTCGCCCGGCTCGACGGGCTGCCCCGGCACATCGCCCTGCACCCCTGCGGGGTGCTGCTCTCCGACGCCACCCTGCTGGACCGCACCCCGGTGGAGAGCAGCTACCTCGGCTACCCGATGAGCCAGTTCGACAAGGACGATGTCGAGGAGCTCGGGCTGCTCAAGCTCGACCTGCTCGGCATCCGGATGCAATCGGCGATCGCGCACGCGATGGACGAGGTGGCCCGGGTCGACGGGCAGCAGGTCGACATCGACGCCGTCCCGCGCGACGACCCGACCACCTTCGCGCTGATCCGCAGCACCCGGACGCTGGGCATGTTCCAGATCGAGTCACCGGGGCAGCGGGAGCTGGTCGGCAAGTTCGGCCCACAGACCTTCGAGGACCTCATCGTCGACATCTCGCTGTTCCGGCCCGGTCCGGTGAAGAGCGACATGGTCACCCCGTTCCTGCTGGCCCGGAACGGCTGGCGCGACCCGGAGTACCTGCACCCCGCGCTGAAGCCGGCGCTGGAGCAGACCGCCGGGGTGGTGGTCTTCCACGAACAGGTGCTGATGATCGTCGCGGCGATGACCGGCTGCTCGCTGGCCGAGGCCGACGAGGTGCGCCGTGCGCTGGGGGAGAAGGACGCCCACCCGGAGGTGAAGGCGTGGTTCGCCCCGCGCGCGCTGGACGAGGGCTTCCCGGTGGCGGTGGTCGAGCAGGTGTGGGAGGTGCTGGTCGCCTTCGGCTCGTTCGGCTTCTGCAAGGCGCACGCCGCGGCGTTCGCGCTGCCCACCTACCAGTCGGCCTGGCTGAAGACCCACCACACCGCGGCGTTCCTGGCCGGGGTGCTCACCCACGACCCGGGGATGTACCCCAAGCGGCTGATCCTCGACGACGCCCGCAACTTCGGGGTGCGCGTGCTGGGCCTGGACGTCAACGCCTCCACCGGCACCTACCGGGTGGAGCGGGTCGACGGGGACGGGTCCGGCGCGGACGGGCGGGACGGCGACGCGTGGCGGCGCCCGGAGTGGATGCCCGCCTCGATGCCCGCGCCGGGCCGGTACGGCATCCGGCTGTCGCTGGCCGACGTCAAGGGCATCGACGACGACGAGGTGGGCCGGGTCGTCGCCGGGCAGCCGTACCGCTCGCTGGCCGACTTCTGGACCCGGGCGGCGGTGTCCCGGCCGGTGGTGGAGCGGCTGGTCCTCGCCGGGGGGTTCGACTCGGTCTACGGCTTCGGCGTGCGCGACAGCGAGGGGGGCCGGCCGGCCCGACGGCGCCAGCAGCTGACCCGCCGCGACCTGCTGCTGCAGATCGGCGAACTCGAACGGTGGAGCCGCAGCGGCCGCAAGGCCAGCAGCACCGGTCAGCTCGGGCTGGACCTGTTCGGTCTGGAGGAGCCCGATGCCGGGGCGGACCGGGGCGACGGGGACGGCGGGCCGCCGGACTTCGTCCCCTCCGGCCTGCCGGAGTTCACCGACGCCGAACGGGTGCGTGCCGAGCTGGAGGTGCTCGGGCTGGACGCCAGCCGGCACGTCGTCGACTTCTACCGGCCGTTCCTCAGCGCGCTCGGCGCGGTCCCGGCCGAGGACCTGCTGGGCTGCCGGAGCGGGTCGGAGGTGCTGGTGGCCGGGGTGAAGGTGGCCACCCAGACCCCGCCGATCCGGTCCGGCCGGCGGGTGGTGTTCGTGACCCTCGACGACGGCACCGGGTGTGCTGACTCGACGTTCTTCGAGGACGCCCAGGGCCCCTACGCCGCCACGGTCTTCCACTCGTGGCTGCTGGTGGTCCGCGGGGTGCTGCGCCGTACCGGCCCGCGCGGGGTCTCGCTGCGTGCCACCGGGGCGTGGGAGCTCCCCGCGCTGCACGAGGCGTGGGAGACCGGCGGGCCGGCCGCGGTGGCGGAGCTGATGGCGGCCCCGGGGGAGTACACCGACCAGGCGATCGCCGGGGCGGCGGCCTCGCACGGCTCGCGGCCGGTGGTGGTGCGGCCGGTGCTGGTGCACCCGACCGGGTTCCGGATGTCGCCCTACGCCGACATCAAGCCGGCCGGCGACGACGCCGCGACCGCCGCCCGCCGGGCAGCGGCAGCGCCGCCGCGCAAGCTGTGGCACTCCAGCCCCGGCAGCTCGGGGCATTGAGGAAGGACCCCGTCGTTCGGCCCCGTCCCGAGGCTCGCCCCGAGCGTGCGAGGGGTGAGGAGGACGGGGTCCTTGTTCAGGCGGGCGCCCAGGCCAGCAGCAGGCGCCAGCGCTCGCCGTCCTGCCGGTGCACCTGGAAGTCGCGACGGCCCCCGAACCGGGGCTCGGGGCGGGGGTAGTCCTCCGCCCGGGCCACGGCGAAGACCCGGGCGTCCTCGTCGCAGGCCGCGGTGAACGTGTCGGTCGGGTACCCGTACCCGTCCATCAGTCGGTAGCTGGGCATGGCGGGACGGTAGGGAACGACGCTGCCGGCACCACGGCCGACGCGCGAACGGGAGGTGACGCACGCCTCAACAGTCACCCTGGCCCCAGGGGGCCCGGGTGGCGGGCCCGGAGCCGGGTGGCGCCCACCGGGCTGTGGCCCCGGCTGCACCGCACTAGGCTCCGCACGTGCCGCCCACCTCCTCCGCCGCGCCGACCCAGGCCCCCGCCCGGACGGCGGCCGTCTGGGCGGCGCTGGACCCGGTCGTCACCGGCGGTCACCCCCTGCAGGTCCTCGACGTCGGCGGGGGCAGCGGCATGTTCGCCGTGCCGCTCGCCCAGCTGGGCCACACGGTCACCGTCGTCGATCCCAGCGCCGACGCGCTGGCCACCCTGCACCGGCGCGCCGAGACCGCCGGGGTCGGCGGCCGGGTGCGCAGCCTGCAGGGCGACGCCGACCGGATGCCCCCGGTCGCCGCGGACGGACCGCAGGCCCCCGGCTTCGACCTGGTGCTCTGCCACTTCGTGCTCGAGGTGGTCGACGACCCGTCCAGCACCCTCGGCCAGATCGCCGCGGTGCTGCGGCCGGGCGGCACCCTCTCGCTGGCCGCGGCCAACCGGGCCGGTGCCGTGCTGGCCCGCGCCGTCGGCGGTCACCCGGTCGAGGCCCGCGAGCTGCTCGCCGACCGCGACCCCGCCCCGGCCCGTGGTGGCCCCGCCCGGCGGCGCTTCGACCCCGACCAGCTGCTCGCCCTCGTCGCCGGCGCCGGCCTGCAGCCGGGGGAGTGGCGCGGGGTCTCCGTCGTTGCCGACCTGCTGGAGGCCTCCTCCGGCGCCGTCCCCGAGGCCGTCCGCGCCCTGGAGCTCGCGCTGTCCGGGGCCTCGCCCTACCGGGACGTCGCGACCGGCCTGCACGTGCTCGCCACCCGACCCGCCACCGCCTGATCCGCAGCGGCGCGCCATGACCCTGCCGTCGGACACCCTGCCGGCGGAGTTCACGGTCCCGGCCTACGGCAGCGCCACCCTCGCCGACGTCCTGCCCAGCGTGGCGACCGCGCTGGGCGTCCCGGTGCAGCGCGGCGACCTGCCCGGTGACCCGCTCCGGCTGACCGAGGCCCTCGACGGTGCCCGCCGGGTCGTCGTCCTGCTGGTCGACGGGCTCGGCGCGGAGCTGGTCGCCGCCCACCCCGACACCGCCCCGGTGCTCAACGCCCTGGGCACCCCCGCGGGGGTGCTGTCCGCGCCCTGCCCCAGCACCACCCCGGTCAGCCTGACCACCCTGGGCACCGGGCTGCCGCCGGGCAGCCACGGGGTGCTCGGCTTCGTCACCGAGGTGCCCGGCACCGGGCGGACGCTCAACCACGTGCAGTGGAAGGACGACCCCGACCCGCGGCAGTGGCAGTCCCGGCCCACCGTCTTCGAGCAGGCCACCGCCGCCGGGGTCCGGTGCACGGCGGTCGGCCCGCACTCCTTCGCCGGCTCCGGGCTGACCCGGGCGGCCTACCGCGGGGCCGACTACACGCCCGCCTACAGCCCCGGTGACCTGGTGGCCCTGGTGCACGGGGCGCTCGCCGCCGGGGAGCCCAGCCTCGTCTACGCCTACACCGCCGAACTCGACCTCACCGGGCACGTTCGCGGCATCGACTCGCCCAGCTGGCGGGCCCAGCTCGCCGTCGTCGACGGCGTGGTCGAGCAGCTGGCCGCCGGCCTCCCCGACGACGCCGTCCTCCTGGTCACCGCCGACCACGGCATGGTCGACGTCCCCGGTGACACCCGGCTGGACGTCACCGAGGAGCCGGCGCTCACCGACGGCATCCGGCTGCTCACCGGCGAGCCGCGGGCCCGCTACGTGCACACCGAACCCGGCGCCACCGACGACGTGCTGGCCACCTGGCGGGAGGTGCTCGGCGAGCGCGCCTGGGTGGCCGGCCGCGAAGAGGCCGCCGCCGCCGGCGTGTTCGGCCCGGTCGACCCGGCGGTCGTCGAGCGGATCGGCGACGTCGTCGTCCTCGCCCGGGGCACCTGGGCCTTCCCCGCCGGCGCCACCGAGCCACCGCACGCGGCGCTGCTGGCCGCCTACCACGGCTCGCTCACCTCGGCGGAGCTGGCGATCCCGCTGCTGGCCGCCCGCGGTCGCGCGCTCCGCTGAGGATCAGGCCGCCGGAGCGGTGACCTGCAACGACATCGGGTGCCAGGTGCGCCAGTGCGCCGGCCGCAGCGCGCGGCAGGTGGTCAGCGCGGCCACCTCCGAGCGGCGGCTCTCGATCGTGACCCGCACGTCGCCGTCCGGCGAGCCCAGGGTCACCGCCCAGCGCTCCACCCCCTCGCCCGGGGAGGGCAGGTGGGTCAGGTGCACCAGCGGCAGGTCGCCGACCCCGAGCAGCCCGAGCTCGGCCCGGGCGTGCTGCTGGGCGGCCTGGGCCGCCGGCGCCCAGCCCGACCGGCCGCGCAGCCACGGCAGCGCGACCTCGCCCCGGGCGTGGGCGGCCACCAGCTCGACGCCGTCGGTGGGCACCTGCCCGTAGACGTGCCCGGTGGGCAGCACCAGCACGTTGGCGGCGAACCGGTCCCCGCCGAGGTGGCTGGTCTCCCAGACCTCCGCCGCCCCCGCGGCGACCAGGCCCTGGGTGAGCGGCCGGCCCCGCACGGCGCAGCACGCGTCGTGCGCGCCGTGGGTGCAGACCAGGTACGAGGGGACGTCGGTCGGTTCGCCGACCGAGCCGTCCCAGGGCACCTCGAGCAGCTCGGCATCGGTCTCCCGGGTCGCCCAGCGCACCGTCTCCACCCCCGGGGTGGTGTCGGCCAGCGCCCACCGCCGGCCGGTGTCGGCCAGCCGCCCGCCGGGCCGCCGCACCAGCTGCACCCGGACGCCGGCCTCCCGCGCGCGGGCCGCCAGTCGTGGGGCCACCGCCTGGTCGAACCGGGACTCCAGCAGCGCGTCCCGCCCCCACGGCCCGGGCTGCTCGACCAGCAGCCAGCGCCGGGCCGGCGGCGCGGTGGCCGTCGGTGCATCACCGCGCACCAGCGCCTGCACCGAGCAGCGGCCCTCGTCGAGCCGCCCGGCGGGACGGCGGGCGGGCGACTGGTCACCCACCGACGGCGTCATGCCCCCCATCGTGCCCGCCGGTGCGCGCGGGCGCGTCGGCCCGGGCGTCGGGGACGAGCGCGATCGACTCGGTCACCAGCCGGCGGGCCAGGGTGAGCTGGTCGTCGGCGTCCAGCCCGGGCAGGTCGCCGACCTTGAGCTCGCCCGCGGCCAGCAGCGCGGCCAGGGCGGCGTGGGTGCTCGCCGGCAGGTCGTGGGTGCGCCGGCCGGCGACCAGCGCCACCCGGTCGCCCACCGGCTCGCGGAGCTGCGCGCGCAGCAGCGGTCGTACACGCAGCACGGTCTCGCCGTCCAGGGCCGCGACGGCGGCCGACTGGGCCAGCGGCGACACCGGCGCCGGGCGCACCTGCGCCCAGGTGCGGGCGCGGAGGGCGTCGGCGACGGCGGCCGGGTCGACCTCGCCGATCCAGCGCTGCAGGCCGCTGAGCACCGCGGCGACGTCCTCGGTGGTGGCCGCGGGGTCGGCCAGGTCGACGCCGAGCGGCAGCGAGCCGCGCAGCGCGGGGTCGTCGGCGGCGAGGGTGCGCACCAGGTCCAGCGCCGACTCGACCGCGCCCCAGCGGGTCACCGAGTGCACCCCGACGGTCAGGTGGGCGCTGATCTCCCCGAGCGCGACCGCGGAGTGCAGGTAGCCGCGGGGGAGGTAGAGGGCGTCGCCGGGGCGCAGCACCGCGTCGATCACCGGCGGGCGCTCGGCCGCGGCGGCGACCTCGGCGGCCCGGTCGGTCCAGGGCTGGGTGCGCAGCGGGTCGGGCAGCACCGGCTCGTGGATGGTCCAGTGCTTCTCCCCGGCGACCTGCAGCACGAAGACGTCGTGCACGTCGTAGTGCGGGGAGAAGCCGCGCGAGGACGGCGGGGTGACGTAGGCGTTGACCTGCGTGGGGTGGCCGAGGTCGGCGGCGAGCTGGCCGGCGAAGTCGATCAGCGGCGGCCACAGCCGGTGCAGCCCCTGCAGGACGACGGTGCTGCCCTCGGCGAACAGCCGGAGCACCGCGTCGGAGGAGACCTGGTCGGCGACCTCGGCGCCGGCGCCCTGGGGGCTGGTGAACCGCTTGGCGTCGACGACCGCGCCGTCCTTGGCGATGCGCAGGAACGGGGTGCGCAGGCCGCGGGTGCTCAGCAGCTCGTCGACCGCCTCGAGGCTCAGCAGGTCGGTGAAGGTGCCGCCCAGCTCGGCGGCGGTGGACAGCAGCGGGCGACGCGACCAGTGCTCGGCGGCGAAGACGTCGGGGTCGACGGCGATGCAGCGGCGCAGCGCGGGGCGGGCACCCGGGGAGCGGGCACCGCCCTCCACGGGGGAGGACGGTGCCCGGTACTGCGGTTCAGGGTCGAGCACGGTCAGGCCGAGCCGTCCGCGCCGCCGTCGTGCTGCCCCGGGGTGCCGCCGCCGGCACCGGAGTCGGCCGGGCCCTCGGCCCCGCCGTCGGCGCCACCGTCGGCACCGCCGTCGGCACCGCCGTCCGCGCCACCGTCGTGCTGGCCGGGCGTGCCGGCACCGGCTCCGCTGTCCGCGGGGCCCTCGGCGCCGCCGTCGGCACCGCCGTCGTGCTGGCCGGGCGTGCCCTCACCGGCACCGGAGTCGGCCGGGCCCTCGGTGCTGGTCATGTCCTCGTCGTCGAGCGCCATGGCTCCTCCGATCGTCGAGTCGCGGCCGCCGGTCGGCGGCCCCGGGCCAGTTCTACCGCGATGATCGACTCGCCACACCTCGGTGGCCCGACCCCGGTGCCACGACATCCGGTAGGGGACGACGGAGTGCGGCATCATCACCGGTGATGATCACCTCAGGGACCGGCGCCGACGACCCGGTGGCGCGGACCGCGTCGTCCTTCCGGTCGCTGCTGGAGGCAGGGTGGTCCCCGCCGCTGCCCGGCGCCGGGGCGACCCTGGACCGCTGGCGGCAGTTGGCCGCCCTCGCCGAGCGCGACCTCCCGCTGGCCCGGCTGGCCGAAGGCCACGCGGACGCCGTCGCGGTGCTCGCCGAGCTGGGGGAGCCCGAGACGCCGCACGGCGCCCGGCTGGGCGTGTGGGCGGCCGAGCCGCCGGACGGCCGGGTCGCCGCCACCCCCACCGACGACGGCGGCTGGCAGCTGACCGGCCGCAAGCGGTGGTGCTCCGGTGCGGGGGTCCTCACCGCCGCGCTGGTCACCGCGACCGCCGACGACGGACGGCGGCTCTTCCTGCTGGACCTGGACCACCCGGGGGTGCGGGTCGACCCGACCGCGTGGGTCGGCGCCGGGATGGCCGGCAGCGACACCGCCGACGTGCACCTGCACGACGTCCCGGTCCGGCCGGTCGGCGGTCCCGGGGCCTACCTGGCCCGGCCCGGCTTCTGGCACGGCGGGATCGGCGTCGCCGCCGTCTGGGCCGGTGGCGCCCGGGGCGTCGCGGCCGCACTGGTCGCCGCCGCGGTCCGGCGCGGCCCCGACCCGCTGCGGGACGCCGCCGTCGGCGCGGTCGACGTGCTGCTCGCCGGGGTGGACGCCGCCCTGCGGGGAGCTGCGGCGGAGGTCGACGCCGACCCGCTGGACCGGGCCGGGACGGCCCAGCTGCGGGCCCAGCGGCTGCGGGCGCTCGCCGCCCGGGCCGGGGAGGAGGTGCTCGGCACCGTCGGCCGCGCGCTGGGGGCGGCGCCGCTGGCGCACGACGCCGAGCACGCCGCCCGCGTCGCCGACCTCACCGTCTACCTGCGCCAGCACCACGGGGAACGGGATCTCGCCGCCCTGGGCGCCCTGGTGCGCGAGCGGGCCGCCCGGTGACGGGACCCGAGGACCGGATCGCCGCACCCGGCACCGACGAGGTGACCTGGGCGGCGTGGCTGCCGGCGCAGGACTGGCCACGGTGGGTGCCCGACCCGGCGTGGACCCGGGTGGCGGTCTGCGCCGCCCACCCCGACGACGAGGTGCTCGGCGCCGGCGGGGTGCTGGCCCTGCTCGCCGGTGCGGGGATCGCGCTGCACCTGGTCGCGGCCACCGACGGCGAGGGCAGCCATCCGGGCAGCGCGGTGCTCTCCGCGGCGGAGCTGGCCACCCGGCGGGTGGCCGAGACCCGGGACGCGCTGGCCGAGCTGGGGGTCGCGGCCACCACCACCCGGCTGGCGCTGCCGGACTCCGGGCTGGCCGCGCGGGAGCCGGAGCTCACGGCCGCGCTGG